>NZ_JBVVPS010000023.1:0-110031 GCF_055811355.1 Bradyrhizobium sp. WSM4873 | reverse complement strand
ACGGCCTTCCAGATCGCTGGGGGAGCTGGACATGACACCTTGGTCGCCCAAGGCTTCACCTTCACGGCTGACCAGCGAGCGGCCATCTTTAAAACGAGTTCAGTCGAGACCATCACGGATCAGAGTGGCACCTACATCGCACCACCACCCTCACCGGGCGACGCAACGCTTACCACCGGCAATGACACGGTTGTAGCGCCAGCGTCGGGCGCAACCGTTTATGGCACGGCGGCGACGCTGAACGCCGGCGACAATCTGACCGGCAGTATCGGAACAGACGTCCTGAATCTGGTCGGTAGCGGGACCTTTCGCATCGATCAGCTGGCGGCCTTTACCGGCTTCGAGCGGATCGTGCTCAGCAACCCGACCAACGGCGGCGCGCAGCTAACGCTGGGCAGCTTACCCATCGAAGTCGACGGCACCGGCAATCTCATGGTGATGGTCTATACGCCTTCGAACTGGAACGGCAACGACGTCATCAAAGGCGATGCCACTCTTAGCTACTCCACGACAAGCCTCCAGTTCTTCAGCAACTGGGTCTATCCCCAGACCGACGCAACTTATGACCTGACCGCCAACACATTCTCCAAGATCGCCACGGTCTACGGTAACGGCGATAACCTCACGCTCAACATCAATAGTGCCGACACGGCCAACATTCAGTCTTTCTTGGGTTTCAGCCAAAACGATCGCCTGGCGACCTTCAGCTCGGCCCTGGACCTGTCGCATACGACCGTCAGTGGCTTCACCATCGTCAGCACCAACAACACAGGTACCACGTTCACCGTCGGCGATGTCGGGACGGCCTTCCAGATCGCTGGGGGAGCTGGACATGACACCTTGGTCGCCCAAGGCTTCACCTTCACGGCTGACCAGCGGGCGCAAATCTTCAACACGAGCTCAATTGAAACGATCATCGATGCGAGCGGGACTTATCCGCCGCCTTCGGAAGCGTTTCAGTACATGTATCTGTGCAGTTTCGACGTGGTGTCGACTGGAGGCACTTCCTGGGAATTGCATGATGGAAGCCCGGCAGTCGGTATCAACCCCGTTTTGATTACGTCCGCAACGGCAAGCGACACAATCTCGAACGGCAGTAGCGACAGTGGGACGCTTTTAGGCGACGTGCCGAATGATCGATTTTCGATTACGAATGGGTCGCCTTCCAGCCTGAATGGCACATATCAATTCGTATCTCTCGCTACAAATAGCGAAGGCATAAATGGCTTCATCGCAACCCGTCTGCTACCTGACGGGACGACGCTCGGCCCATCCTACTTTTTCACAGACACAGCGTTTGCAAGCGGAGAAGATGAAACCGCGCGTAAGCTTTATCTCTATTCTGGCAATCAGACCATTTGCTTTATGGCCGGCACCTTGATTCGAACTGTCGATGGAGAAGTTCCGGTCGAAAAGATCAAGGGAGGAGATTTGGTGATGACCACGCAGGGCCGGCCGGCGCCAGTCTGTTGGCTCGGAAGACAAACGGTTTCTACTCGTTTCACCGATCCGATGAGAGTCCTGCCTGTCCGCATCAAGGCACACGCGCTTGACGACAATGTTCCGTCACGCGACCTTCTGATCTCTCCGGACCATGCGATCTTGGTAAGTAACGCACTTGTTCAAGCAAGTGCCCTGCTCAATGGCACCTCGATAATTCGCGAGTACACTGTGCCCCAGACTTTTACCTACTATCATATAGAACTCGAAGATCATTCGCTCATCCTCGCCGAGAACACGCCAGCCGAAACCTTCGTCGACAATGTCGACCGGCTTGCGTTCGATAATTGGGCGGAGCACGACACTCTTTACCCCGAGGGACGACAAATCCAAGAAATGCGATATCCAAGAGCGAAGGCATACAGGCAAGTCCCCCGCGCGACTCGTGAAGCAATCGCAAGGCGCGCTACAGCACTTTTTGGCGAGGTTTGCTCAGTCGCATAGTTGCGTGTGAATATCTTTTTGAGGAACCAAATATGGCGAAGTCTCGACCCGACGCGAGTCTCAATCGGCAATTACTGATCTTTGGGAAATTAATCTGCTCGGAAGGCCCATTACGAGGCTTGGCGCCGCAATCGCGACTGGATGGAATGGAAGCATGGGATGCACGCTCTCGCACTTCCGCTTCCCACCCAGAGGCCCAGACGGGCTGCTGCTCCTCTGGTGATTATTCATCGCGCTTTACGAGCAAATTCAAGCACGTCGGTCATATTCGGCGACGCCTTGCGTCGACCTCATATAACCGACTGATAATGAAAAGAAAAACTCTATTCTGCGATCATAGAGATCAAACGTGCAGGCGCTATAGCGACTTCCGACAGCTGACACTAGGGTGCTGGAAAGCAGAAATGTCCAAGAGGCCGAACACTGGACAACCGGGCAGTGTGAGCGTTGCTCGTGGCTCGCATGTCTCGTTTCCTGTCTCATAGCCTCGAACCGGCCGTAAGTCATGGAAATCAGAGCGGGATCGCTCATCGGCGTCGCGGCCGACTGTCTCATGAGACAGGTTGAGTCAGCGCGGCGACTCACTGTCTCACGCCGGAACGATGGGGCTTTCGGACGAGGCGCCACAGTGAGTCATATCGGCTAGCCTGCTGGTCAATCGATCGTGGCCTCAAGGCTCTACAGGACTGCGCAACTCACGAAAAATCTCTTTTTATGCTCCAGAACTGTCATCCAGGAGCATCCATGGCTTCACCCTGAGTCCTCGGGCAATGCGCGCAATGTTGTCGAGCGAGACATTACGCTCGGACCGTTCGACTCCGCTCAGGTAGGTCCGGTTGATGCCGCACTCATGCGCCAGCGCCTCCTGGCTTAGGCCACGCTCAGCGCGCAGCCGGCGCATGTTTCTTGCCAGAACATCCCGAAGCGGCCCCTTGTGCGTCTTTTTCACAAGGCCGATCCAGCCAACTGACCGCTTTTAAGGCTACCGCTTTTAAGTTACAATCGTTTTGCGATCCGCTCAAAAAAACGACGCCTTCATGCGCTTGGGTGAGGTTATTCTAGGACGACACTGGTGGACCATTGGTGAATAGTGAGGAGGCACAGGATGACGAATGTGGAGCGTACCTCAGCTGGATTGCAGATTGTGATCCCGGGCTGCGAGCGACGGACCTTACCGCGGTCGACAACGCGCAGCGACGACACCGGCCAAGGACTGCTCAGTTTCTACAGGCCGCCAACCATGCATGAGCAGCTCAGTAAACGAGCAGATACACCTTTGCGAGCCAGCAAGGGGCAGAAGTCACCGTCACAAGCTGGCCTGTTCGGTGTCCAATCTCGGCCTGAGTGAGGGAAGCCGCTTGTCCGGTCAGCGCGACGTCCGCGACTATTTCGCGCAATACTATGGAGCCGTTGAAGCATACGAGCGCGAACTAAACCGTGCGTTCGGTTTCGCCTTTTTGCCTGAATTGGATGAGCAAGGGGCAGAGGCGCCGCCCGGATCCGAACTGCGACGTACCTACGATGCGATGATGGACGCAAGGAGAGCGCGTGACGAGCGCCACCCGCCAGGAACATGGATGGGTTGAAGCGCGATGACTCAGCGGCTGAGCGCCTGATTGCTAGGGCAAAGGTTTGCATCACCGCCCCGGTGTCTCACCGGCCTGCCGGTGGGGTGTCTCCCGCTAAGTCTCTCTTCCATATTGGTTTCCTAACCGGGCCCCCCCCTGAGACACCTGTCTCATCTGAGTCAGCGCGATGACTCGCGTCGTCTCACGAGGCGGATTCGAGGCAGATTGCCCTGCTAGTGCGCGCTCAGGCCCATCATCCCGTTGTTGGGGGTATCGACCTCAGGCGCGAGTGTCTTTCCGTGCTGCTAGGAGCCGTAGCAGTGAGACACTCTGCTAATTCTTAAGATGTCTCACCAGCAGTCTCAGCTCTCTCGGAGGCTGACTCGCCTTGCCTAGTCAGTCCGGGAAAAGACTTGAAGCTCCTGACGAGGGAGAAGGCCCACTCGGCCTCGCGTACTTGGCTGCCCTCCGAACTCTACTGGAGTTCGGGCGGCGTTGACCCCGCCGCGTCCGCCCGTCGCGCCTTGTGGAGGGGCGTGACGATTGGGATGATTTTTTCGGCTCATCCCGCAAGTCGGCCGGTTCGGGTTGTCATCCCGCTGACGGCTGCGACTTGCCTTCAACCGCTCCCGGGGTTGCCGGGCACCTGAAGGCCGCGGGGAGGGATGGGCACACCGTGAACCCGCGCATTTTGTTTCCGATCGCCAAAGCGGCGTCTGCTTGAGCTCGCGGCGGGCTGGCGGTAATTCATCGCCGGGGGAAAGGGCTGTGCTCTTCCCTCCCCGGCGACGAGATCATGGCCGATCTCGACTCGTCGCAATTCTCGCGACGGTCGGCCGATGTACCTTGATTGAGGCGGGAGCCACCGAAGCCGACCCGCAATCGCGGAGCCAACGGCCGACCGAACGCGGCGGTTCGGTCAGCGCGTAAGCGCCGTTTCTTGGAACTCCTCCTCGCCTCCGGCGGCAGGAGAGCGCACCAACACGAGTTGGGCACGATCAGAGGGGATCGGCGGCTGAGCCGCCGTGACGCCCGTGACGGTATCGATACCGTCACGGTCAACGAAGCTCCTCGGTGGGTCACATTGCCATCGCCTGCGGTACGGAGAGGCTATTTTCTGCAACCGACGCCAAACAAGCGGGCTTGGGCTTTGTCGCGGCGGCAGGTATGATCCGTTCTCATATTGCATTGAGTGCCGCCGCGGGGTTTTACCATGCCCACAAACCGGTCAAAGAGATCCAATTTCGAAGGTATGCTTCTTTTCTGGAAGCAATTGTTATCGAGGGTGCGCCCGCCCATGGTCGCACGCCGGCATTCGTATTTGTGGACGAGCTTCACCTCCGGAAGAATCGGACATCGCTTACGTCAGCGCTTGCAAAAAACCAAAATTCCATGATGGCGTTCGCGATGCCCGACGACCTCACCATGCGCCGCACCGTAATTGGCGGCGAGACCGCACCCGACGATTACGAGGTGATCTGGGACGAGCTCGTCATCGGGCGGATCTTCCACGGCGTGGGCGTCGGCGGAACCGGCGGGTGGTCATGGTCGGTCTTCCTGCCGAACGTGCCCCAGCGCGACCAGCACCGCGGCGGCGCCGGCAGCCTTAACGAAGCCAAGGCGCGCTTCCGGACCGCGTGGGACGATCTGCACGGGCAGACCAGCTACGATGAGATCAGGAAGGCCCGCGAGATCCAGGGCCGCCGGCGGCCATGGCACCGGTAGCGCACCGCTTGCGCGTTTAACTTGCGTGAAGGCACCCATCGGACGCGCGTTGTATACATGCGCAGGTTGGGGACCGAATCAATGCTGAAGCGAGTGGCCAGAGCCGAGCAGCATCCACGCTGCGACAACTGCGACGTCCCGACAATCGTGAGAACCTTCGTTCTCGATACCCAGTCCGGTCGCGAAGTCGGGGTGTATCAATGCCCCAACTGCGCCAAGCTGCACTGGAAAGAGTGAAGCGAACCGGGACATGCGGTCGAGAAGAGGCGCGCCCCACTCGAGGCGGCCTTACTCGCTCTGGGCTTGCGATATTGCGCGTTTCAGTTCGGCTGCGCGCGTCCCCATCATTGTCTATTCACTGCCGTCTAGTGCCCGGTTACGAGATCTGTGGCGTCGAACGAGCCAGTACACACCATACCCAATAGCTAGCAACGGAAGGCCTGCGCCAGCAATTGGCCCCGGTGCACCCCTCACCTGGCCGGGGGCGTTTGAGCAATTGCCGTTGCCGTTACACGCCAGAGCGGGAGCAGAAATTCCGAAACCAAACGATAGTGCCGCAGCGACTAAAGGGATCATCATCGTTTTCATGGCTACGCTCCTGCAGGCGTTTGATAATTCTCACATTTAATTAGATTATTCAGTCGCGACATCGGGCCGAAACAATAAACCTATATCTTTCATAGGAACGCAGCCATATCGTATGTTACAAAACTGGTTGAGCAGCGATTTTTAAATGACGATCAGTTTGCATTATTCAACGCGCGGCCGCTCAAATTAACTGATGCGCCAGCGCTGGGGTTCGCGGTACTCGCCTGCTTTTACCGTGAAACACGTCGAAGGCTGCCCCTCGGCAGGTCCGGAAGCCGCCGGACGCAAGCTGGCCGAGAAGGCGGGATCGGGCCGCCAATGGCCGCATCCAAATCAAGGAAATCAATTACGCCGTAAAAGCAGCGGTCCAGATAGGTCGCCGGCATGAGAATTTATTGGTCGACTCGGAACCCCCAAAAGGGACACCCACTTGAATCCGCGCCGGCTCGCCGCCCGAGCTGGCGGAGCGGCCCCGGCCACCCTCAAAAGCCCCCCTGAAGCCGGGGCCGTGTCTCCGCCCGGTCGTTTGTATGGAGTAAGCGTATGCGTTCCTCGCCCTCGATCGTGCCGGCCGATCGGCTCGATCGCGACATCTACCTTGTCCTCGAAGACTTCGGCGCGCGTGCCGGCTGCGCCTGGCGCGAGACCGACGAAGCCGAGACCGACCTTGAGACCGTGCTGCAAGGGCTCCTCTCTGGCCAGTACGCTTATCCGGTCCGCATCGTGTGCTTCAACGCGATCGAGGGATGGTCGCGCGACGCGACCTCAGACGTCGCCGACGCGCTGGCCCAGCGCGCGGTCGACAACGACGATGAAGTCTCCCCCGCCCTCGAGGGCTTCATCAGCGCCAACGCGACCAGGCGCTTCGACATACAGCTCACGCTGCCGCTGAAGGGCGCCGCAGCATGATGTACCGAGAGGGTAAGCCGGCAGGCCCCGCGCCGCAAGACGATCGCGAGCACTTCATCCGATGCCCGGTCTGCGGCAAGATGCTGGATATGCGCGACCTCGGTGACGTGCTCGACCATCTGCACGGCCAGGAGATCGAGGAAGAGCCCACGGCACATTGACGGAGGACCGGACGTGGCATGCGCCCGCTGTGACGGCACCCACTGGGTTTGCGAGAACCATCCCGATCGCCCGTGGGACGGGCCAAACGCCTGCGGCTGCGGCGGCGCCGGGGAGCCCTGCCCCGACTGCAATGATGCCGCGCCGGACGAGCTGCCGGTACTGCCGAAGGGCTTCGACCCCGCTCTCACCAGCATCGAGGTCATGCGGCCGCTGGTAAGGAACCCGGCTGGAAAGCCGCGCCGGAAGCCACTGAAATAGGCCGGCCGACTCCAAAAAGGCCGCGTTAGGCCCTATCTGTTGGCCATGCTGAAAGCGTTCGAGTTCTGCCTGCCCACGGCAGCGAAGACGGTGCCCGTCGGTCCCGACTGGATCCACGAAATCAAATATGACGGCTACCGCCTGCGCGTCGAGCGCCAGGGCAAGGCCGTGCGGCTGATCACCAAGAACGGCCACAACTGGACCACCCGATTCCCATGGATCGCGCAGGCCGCGCTGGAAAACCGCGAGCAGCACTTCGTGATCGACGGCGAAGCAGTGGTGCTCGGCGTCGACGGCGTCTCGGACTTCAACGCGCTGCATTCGCGCAAGCACGACGACCAGGTACAGCTCTACGCCTTCGATGTCCTCGCCCTCGGCGGCGAGGATCTGCGCCAGCTGCCCCTGAGCATGCGCAAGGCCAATCTGGCGCGGGTGCTGCGCGGCCGGCCCGACGGCATGTTCGTCGCGCCATTCGAGGCAGCCGGCATCGGCCCGGATCTGTTCGGCGCCGCCTGCCGCATGGGCCTCGAGGGCCTGGTGTCGAAACGCAGCGATCGCCGGTACAGCGGCGGCAGGTCCAAGGACTGGATCAAAGTGAAGAACCGCACGCATCCTGCGATTGCACGGGAATTTTGACCAGCGCGATTAATCGCAACGAAGATCTGCGGATAGCGCTAGCCGATTCAATCTGTTTTGAAGACAACGCCGATGCGAGTGTCACTGCACCAAACAAGACGACAATCTCTGATGATACGGTCTCTTTCCAACATCATCTTGAATGTGGCACGAATGTGCAACTTCGACTTCAACTCGATCCCCGCCCCGTCCTCCGAGATGTTGAACACGCGGCAACGTTGGCTGCCGCCATCTCCGAAAATATAAGCGGCTAAGTCGACGTCCGCCCGTTCGATCTTCCGGCGATCCGACATTGTTATCCTTGAGTTGAGGCGCCTGTCTCATGTCCTTCACTAGCCGATGCTATTTCGAGCAGCCGAAACTGCCTCGCGATCCGAGTTGCCAAGTTCGACCGCTCTCTGGCTAGCTCTCTCCGATAGTCGGATACCTCGTGTCCGTCCCGCTCAAGGACATCGATCAGGATTGTCTGATTCTGAACATAGGTTGCCTTATCAGCGATCTCCCGCGTCAAAACGGCCAGTTCTTCACTCTCATCTGAGGTCATGGCAATCTAAATTGTAAAATTACTGAGGCTCGGAAAGACCCTATTTTACATGCACAATACCTTACGAATAGTTACGCAAGCGCGCTGAACCGCCAGCTTGGGCCGACGAAGGACTGGATCAAGGTCAAGAACCGAACGCGGGTGATGGACGCACACAAATAGAAAAGCCCGGCGCGAGGGGCACCCCGCACCGGGCTCAAAGTCTGGGAGGTTTGACACGAGAGGACGTCGAGCTCCCCTCACTCTTGCTTGCGGCGAGAGAGGTAGCGCAGCCCGGCGGACTTGCCCCCGCTCCTACGCCCTGCTCTGCTCGATCAGCTCCTGGATGCCCGCACCGGTGAAGGCCGCAAACGTCTCACGCAACCAGGCGCGGACGTAGCTGACCAGAATCCGCGATTCGGCCTTCTCGATGAAGCTGCCGAACGCCAGGCCCTGCCGCTGCACCTCGGTGCAGGCGCGCGCCTCCAGATGCGGGATGGTGAGGATCTGGCCAGCCCGGCTGGAGAGGAAGCCCGCAAAGCGCGGATCGGCATCCCATTCCTTGTAGCCGGCCTCGTTGACGTAGTTCTTCACCAGCAGATGATGCGCGCCGGCGCCGAGTTTCTCCGAGATCGCCGCCATCTCCGACAGGCTCGCCGCGCACCGAGCACGTGCAGCAGCGCCAGATTGGAGCGGCCTGCGCGCACGTCGTTGAGCAGCCCGGTGCGGCTGAGCTGGTCCAGCACCTCGGTGAACAGGCCGGCCTTGATGTCGATCAGCGTGACGCCCGTCAGCCGATCGAACACGCGCATCTGGTCGTCGACCGACTGCATGTCGACCACTTCACTGGCGGCCGCGAACTGGCGCAGATCTCCGGCCGGCCACTCGGCATCGTAGATCCTGCAGCCGACCTGCCGGTACCGCATGTAGTCGTCGAGCGCGCGGCTGACGGTTGTCTTGCCGACGCCGCCCTTGTCGGCGCCAACCATGATGACCAGTGGCTTCATGTCAGGAGGTCCTTCGGTTATGTCGTGATCAACTGTGCCGGGCTCTAATCCAGCCGCTCGACGCGCACGAAGCCGAGACCGCCGATCCCGAGCGCATCGGCGCCGGCGCGGCCGAGATCGACGCAGCGGCTTGCGATAAACGGGCCGAGGTCGGTCGACAGCGCCTCGATCGACGCCCCGTTGCGCAAATTGGTGATGCGGAAATGGCGGCCGAGATCGGCGCGCAACGGCCGCGCGATGGTGAAGGGATTGGCCGCGTAGGTATCGAACACGCGGCCCGATGCGTGCGGCGGCCGTGATAGCCGTCGCCGACGCCATATTGCGATCAGAGCTGGATCGCTCGTTAGCGTTGCTGCGACTGTCTCATGAGACAGGCGAGTCAGCGCGGTGACTCACGACCCCCGATCGCGGGTTTTGAACCTTGAGTGACCTCGAACGGCTTGAGGCGAGCGCGTCGTGTGGCCGAGCAAGCAGGTGCATGCCAAGGCGACGCGGTTGCCGTACCAGGTGCGTGTTGTGCCGATGGGCACGCACGGCTCCGAGCCCGTCGGTGCTCGTGCCTGTCTGGCTGTGAAGCCGTCAGGCTGCTCGTGAATTTAGGACATAGCTCCTCCTCCGTCGTCCTCCCCTCCCCGCTACCAGGGAAGAGACACGGTCTCGGACCACGATTTCCACTCGCTTTATCCGGGCATCGCGTGACGTGCGATCAGTCGGTCCTCCGAATGGGGGTCGGACCCATTCGACAGGGGGATATGAGTTGCCTCGGTATATCGCGCGCCGATCGTGATACTGCGCGCAGGGCCGGAGAACCTGACATGCGGCTTCGTCGTCCGTTCCGCCAGGGTGAGAGCCCGCGAGATTGCCGGTGAAGCCGGCTCTAGCTCAGAATTGAGCGCCCAAGCGCGCTGCGGTCATTCATCGGCGGGCGAGAGAGCTGTGCTCTTCCCGCCCCGGCGACGAGATCATGGCCGATCTCGACTCGTCGCTATTCTCGCGACGGCCGGCCGAAGTACCTTGATTGCGGCGGGAGCCACCGAGCAGACCCGCAACCGCGGTGCCTACGGCCGACCGAACGCGGCGGTTCGGTCAGCGCGCAAGCGCCGTGTCTCGGACCTCCTCCTCCTCGCCCTCCTCAGCATGAGAGGGCACGAGGACGAGTTGGGCACGATCAGAGGGGACCGGCGGCTGAGCGGCCGTGACACCCGTGATAATTTGGGCATCGTCACGTTCAGAGTCACGGTCGTCACGCAGCTTGCTGCGCCGCCGACGCTGGCGTTCCGCGGCAGTGGCGTCCTTGGCGCTTGACGAGCTGCCGATCGCCGGGCTGCCAATCGGGACCAGCGCAAACTGCAAGCCAGCAACTTCGATGATCCGGCGGACGATCACTTCCGCATATTTGGGAAGGAAGACAATGGACTTGTCGTCTTCCGGATACGGGACCTGCTCCCGCACAACAACGTTGCCGCGAAGGTTTTCATAGACGGCGATCGCTCCTTGCGCCGGGACGATAGTATCGCCGTCATCCCAATCATAAGCATCGCTCATGAGCGCCCCCCATGCGTGACGACGCTTGAACGAAGCTCCTCGTTCGGGTATGCAGAATTAGCAGCTGCCCAAGTACCAAAGAAAGCCGGCGCCTCCCGATTTGCCCTCGGGGGGCGCTTTCTTTTGTCCGGCGGATCCGGTTCAGGAATAGCTACGGCGAACTCGTGTTTAGTCGGGTCGGAACCGGTGGCTGGAGACGAGCCAACCTTACCTTCAGCGGTAAGGCATTTGGGCGACGAAGTTGAAACGCCTTGAGTTTCAATGAAGCGGGCTTGACCCAAACTCCGGCGTAAGTGCCTTGAAATGCCTAAAATCCTCCCTTCGCTAGGAAGAGGCACCTGCTGAGTCACGGCATCCATACGCCGGCTCGACGACGTCACCATTGCGGGAGATCCAATCGCGGGCTGCATGATGCTACTCAGTGCCCCGGCGCTCGGATTCTTCCGCCAAACGGCGCTCGACGTATGCGTCGATGCTGCGCCAAGTAATCTTCCGAGAAGCCCCTTCCAGGTAACTTTCCAGCGCTCCGGAGTTCAGAAGCTCATAGAGCTTGGCGCGGCCGATGCGCAGCGCTGCCATTGTTTCATTAACAGTCGCGACGATAGCGGGACCGCTTGCAGTTTTCGTTCCGAACATTGATGCACCTAGTTGTTCATCGCTATTCGACTAAACAGCAAGGCACTCGATTCAGAACAGACCTAAGTTGATGTAACGCGGCCTATCACCGCAACACACTGAAAGTGCCCCTCCTGGCACGCTTTTCGCGGGGGAGTTACCCTGAAAGTTGTTCTGCGTATTATCCAACATTACCAAAGTTTTGCAGGAGCATTGACGATAAGTACTTGAAAAATTCGCCCGCATGTCGCGCGAATCGCCCTGAAACGATCCACAGGCGGCCTGCATCTGTACTAGTTCGTGTGCCGAAGAGATGGTGTGGATCTTTGCAGATCAGCGGATACTCCATCCTCCACATGCCGTTGACCGGTCATTGCTTTTCGGCGCATCCAACGGAAGCTACGGTTGCGATCTACGATTTCCGTTCGAGACAACCCCACGCGGCTGAAACGCCTTGATGGCGATGGGCGTTTAGGCTCTCGTCTGCTTGCGACCCAGGCTGTGTAAAAATGGTGCTCACGTAACGTGGACCTATAGGCGACGTGCGCAGCATGTGGGAGACTCGGTCATATGGTTGCTGAACTCGCGACCGTCCACATATGGATTCAATGCAGTCGCATCGAAGGTCGGGGGAGAGCATTGAGGCGGTCGCCGCGCCGATGTTCGCTTCGGCGCGAGCAAGTTGTCGCGGAGGTTGGCGACACAGGTCGTAGCAGCGCGTCGGTGCGTGCGGGTGTCTCGCGGCACATGCGGATTGAAACGAATGGTCAGGCGATTACCGGAAACCCTCAGAATGCAGACAGACACAATGGCTAATTCATTGCCCGATAAAGATCAGTGGGTCCTAGTCGAGGGCCCTGGCCCGGGTGAAGCAGAGTTTCTCGGCCGCTGGTTGTTGGCCGCGGCAGCTGCCGATCGAGCCTTACAGGAGCGTTTCGAGCACAACACAACGTTGAAGAAACAAATCAGCTCCCTTGAAATTATCTATGCGATCCGCTTCTCGTCAGGGGCTACCAAATTTTTGGAGCTGCTGATGAGAGATCTCACAGCATTCAGCCTTTCAGTAGAAGATGAGTGGATCGAATTGTTTGCCGTCATGGCGGACTTAGGCTTTTTCCGTTTGACCGGCGAGCGCTATCAGATGACTCTCCCCTCCGTGGCTTCGGGCTGCGCCATCGAGGCTTCGCTTTTAAAGCTGGCAGCCACAGAGCATCGTTTTTGCCTACATCCGGAACACATGATTCACTGCATCACCAAGATCGATGCGCACACATGGCATTCGAGGCTCGAAAGCATCTCTTGGATGCAGAGAGTGGCCGATCGCGACCTTCTGCTGGGAGAAGGCTGATCTTGTCGTGGGCCGTGACAGCAACACCTAAACACCAAGTTCTTGTTTCCACTCATGGCACGCCGCGAGCGGGTCTCATTCATCAGCTTGGCAATCCTAGCGAGTCACCGCTAGCCCAACTGATTGCGGAATCCATCAATCAAAACCGCTCCGGTCAGCAGTCCTCGCTTGAGCCGGATATCTGCCTGTTTTCGTCAGCTGGCAGGCAATCACGACAAACGCCGTTCACTGGCTATCACAGGCCGTCGACTAGTAGATCAGTGCCGAAACGATAGGCCGCCGCGGGGCCCGAGTAGATCGCGCTCCTTCCAGGCGCCTACCCTGCCCTGCGATCGTTTAATTGGGCCACATTAGCGCCCGTGAGGAATACGGCCCAATCCTTCATCAACGACCGGCGCTTTTCTAATTTCTGGCCTCGCTGATAGGCAGCGGTCGTCTCGCTCTTGTACTTGTGGGCCAGCGCAGCCTCGCGCACACCGTCCGGATAGTCGGTGCATTCCTCAGCCCAAGTTGCGAAGGTTGACCGGAAACCGTGCACCGTCACATGCCCGTAGCCGAGCCGGTCAAGTACCGCGAGCATCGCATTTTCGGAGAATGTCCCACCCTCGGGATTGGCAAAGATAAGTTCGCCTTGACGGCCGTCTCGCATCTCGTCGAGGACTGCCAACGCGGGCTCGGTCAAAGGAACGTAATGGTCTTGATCCATCTTCATTCGCTCGCCCGGGATCTTCCAGGTCGAGCTCGGGCGATCGATTTCCAACCAATGCCCTTCGACCGCCTCGTTCGTGCGGCAGCCCGTGAAGATCAGGAATCGTAGCATTGCGGCAGCAGTCCCGGACGCGCCGGCAAGAAGTTTCATGAAAGCTGGCGCCTCGGTATACGGCAATGCCGGATGATGGCGGACAACCCGCTTGGGACGCTTTGGTAGCTTTTCACGCAACTGCCTCGTAAGCTCGGCCGGATTACGAAAGTCCGGATCGTCGATATCAACGTTCTTCGCGATAATCGTTTCAATCCGGCCGCGAACCCGGTTCGCAGTCTCGCGCTTCTCCACCCAGATCGGTTCGAGCAAATCGTGGATGTGGCTCGGCTTGATCTCCGCGATGGTCAGCTTACCGATGCTATCGTAGGCGTAACGCTTGAGAGAAGACGGCCACTGGTCGCGATGTTTCTCGCTCCAACTCGACCAGTTCGCCCGGATGTAGGCTTCTGCGCACTCCTCGAACGTCGGCAACGCAAACTTCGCCTCGACGGCTTTCGCCTCTTCCCGCGCTTTTCGCCTCTCGCGCACGATGTCGACGCCCGCGGTGCTACGATCGCCCTTCACGCGCAGGCGGGCCGCGTCGCGCGCGAGCCGTGCGTCCTTAAGCGACACGTCCTTCAAGGAGCCGAGGCCGTGCCAGCGCTCTTTGCGATCTTTCCAATATCTGTATGACCAGCTTTTCGATGTTGGTCCGGTGACGATCAAGTAGAGCCCATCGCCATCGGCGTACTTGCCGGGCTTCGTTTGACGCTCCACGTCGAGCGGTTTGAGCCTTCCCGCCATTGTTCCTCCAGAAAACCGTCCTCCGAACCCACGGGCAAAAACTACGGTCAGTGACTGGATTAGGAAGAACACCGGCGAACTGCGATGTACAGCTCTTCGGCTCAAGTCACTGATTTTGCTGTGGAGTTCGAACGACTGCGAACAGTGGAGAACAATATACTGGCGGAAGGGGTGGGATTCGAACCCACGGTACCCTTGCGGGCACGCCGGTTTTCAAGACCGGTGCCTTAAACCACTCGGCCACCCTTCCAAACCCGGAGTGGCTGTCGCTTAACGTAGTCGACGGCGCATGGCAACGCGAAGTTGGCGCCCGTCCCCTTCTCCGGCATCGGATCTGTCAGGCGAGCGTCAGCCTGTTCCCTTGCCCTATGCCCTCTCGGCAATCCCGGACACTGGCGACATCTCCCAAGGCGTCGCCGGTTGCGAGGCCCGGTTTGGAGTCGCTTCCGTTTCCGGGCATCATTTGCCGACTGCAAAGAAAAGCGGCGCCCCCGAGGGAGCGCCGCTTGAATTCTGCGTTGTTGCTCTAGCTCAGTAGCCGCCGCAGGACGCACACCCCATCTGCACCGGAGCGTAATACGAATACCCCGGCTGGACCATCTCGACGCGCTGGCGCGTGGCGTATTGGGGCGGAATGCGCTCGTACTGGACGCTCGGCGGCGCCACCATCACGGTCTGCGGCACCATCACGGTGCGGTACTGCGCCGGCGCGCGGTGCGCCACGACGGAGCCCGGCGACACCATCACAGTCTCGTCGACAGTTCGGTATTGCGGCTGCACGTATTGCTGCTGGTAGCAGGTCGTGCACGGCGGCGGCGTGTAGCAATTGTAGCAGCCGGCGGAAGCCGCACCGGTCATTGAAATCGCAGCGACGACTGTTGAGAAAACGACAGCGAGAGTGCGAGACATTGTTGTGGTGCCCCAATTGCCCGAAACGGATTTGCGAAGGTAGCTGGCAGTATACGCCGCAAAATTCTGAGCTGCCGAAGTTCGTCGGGGCATCCTTAATGCAAACGGCCGGCCTGCGCCCGCTGCTAAGGACTCGTTGACCATTCGGGCGCGCCTGTCGATCCATCGACCAATGGTCGCGGCTCGCGATCGACGATCATGGCGCCCCGGCGGATCCGCAACGCTCGACCAGGCGCCTGCTGGTGCCGCTCGCACCCGACGGTGGCGCGGCCCGCCGCTGTCGGTGCGGGTTGGCGTTGCCGCCGGATCACACTCTCCGGAAAATCCGCCAACAGCCCCGGGGTGTGACCGCATCTTGTGCATTTCTCGCGCGCTGATTGCATCGCGTCCTGCTGACGCCCGCAGCCGGATTTGCCATAATTCATGGTTGGGAATCACTGCCAGTTACTTAAGCGAACCCGCCGGCAGGGGATGGAAGGATGCATCATCGACCAGTGTCACGGCGCCACCAGCGCGCCTTGAGCGGGAAGCTCGCCCTCGGCCACAGGCGCGCCCTGCTCGCCAGCACGGCCTTCACGGGCGCATTCATTGCCGTCATTGCCGGGCATCCCGGCAGCGCGCTCGCCGCCTGCGCCGTCACCGCTGGTCCCAACACGGTCACCTGCAACAGCACCGTCACCACCAACACCACGAATACCGACGCCGCAACGGCGTCGTCAGTCGATCGCTCGCAGGCCTTCAGCGCGGGGGCCGTGAGCGCCACGATCAATACGGGCCAGACGGTCAGCGGTTATGGCCTTGCGATCAGCGCGAACGGTGCCGGCATCAACGTCGTCAACAACGGCGCGGTGACCACCACCCAGGCGGTGCACGCGCTCGACATCAGCACCAGCACCGGGAACATCGTCTATTCGGGCAACGGCAGCGCCAGCAATACGGCCGGCTCCGGCATCGGCCTCAACATGAACACCAACGGGCCCGGCACCATCACGATGGGGACGAGCGGAACCCCCGTCACCCCGAACTTCCAGGGATCGACGGCCATGCAGCTCATTGCTGCCAGCTCGATAAACATGACCCTGAACGGAGGCTCGCTGACGACGCTGTCGTCCTTCGGCGATGGCGCCCTGATCAGCGGCGGGGACGTCTCCGTCGCACTGACCGGCAACGGCGCCATCGTCAACGCCAGCGGCGCCACCGCGGCCAGAGGTCTCGACGTCTTCGGCACCGGGACCATGACCGTGACGTCGAATGCGACCATCGGCGGCGCCAGCGCCGCCACGTCGTTCGGCACCGGCATCCTCGCGATAGCGACCGCCGGCAGCGGCGACGTCACAGTCAACCAGACCGGTGGCACGATCTTCGCGACAAACTTCGGTATCAACGCGAGCAGCGGCGCCACGGGATCGGGCTCCGTCATCGTCAACACGGCGTCCGGCAGCGCGATCACACTCACCGATCCGGCGGCGAGCGGCATCGACGCCAGCACGAACGGCACCGGTGCCGTGACCGTGCACCAGGCTGGCGCGATCACGGGCGGCGCCCTCGGCATCAATGCCGTGATCTTCAACGCCGCCAATTCTCGCGACATCACCGTCACGAGCAGCGGCACGGTCGATGCTACATTCACAGGCATCAACGCCGTCACCGCGGGAACCGGCAACATCAACATCACGACCTCAAGCACGATCAACGGCCCCTTCGGCGGCGGCATTGTCGCAAACGCGGTAGACGGCCGCATCACCGTGAACGTGAACGCCGGCACCGTCCGCGGCAGCGCCGCCGGCTTTCTCGCCCCAGGCATCGCGGCGACCGCATCCGGCAGCGGCGGCGCCACCATCAACATCGCGGCGGGCGCGACCGTCGCCGGGTCTCAGTTCGAGGGCATCACGGTCAGCGGCACGAACAACTTGATCAACAATTTCGGCACCATCAGCGGATTCGGCGGTGTCCGTGCCACCGGCGCGACCACGATCGTCAATGCCGGCACGATCGCGAGTTTTTCCGAGGGGGTCCGGTTCGATAGCGCCGGCAGCACGTTGGAGATGCAAGGACCCAACGCCACTCTCACCGGCCAAGTCGTCGGCAGCGGCTCCGATACGATCCGTTTCTCCGGCACCGGCTCCAACACATTCGATGCGAGCCAGATCGACGCCGGCTGGGGGCTGATCGACAAGACAGGCTCCTCGAATTGGGCGCTGACCGGAACGTCGACGACAACCGCATTCGTGACGGTCAACGGCGGCACCTTGTCGGTCAACGGCGACATCAGCTCGACCGGCGGCGTCACGGTGAATGCCGGCGGCACGCTGGGCGGCATCGGCACGGTGTCGTCCACCATCATCAATGCCGGCGGCTCGCTCGCGCCCGGCAACTCGATCGGCACGCTCACGGTGAGCGGTAATCTCACCTTCGCCGGCGGCGGCAATTACGTGGTCGAGGTCTCGCCGGCCACGGCGGATCGCACCAACGTGACCGGTAACGCGACGCTCGCCGGCACGCTCCGCGCCATCGGCACCGGCGGGACCTACACGCCGGGCACGCACTACACCGTCCTGAACGCAGCAGGCACGCTCAGCGGCAGCTTCGGCGCGCTGGCGATCTCGGGCAATTTCGGCGTCACGCGGCCGCACGTCGAATACGACGCCAACAACGTCTATCTCGTGCTTGATCAGGCGCTCGTCTCGCCGTTCCTGATCAACGGCACCCGCAACCAGGTCGCGACGGCGGGAGCGGTCGATTCCGCTTTCCTCGGCGGCAGCGGCGCATTCTCGGCGCTGATTGGCTTGACCTCGCCGCAACTCAACGCCGCGCTGGATCAGCTTTCGGGCGAGGTGCACGCCTCGACGGTCGGCACGCTGGCGAATGACAGCCTAGCGATGCGCGGCGCGATCCTGGGGCGGCTGCGGCAGGCCTCGTATGGAGGCGACATCGACTCCATGGCCGCGCTGTCGTTCGGCGGATCGCAGGCCGCGTTCGCGGCATACGCGATGGAGAGCGCACTCGCCTACGGCAAATCGCCGATTGTGACGAAGGCCCCGATGGCGCCGCCGCGAGCGATCTCCGACACCGTGTTCTGGGCCCAGGGCTTGGGCGCCTGGGGCACTTTCAATGGCGATGGCAATGCAGCCGGCGTGCGGCGGGATCTTGCCGGCTTCATCACCGGCTTCGATACGCGCGTCGGCGGCGCTGGCCGTCTCGGAATGGCCGCAGGCTATACTGGCACCAAGAATATGCTCGACGGTCGTGGTTCCTCGAATGTCGATACCGCGCACATTGCCGGTTACGGCGGCTGGCGCTTCGGCAACGTCAACCTGCGGGCGGGCGGCGCGTATGCGTTCCACACGATCGACACCGATCGGCTGGTGAACATCGTCGGCTTCGCTGATCGCCTGACCTCACGGACTGACGGCAGCACCGGGCAGATCTTCGGCGAGATCGGCTACGGAATCCCCTTCGGCAAGGTTGCGTTGGAGCCGTTTGCCGGGGCTGCCTGGGTGCGTGTGCACACCGATGCCACCGCCGAACTCGGCGGCCCGGCGGCGCTGAACGTTGCGGCGCAGACCTTCGAAACCGGCTATGCGACGCTCGGCGGGCGCGCCGCGACCTTCGTGCCGCTGGCGCACGACATGACGCTGATCCCCCGCACGACCGTCGCCTGGCAGCATGCATTCAACAACGTGACCCCGGCTGCCGTGATGGCGTTCCAGGTCGCCCCGGCCCCGTTCACGATCGCGGGTGTGCCGGTTGCGCGCGACTCGCTGCTCGCGGAGGCGGGCTTCGATCTTGCGATCGGCCGACACATCACGGTCGGCCTCTCCTATGTGGGTCAGATCGGCAACACGGTCACCGATCACGCCGCCAAGGGCAAATTCTCCTGGGCGTTCTGACCTAGCGCGCGCGCCGCTTCACCTCGCGCACCGCGCCGCGCGCGGCGCTGGTGGTGAGCGCGGCGTAGGCCTGAAGCGCGGTCGAGACGTTGCGCTTGCGGCCGATCGCCTGCCAGGCGGCATCGCCCCTCGCCTCTTCCGCGGCGCGGCGCTTGGCCAGCTCCTCGTCGGAGACCTCCAGCGTGATGCTGCGGTTCGGGATGTCGATGGCGATGCGATCGCCGGTCCTGACGAGACCGATGTTGCCGCCTTCGGCGGCTTCCGGCGACAGATGTCCGATCGACAGGCCCGACGAGCCGCCCGAGAAGCGTCCGTCGGTGACGAGCGCGCAGGCCTTGCCGAGGCCCATCGATTTCAGATAGCTGGTCGGATACAGCATCTCCTGCATGCCGGGGCCGCCGCGCGGGCCTTCATAGATGATGACCACGACCTCGCCGGCAACGACCTTGCCGCCCAGAATGCCTTCCACGGCCGCGTCCTGGCTTTCGAACACGCGGGCGGGGCCGGAGAATTTCAGGATCGAGGCGTCGACGCCGGCGGTCTTCACGATGCAGCCGTCCTGCGCGAGGTTACCGTAGAGCACGGCAAGACCGCCGTCCTTGCTGAAGGCGTGCTCGAGGTTGCGGACCACGCCCTTCTCGCGGTCGGTGTCGAGCTCGTCGTAGCGACGCTCCTGGCTGAAGGCGACCTGGGTCGGGATGCCGCCGGGCGAGGCACGGAAGAAGGTGCGGACGGACTCGCTCTTCGAGCGCTTGATGTCCCAGCGCTCCAGCGCGTCGTTCATGGTCGGCGCGTGCACGGTCGAGACCGACGTGTCGATCAGGCCGGCGCGGTCGAGCTCGCCCAGGATGCCCATGATGCCGCCGGCGCGATGCACGTCCTCGACATGGACGTCGGCGACCGACGGCGCGACCTTGCAAAGGACAGGCACGCGCCGCGACAGTCGGTCGATGTCCTGCATGGTGAACTTCACCTCGCCCTCATGGGCGGCGGCGAGCAGATGCAGCACCGTGTTGGTCGAGCCGCCCATCGCGATGTCCAGCGTCATCGCGTTCTCGAACGCCTTGAAGTTCGCGACATTGCGCGGCAGCACGCTAGTGTCGTCCTGCTCGTAGTGGCGGCGCACGATATCGACGATGGTGTGGCCGGCCTCGACGAACAGGCGTTTGCGGTCGGCGTGGGTCGCGACCACCGTGCCGTTGCCGGGGAGCGCAAGGCCAAGGGCTTCCGTGAGGCAGTTCATCGAATTGGCGGTGAACATGCCCGAGCACGAGCCGCAGGTCGGGCACGCCGAGCGCTCGATCACCTTGACGTCCTCGTCGCTCACCTTGGAATCGGCGGCTGCGACCATGGCATCGATCAGGTCGACCGCCTTGGTCTTGCCCTGCAGCGTGACCTTGCCGGCCTCCATCGGTCCGCCCGAGACGAACACGGCGGGGATGTTGAGCCGCAGCGCGGCCATCAGCATGCCGGGCGTGATCTTGTCGCAATTGGAGATGCAGACCATGCCGTCGGCGCAATGGGCGTTGACCATGTACTCGACGCTGTCGGCGATCAGCTCGCGCGACGGCAGGCTGTAGAGCATGCCGTCATGGCCCATGGCGATGCCGTCGTCGACCGCGATGGTGTTGAACTCTTTCGCCACGCCGCCGGCCTGCTCGATCTCGCGGGCGACGAGCTGGCCGAGGTCCTTCAGATGGACGTGGCCGGGCACGAACTGGGTGAACGAATTGACCACCGCGATGATCGGCTTGCCGAAATCGCCATCCTTCATGCCGGTCGCGCGCCAGAGGCCGCGGGCGCCCGCCATGTTGCGGCCGTGGGTGGTGGTGCGGGAGCGATAGGCTGGCATGGCGGTTTCCGTCCTCGGGTTTGGCTGGCCGGGCGCGGCAAAATTTCGAAGCCGCCTCAGGCCTTTCCGGCCGGATAGCGCACGGGGGGAACGCGCGCAACGGGAACTTGGGCCGGACAGGGCTCCCCTGCTCCCGGCGCGGGCTATTGCAGCTCGGGATCGAGCCGGTCGCGCAGCCAATCCCCGATGACGGAGACCGCCAGCGTGGTCACCACGATGGTGGTGGCCGGCGCGAGCATGATCCAGGGGGCCCGGGTCAGGTACTCGCGGCCGTAGCCGACCATGTTGCCGAGGCTGGTCATCGGCGGCTGCACGCCGAGGCCGAGAAAGGACAGGCCCGACTCCATCAGGATCACCTCGGGAAAGACCAGCGTAGTCGAGACGATCAGGGTCGAGGCGATGTTGGGCAAGATATGCCGGAGGTAAATCCGCGCCGGCGTCGCGCCGAGCTGGCGGACCGCGGCTGCGTAACCTTGCGCATTGGCCGAGATCGCTAGTCCGCGCGCGATGCGGGCGTAGCGCTCCCAGCCGAAAAATCCCATCAAGCCGATCAGGAGTGGCAGCGAATTGCCGAAGAAGGCGAGCACCGCGAGCGCCATGATCAGGAAGGGCATGCTGGCCTGGAAGTCGGACAACATCAGCACCAGCTGCTCGACGGGCCCGCGGAAATGCGCGGCGAGGAAGCCGAGCATAGTGCCGACGATGGCGGAGATCGCCGTGGCGCCAAAGGCGATCAGGAGCGAGATGCGGATCGAGACGAGCAGCCGCGACAGTACGTCGCGGCCGAGCTCGTCGGTGCCGAGCCAGTGCGCGACATTGCCGGGAGCAGCGAGACGATTGCGAAGGTCGAGCTGGGTGTAGCCATACGGCGCGATTTTCTCGGCGAAGGCCGCGATCACCAGCATCGCGACGATCCAGCCGATCGCGATAGCGACCGAGACCGGGATCGCCGGGAGGCTCATGCGGCGGCGGGCCGACGCGTCCTTCAGCGTTGCGTCAGTCATGCATGCGCTCCCTTCATGCGTGCGCCCCCTTGGCGCGCAGGCGCGGGTCGAGGAAGCCGTAGAGGAAGTCGACGATCAGGTTGGAGGTGACCATGGTCATCGCCACCAGCAACAGGATGCACTGCACGACGGCGAGGTCACGGTTGGCGACGGCGACGACGAGCAGGCGCCCTACTCCTGGCCACGAAAACACACTCTCGACCACGACCGCGCCCGCGATCAGCGTGCCCACCATGAAGCCCAGAATGGTGACTGTCGGAATCGCCGCGTTCGGCAGCGCATGCGACGTCACGACTTTTCGCCACGGCACGCCCTTTGCCGAGGCGGTGCGGATATAGGGCTGGCCCAGCACCTCCAGCATGGCGCTGCGGGTGAAGCGCGCCAGCACCGCGGCGCCGCCAAGGCTGAGTGTCACGATCGGCAGGATGGCGTGACGCCAGCTGTCCTGCCCGCCCGAGGGCAGCCATCCGAGCTGCACGGCGAAGACGAGCACGAGCAGCAGCGCCAGCACAAAACTCGGCACGGTGAAGCCGGCGACCGCCGTCATCATCACCGCGCGGTCGATGCCGGAGCCCCGGTGCAGCGCCGCGTAGATGCCGGCGGGAATGCCGAGCGCGACCTTGAATGCGAAGGCCGGCAGCGTCAGCGCCAGCGTTGCCGGTATCCGCTCCAGCACAAGCTCGATCGCAGGCCGCCCGTCACGCATGGAACGGCCGAGCTCGCCTTTGGCGATCGCTCCAAAATAGTCGAGATACTGAAACCAGATGGGATCATCGAGGCCCCACGCCCTGCGGAAGGCGGCGAGGACTTCCGGCGGCGCTTCCGGTCCCAAAATCATCAGCGCGGGATCGCCCGAGAGACGCAACACCACGAAGGCGAAGGTGACGACGAGCACGATCGTCAACGCCGCGCGTCCGATCCGAATGGCGAAATAGCGTCCCATCACGCCGCATCCCGCGTCTCGACGTGCGGCCCCGCCACAAGGTGGCAGGCGACCTGCCTGTCGCCACCGACGTTGGACAGCGCTGGCACCTCGCTTGCACAACGCGCGATCGCGCGCGGACAGCGCGGATGGAAGGCGCAGCCTTGAGGACGGGCCGCCGGGTTCGGCGGATCGCCTGCCAGCACAATGCGGCCTGCGCTGCGGCGGCCCGGCGCGGGCGATGCCGAGACCAGTGCTTGCGTGTACGGGTGCTCCGGCCGCGCGAACAGATCATCGGCGCTGCCGATCTCGACGATGCGGCCGAGATACATCACGGCCACCACATTGCTGATCTGCCGGACGACCCGCAAATCATGGCTGATGAAGAGCAAGGTCAGCGCAAGCTGAGCCTGGAGATCGGCGAGCAAATTCACCACCTGCGCCTGGATCGAGACGTCGAGCGCGCTGACCGGCTCGTCACAGACCAGGAAATCCGGCTTTGTCGCCAGCGCCCGCGCCAGCACGATGCGCTGGCGCTGTCCGCCGGAGAGCGCGCCCGGATAGCGTGCACCATGTGCGGGTGTCAGTTCGACCGCGCGCAGCAATTCGCGGACTCGCTCCTCGCGCTCGAGGGGCGTCCCGAGGCCGTGAATATCCAGGGGTTCACGGATTTGCGCGGCGACCGGCAACCGCCGGTCCAGTGCTCCCAGCGGATCCTGAAAGATCATCTGCATGTGCGCGCGTTGCGCACGCCATGCGGTCGTTCCGGGCGCGGCCATCGGCTTGCCGTCGAACCGAACCTCGCCATGGTCCGGCGGCTCGAGGCCAAGTACGATGCGGCCGGTGGTCGACTTTCCCGAGCCGGACTCGCCGACGAGGCCCAGCGTCTCGCCCTTGCGGATCGTCAGCGACACGCCATCGACCGCATGAACGGCGGTACTTCGGCCGAACATCCCGGAGCCCATGCTGTAGCTGCGCGAGATCGAGGCCACGTCGACGAGCGGACGGCTCATTCGGCAGCCATCCCGAGCAGCGCGCGACGCGAAGCCTCGGCGCGAACGCAGGCAGCGGCGCGATCCGCCGCGATCGGCGCGAGGGTTGGGGCTACAATGCCGCACGGCGCTTCTGCGAGCGCACAACGCGGCGCAAAGGCGCATCCATCAGGCATCCTCGCGGGATCGGGGACCGTTCCGGGAATGGCGGTCAGGCGGCGCCTCGGCCCGTCAAGCGGCGGCAGCGCGCCGATCAGGCCCTGCGCATAGGGATGGACGGGATCGGCGAAAAGCTGGTTCGCCGGCGCCTCCTCGACAATGCGGCCCGCATACATCACGGCCACGCGGTCGCAGTTTTCGGCGACGACGCCAAGATCGTGGCTGATCAGGACCATCGCCATGCTCATCTCGCGGCGGATGGTCGAGAGCAGTTCTAGAATCTGCGCCTGAATCGTGGCGTCGAGCGCCGTAGTCGGCTCATCCGCGATCAGCAGGTCGGGATTTCCGGCGAGCGCCATCGCGATCATGATGCGCTGGACCTGGCCGCCGGAGAACTCATGCGGATAGGCTTCGAGCCTGCGCGCCGCGTCGGGAATGCCGACGAGATCGAGCAGCCGCCGCGCTTCCGCTTTCACCGCGCCGCCCGAGATATCGCGATGCAGCGCCAAGGACTCGCAGAGCTGCCTGCGGATGGTCAGCACGGGATTCAGTGCGCTCGCGGGATCCTGGAAGATCATGGCGACGCGCCCGCCCCTGATACGATCGAGCTCGGCGGCCGCCGCACCGAGGATCTCGCGACCGTCGAGACGAACGGAGCCCGAGACGCGGGCATTCCGCGGCAAGAGGCCGAGTGCCGCAAGCCACGTCACCGACTTGCCCGACCCGGACTCGCCGACGAGGCCCAGGGCCTCGCCCTTGTTCAAGGCGAGATCGACACCACGCAAGACCGGCACGCCGTGGAAGGCGACGCTGAGGTCCTTAATGCTGATCAGCGGCGCCACCGATCAGGCCTCGAAATTGCCGGCGCGGAAATCCATCGCGAAGGCCGGCGACGCCTTCCACTTGATCGACTTCGGCTTGGCCGTGAAGGTCGCGTTCTGGTGCAGCACCGTATAGGCCGGGTCTTCGCGCTCGGCGATCTCCAGCATGCGGCGGAACGCCTTCTTGCGGGCGGCCCGATCGATCGAGGTTTCCAGGAACTCCGAGAGCGTGTTCAGCTCGGCATTGGTCCACTCGCCGATCTGTTGCTGCTGGCCGTTCGGTCCGTGCTGGGCAACCAGCGACGATACGGGATCGTTGAAGGCGGCCGAGTTCGACCAGTCGCGGACCGCGCGCGTCGGCGCACGTTCCATGATCTGCGACCAGTTCTCCTTGGTTTCGATCTGGACGTTGAGACCGACCGACTTCCACATCTCGACCAGCACCTGCGCGGTCGCGACCTGGTTGGTGTAGTAATTGTTGAGCAGGCGATAGGGAATGGGATCGCCCTTGTAGTTGGCCTGCTTCAACAAATCCTGCGCCAGCTTCGGATCGTAGGTCGGTACGCTCCAGTCGGCGTTGAACATGTCACCGTAGAACTCCCACTGCAGGCCCTTCGGGACGCGTGTGCGACCGGCCCACAGGCTGTCGACGATCGCCTGACGGTCGATGGCATGAGTGAAGGCGCGCCTTACAAGTGGATTGGCGAGTTGGGCGTGGTTCTTGTCGAATACGGTCAGACGGTGATTGAGGATGGTGCCGCCCTGCACTTCGAAGGCCGCGTTCTTCTCGATGCCCGCGATCTGGTCCGGCGGGATGTCGCAGGCGAACTGATACTCGCCCGAGAGCAGCCCGTTGATGCGGCTCGCGACCTCCGGGACCTCGAGGAAGCGAATGCGCTTGAGCGGTGGACGGCCGCCCCAATATTCGTCGTGGGCTTCCAGCGTCAGCGACACGTCGGGCTTGAGCTCGACGACCTTGTAGGGCCCGGTGGTAACAGGCTTGCGCGCCCAGTCGAGATAGCTCGCGGATTCAGCCCAGGCGCGACGGTTCGCGATATCTGAGCCGTAGCGCGACAGCCGACCCTCGATCGTGACGTCGGGCGTCGCGTTGTAGAAGCGCACGGTGTATTTATCGACGGCATCGACGCGGACGAGATCCGGCCAGATCCGGCGCGCAACCGCCGGAACGTCCGGCGGCAGCTCCTTGCCCGGCCGCGGCGTCGGAATTTTCTCAAAGGCCTGGATGGTGCTGCGGCTCTTGGCCTCGGTCTCACCGAACATGCGCTCGCGGCTGAACGTGAAGACGACGTCCTCCGCCGTCAGCTCGTCGCCATTGTGGAATTTGACGCCCTGGCGCAGCTTCACCTCGACAGTCTGGTCGTCGATACGGCGCCACTCGGTGGCAAGCCCCGGCACGGCCTCAAGGCTGCCGCGCCAGTTCTTGGAGATCAGGCCTTCCCAGATCGACGAGAAAAAGACGCGCTCGCCGACATTGGACTGCTCGCGCAGCACGTCGAGCACGTTCGAATTCGTCACCTTCTGCACCGCGATGGTGACCGAGGGACGGTTGTCCGCCTGCCCGATCGCAAAGCGCGGCAGCAGCAGCGTGCCTGCGGCAACGCTGCCGGACTTCAGGATGGTACGA
Source organism: Bradyrhizobium sp. WSM4873 (assembly GCF_055811355.1). NCBI lineage: Bacteria > Pseudomonadati > Pseudomonadota > Alphaproteobacteria > Hyphomicrobiales > Nitrobacteraceae > Bradyrhizobium > Bradyrhizobium sp. WSM4873. The sequence continues at coordinate 83,463 of NZ_JBVVPS010000023.1, read as the reverse complement.
CGCGTGAGCTTGCTCATGATGATAACCCCTGCCGGTTTTTTGGTCGGCTATTCGGCGAGACCGAGCGCGGCCAGATGGGCTGCGCCAGCGCGGACGTCGTTGTGATTGCGAAGTTCGAGGATCAGCCGGGGGTTGGAATTCAGCCGGCCCAGCGCGCGGAACACGGTGACCCACGGGATATTGCCTTCGCCCGGGGCCCAGTGCCGGTCGGCAAAGCCATCGGTGTCCTGCAGGTGGACATGCGTCAGCATGTCGCCGGCGGTTTCGACATAGTAGTCGACCGGCGGCGCGCCGGTGGAGATGTGCGCGTAGTTGGCGTGGCCGGTGTCGAGGGAGACGCGCACCTTGCTGCTTTCGAGCGCCTTGGCGAGACGCACGCGATCGCGCGGATCCTTGTCCTCGATGTTCTCGATCACGATCTCGCAGCCGATGGTTTCGGCGCGCACGATCACCTCGGCGAGTGTCGCCTTGACGCGTTCGACGAGATTGCCGCGATTATCTGGATAGAGGTCGAGGTTGTTGTGGTCCCAGGTCGTGAACGGCGAATGGATCACCATCTGCGTCGCGCCGAGGAACTCGGCGGCCTCGAGGCCCTGAAGCAGGCGTTTCGTCACCACTTGGCGGATCATCGGGTCGTGGCTACCGATCGCGAAGCCCCAGAACGGTCCGTGGATGCCGAGCCGGCCGGTATGACCTGACAGCATCTGCTTGATTTCGCTAGCAGCACTTCGCCAGTCGCCGTCGAGCAAGTCCGCGCGAAAGAAATCCTGAATCTCGAGGTCGCGCTGCCGTTCGAGAAGCCAGTCGCGATGCGCAGGGATCGATTTGAAGGACAATGCGGCGCCCAGTACCGGCTTCGACATGGCTTGCTCCTCGGCCGTCAACAATGACGGGAGCAGCGCTAGACCAGTTAAATGACAGGCCGGTGAAATGCAGGTTCCGAGGCGCTGAGGAGATGTGGACATCCCCGCGATCGCGTGCATCGAATAAAGGCAACGCGAGTGCGGCGTGCAGACGCATGCATCCGCGCGCGGATCAAGCGCGTTCGAGTCCGTAGTGATCCGGAATGGAATCCTATTCCGATGTCGCGTACATCGCGGGACATCGATCGGCGGCCTTCCAAGGGCATCACCCTCTGATCGCGCACCACGGGGTTGGGGGACCACATGGGGCGGAGGGATCAAAGGCTGGGGCAAGGTTAACGAGGTCCGGACTCCTAGGCACTCCGGACCTCGGGACTTTCTAGATTGAACGTGATTTCGCGCCGCCGGCTTGATCAGCCGCGCGGCGCGAGGTCGTTTTGGCGTCGTTGTGCCGACACGGGCGCTATCGCGTCTGCGGCTCGATCGTCACCGTGCAGTCGCCCTGCCCTTGTGTCGCGACCACGATGTTGCCGGCGGGAGCGCCGAGGGCGATCGGCGCGGACGAGCCGCCGCCGGGCATCTGGACAGTCACGCTCAAGGAATCGGTTCGCGCGGTCGAGCCTACGGTCGAGGGCTCTGCCTGGGCCACATTGCCCGAGGCGTCACGCCGCATGATCTGGCAATTCACGTTGCTGGCGCCGGCCGCCGCCATGCTCGACGAGGTGCCGCCGCTCATTTGGGCGCGGGCGCGCGACGGATCGCGAGGCACCTGGCTGACGATGCGATGCGTCCGCGGCTCCACAATGACGACGTCGTCACCCGTCGTAAAATATTCGTAGTCCCGATATTCGGGCTCGATCGAGACGATCTCGGGCGGAAGCCTGTGGAGACGCACGCGCGAGGGAATGGTCTCGCCGACCCGGATCGAGATGTTCAGATTGCGCTCCGGCTCCGCCAGGCGTGCATGGCTCACCGTTTCGGAGATCCGCACCTGCTTCTCGGACGAGACCTGGGTCTGCTGATTGGTCTGCGTGTTGGTCTGGTTCGTCTGGTTGGCTTGATTGGTCTGCGTGCCCGAATTGGCAGGCGCGGTCTGCGCGTTGTTGGTCGGGGCCGTCCGGTTCGTGTCGGTCGCGGTTGCCGGTCGGTTGTTCTGCTGTGCCGGCTGCTGCTGCTCAGCCGCGTTGCGCGGCGGCTGGGTCTGGTTGCGCTCGTTCTGGTTGGCCGCGGCACCCGTGCGCTCGTTCTGCTGACTAGACGTACCGGACTTGGACTTGTCGGACTCGGCCGTTGTTTTCTGCGGCGCGGTCTTGTCCTGCTTCGTCTCGGCGCTGCTCTTGCCGTCGCGCCCCGGCTTCGTGTTCTCGGCGTCGCGGCTGCGATCGCGTGAAGGCTCGCGGGAGTCTTGTGCCTGATCCCTCGACTTCGGCTGGTTGCGCTCGGCCGAACTGGCCGGCTGGCGCTTGTCGTCACTCGCGTCCTGCCTGGCAGCGCCGCCCTTCTCCTCGCGGTCAGCGCCGTGCAATCTCTCCTGGGCGCCCTGCGCCCGCTCTTGAACGTGCTCTTGAACACGTTCCTGGGCGCCGCCGCGCTGCGGTGCGGCGCCTTTCGCCGGCTCCTCGGTCCGTCTCGGCTCGTCTCTACGCTCACCGGGCGCCTGGGCGTAGGCGATGCCGGAAGCAAGCATCAGTCCGATAGCTGCGGTCGATAACATCAAGTGCTGGCGCATGGTCCCTCTCCTCGAAATTCGCAACAACAGACGCGAACGCTCTGTGGGTGCGAAGGTTCCTGATCAGGAACGAGGACCGATTACGCCGGTCTCACATCTCAGGCGGGTCTCACATCGGGTTCTTCAGCGTGAGCCGCGCCGTGAATGTCACACTGGTCTTGCCGACCAGCGCCATGCCTTCGACCTCGGCGCCGTCGGCGGAATAGTCGCCTGAAAAGCCGCAGGTCACTTCCCTGCCGCCGAACGCAAGCGGCTTGCCGACGGCCTCGGTGTGCTGATTGACGGTCATATCGCCGCGCCATTTCCCGTTCCGGAAAGTGTAGCCGCCGGTGTAGTAGAAATAGCTGTCGCCGCCCATGATGCGGCCATCGCAGAGCACGACGACGCCTTTGGCCTGGCCGCGCTTGCCGTCGCGCATCTCGATCTCAAAGATGTAGAGGCCGTTGAGGACGTTCTGTGGGTTGCCGCCCTGCTCGGGCCCATCGCCGGCCGACATCGCTCATCTCCCGTTCAAACCGGCACGTTCCGTTCGAGATCTTCAAGCCAAGCCGCCGCGCTCGAATCCGACGGCGCGCGCCAGTCGCCACGCGGCGACAACGAGCCGCCGGCCGACACCTTGGGTCCGTTCGGCATCGCCGAGCGCTTGAACTGGCTGAAAGCGAAGAAGCGGCGCAAGAACACCTCCAGCCAGCGGCGTATCTCGGGAAGGTCATAGGCCTTGCGCCGATCGTTCGGGAACGCCGGCGGCCATTCGCCTCGCGCGACGTCCTTCCACGCCTGCAGCGCCATGAAGGCGATCTTGGACGGCCGCATGCCGAACCGCAGCGTGTAGAACAGGTTGAAATCCTGGAGCTCGTAGGGACCGACGGAAGCTTCCGTGCTCTGCGGCTTCTCGCCAGGCTCGGCCGGAACCAGCTCCGGCGAGATTTCGGCCGACAGGATCGATCCAAGCGTTTGGTTGACGTCGTCGCTGAACTGCTTGGAAGCAATCACCCAGCGGATCAGATGCTGGATCAGCGTCTTCGGCACCCCGGCGTTGACGTTATAGTGCGCCATCTGGTCGCCGACGCCGTAGGTGCACCAGCCCAGTGCGAGTTCGGAGAGATCGCCGGTGCCAATCACGATGCCGCCATGATGGTTGGCGAGCCGAAACAGGTAGTCGGTGCGCAGACCCGCCTGTACGTTCTCGAATGTGACATCGTAGACCTTCTCGCCCTTGCCGAAGGGATGGCCGATGTCCTTCAGCATCTGCGTCGCCGTGGTGCGAATGTCGAGCTCCTGCCAACTCGTCTGCAACGCCTTCATCAGCGCCAGCGCATTGGTCTTGCTCTCGCTGCCGGTGGCAAAGCCCGGCATGGTGTAGGCGAGAATGTTCTCGCGCGGCAGGCCAAGGAGGTCGACGGCCTTGGCGGCGACGATCAAAGCGTGGGTGGAATCGAGCCCGCCCGAGACGCCGATGACGACGCGCTTGGTGCCGGTCGCGCGCATGCGCTGGACGAGGCCCGCGACCTGAATGTTGTAGGCCTCATAGCAGTCCTGCTCGAGCAGGCTCTCGTCGCTCGGCACGAACGGAAAGCGCTCGATCTTGCGCAGGAAGCCGATATCGGCGGCCGGCGGCTTCAGGGCGAAGCTGACTTTCCGAAAGAAGCCTTCGCGCTGCCGGCGATTGTCGTCGAAGGTTCCCATCAGCGCGCGCTCCTGCCTGAGCAGGTCGAGATCGACATCAGCTAGCGTGATCTGGCCGCCCTGCCGGAACCGCTCGCCCTCGGCCAGCAGCACGCCGTTCTCGTAGATCGAGGTCTGGCCGTCCCAGGCCAAATCCGTGGTCGATTCCCCTGCCCCGGCGGCGGAATAGACGTAGGCAGCCAGACAGCGCGCCGAAGTCGATTGGCACAAGAGCGCGCGCGAGCGGGCGCGGCCGATCGTGATCGGGCTGCCCGAGAGATTGATCAGCACGCTCGCGCCCGCAAGCGCGAGCTCGGAGGCCGGCGTGACCGGGATCCACATGTCCTCGCAGATCTCGACGCCGATGGTCAGGCCCGGTACGTCCTCGGCCGCGAACAGGAGGTCGACGCCGAACGGGGCGTGCAGCCCGCCAAAGGCGACCATCTCTCCGACGATGCCGGCGCCGGAGGCGAAATGCCGTCCCTCGTAGAATTCGCGATAGGTCGGCAGATAGCTCTTGGGCACGACGCCGAGGATTTTGCCGCGATGGATGACGACCGCGCAATTGTAGATACGATTGCCAAAGCGCAGCGGTGCGCCGACGATCAGGATGGTCATCAGGGCCGAGGATGCCTCGACGATGGCCACGAGCCCGCGCTCGACCGCGTCGAGCAGCGGATCCTGCTTCACGAGATCTTCGATCGCATAGCCGGACAGGCACAGTTCGGGAAACACGGCGACTGCCACCGATTGCGCGTGACAGTCCTTCGCTGCCGCCAGAACCGCAGCCGCGTTTGCCGTGGGATCAGCCACATGAGAGGTGGTGACGCAGGCCGCCACGCGCGCAAATCCGTGGGCATAGATCGAGTGGAAACTCATCGAGCACAGTCCCTTTGTCTCGTCGCGACCGGCCTCCGCCAGCTCTGGACTCCATTTAACCCATCGATATCGCCCCGTGCAGGCCATTCGACGGCATGCATAACGGATTTGCAGCTTCGCTGCCCGGCCCTTGGGTCGTCTCAGGCGCTGCGCACCAGCATGCCGGGCAAATCGTCGCGCAGCCACTCGGCGATCCGGGGCCAGGCATGGGTGTGGGTCCGCGCGCCCATGAACAGGCCAAGATGGTTGCTAGGCTGGGAGGCCGCCGCAATGAAAGCCGGTGGTATGCCGAGCAAGCCGGCGGTGGCGAGCGCCTGCGCAGCCGGCACGACGTCGTCATCGAGCCCGGCCAGCAGGAAGACCGGCGCCTTGACGTCCTTCAGATCAATCACGCGGCCGAGTGCCGTGAATTCGCCGCGCGCGATCCGGTTCTCCCGGAAAATCCAATTGACGATCTCGAGATAATAGGTGCCGGGCAGATTAAGAGGCTCGGCGTTCCAGCGCTCGAACCGTGCCAGCAGCGCCGCACCCTCTTCGCCGCAGAGGTCGCTCTGCAGCGCCGTCGCGATATCGTCGCGACTCGGCGATCTCGACCAGACCCGCAGCATCTCCTCGCCGCTGACATTGCCGCCACCGCGGGCGACGAGCTGGTCATAGACCATCTCCGGTGCGTTGCGGGCGAGCTGCGACAGCCTGGAGTCGATCGAGAGGTCGACGGGCGCGCCTGCCAGCACCAGCCGCCGCACCTTGGCGGGAAAGCGCGCCGCATAGAGCAGCGACAGCCAGCCACCCTGACACAGGCCGACGAGATCGACCGGCGCGCCGATCTCGTCGATGGCGACGTTGAGATCGCCGAGATAGCTGTCGATCGAGAGATAGCGCATGTCGGGTGCGGCCGAGCGCCAGTCGGTGAGATAGACCCGGTCGATGCCGCCATTCTGCAGGGACTGCACCACGCTGTGGCCGGGCGCGAAGTCGGCGATCAGGGCCCGGTGCAGCGCATAGGGCGCGCAGACCAGTGCCGGCTGGCCGGACCCCGTCCGCGTGCAATCGCGCAGGCGCATGGTCGCAAGCTCCAGCGCGACGGAGTTGGGCGTGGTCCACGGCAGGCTGCTGTCGAGCTGCTCCGGCGGACCGCGCTCGAGCCATCCGAAACAGGCGTCCATGGCCAGCCGAGCCGCAGCGAACGGCCACAGCAGCGGGTCATCCGGGACCGGGCCCGGTGCGCGCTGCTGTTTGCCGGTCTTCTCCGCCATGGCTATCTCGCGGTCCTCACAGGAAGCCCTCGAAGCTGACGAGCGAAATACCGCGCTCCCGAAAACTCTGATGGGTCGCGGCCACCGAGCCGTCGAGATCGATTCCGCGGCAAGCGTCCTCGATGACGGCGACCTCGAATCCCGCCTTGCGGGTATCCTCCGCCGAGAAGCGGACGCAGAAGTCGAACGCGAGGCCGGCGATGAAGACGGTGTTCAGCTCGCGTTCCCGCAAATATCCGAGCAGGCCGGTCGGCGTTTTCAGGTCGTTCTCGAACAGCGCCGAATAGGAATCGATGCCGCGCCGAAACCCCTTCCGCACCACCAGGCTTGCGCGGGTGACGTCGAGATCGCGGTGAAATTCAGCGCCCGCCGTGCCTTGGACGCAATGGCTCGGCCACAGCACCTGGACGCCGTAGTCAAGCACGATGGTCTCGAACGGCTGTTTGCCCGCATGGTTCGGGGCAAAGGAGACATGATCGCGAGGATGCCAGTCCTGGGTCAGCACCACATTGGCGAATTTTTGGGCGATCCGATTGATGGCGGGGACGACCTTCTCGCCGCCGGGCACCGCGAGCGCCCCACCCGTGCAAAAATCGTTCTGCACGTCGATGACCAGCAACACGTCCCGGTCGGAAATCTTCATCGCAAGGTCCATTGCAGGCCATTCCGCGCGACGGGCGCCGAACGCACGCGTCCAGTGTCGATCTTCCCGCGCTGCTTCGCAACCACCCGCAGGTGCGGCCATCTGCGCAAATGCCCCCGTCGGTCCCCGGATGCAACAGTTTGGGCTGATGCGTGTTGACTAGATCCACCCGGGGACGGATTCTGAAAAGCCGTTCGCATCTTGCGATCGGATAGAGTGGAGGAAGCGGTTCCCGCAGCCAAAAGGGCTGCGGCAGCCATATGCACATGACAATCGGCAAGACAGGACAGATTCTTCTCGCCGATATCGGCGGCACCAATGCGCGCTTCGCGCTCAGCCAGGGCGACCAGACCGGACCGATCGACTACGTGAAAGTGGCAGACTTCCCAACCGTCCGGGAAGCCATTGCCGATGTTCTCGCGCGTCGCTCCGGCGGCAAACCGCCCCCAAGAGCCGTGCTGGCCGTCGCGGGCCCGGTGACCAACAACCGCTGCGTCATGACCAACAGCCCGTGGGTCATCGACGGCAACGAGCTTCAGTCGGCCCTCGGCTTCGACAGCGTCCATGTTCTCAACGATTTCGAGGTGGTGGCCTGGTCGCTGCCCGCGCTGCAGCCCGCTGACCTGATCCCGCTCGGCGGACAAGATGGCCTTCCCGGAGAGCCGTTGCTGGTGGTCGGACCCGGAACCGGCTTTGGCGTTTCCTGCCTGGTCGAGCGCCACGGCTCTCGGCTGGCCGTCGTCACCGAGGCGGGCCACGCGACCCTGCCGGCGGAGGACGAGCGCGAGGAACGCGTGATCGCGTCCATGCGCCGACGCCTCGGCCATGTCTCCATCGAGCGTGGCGCATTGTCCGGTTCGGGTCTGCAAAGCCTCTACGAGGCGCTGGCCGAAGTGGAAGGCGCGCAGGTGCCGCATCGCGATGCTGCCGCTATCACGAAGTCGGCCCTGGAAGGCAGTTGCGAGCTCAGCCGCAAGACGCTGGAGATGTTTTGCGCCATTCTCGGCTCGGTCGCGGGCAATCTCGCGGTCACCTTCGGCGCCCGCGGCGGCGTCTATATCGCCGGCGGAATCGTGCCGCGCTTTCCCGACTTCCTCGCAGCCTCCGCATTCCGGGCGCGCTTCGAAGCCAAGGGACGCTTCCAGGACTATCTCCGCGACATCCCGACCATGCTGGTCACGAAACCCGATGCGAGTTTCGTCGGACTGACGATGTTCGCGGAGCACAACCAGCCTTAACGGCGCGCGCTTCCGGCCGCGGGTTCCAGCAATTCACAACTGATTAACGAGCACGCGCGCGCGACGCGGGATCGTGCTTGCGCGCACGTCCCGGATGAGAAACAATCCTGGCTTGTGTGTGGCGTAATTGCGGGGGCGTGACATGCGTAAGCAGGATCTGGGTTTCGACTATCACCGCTATCACCGCCTGCTGCTCGAGGCGGACGACGAGGGCAAGCGGCTGGCCCTGATCGAGCTCTTGATCGAGGAAAAGGCGCGTGACCGGCTCGCCGCCCAGCGCGCTTCGGACCGTGCGGCCATGACGGCCCACACCATCGCTACGGTGCTGAAGAACGGGCGCCACTGAACGAGTGAACGCGCTCCAGTGCCCGAAAACGCGGCATCAATTGCCATTTCGTTAACGATCCCTCGAAAGCTCGCGTCAAACTTTTTGCTCTAGGAGTTCCCTTACCTGATGCAATTCAGGGGCAACAAAGGGGGGAATGAACATGAGCATGATTTCGATCGGCGCAATGCCGGCCACCATCGAAACGCGTTTGGCCGATTCTTCGTTTTCTTCGTTCAAGACCATCTTGCTGTTTTGCTGCACGGGCCTGGTCGCCTCGTTCGGCCTGATGGCGCGCGGCATCGATCTCGGCGCCGGCCTGATGTGAAACCGCGACGCATTCCGTCGCGAAATGGCCGCCCTGACGGGCGGCCATTTTGTTTTTGGTCTCAGTGCGGCGTCTTCGCTAGCGATTCCGGAAACATCGAATCGATCATCGCCTTTAGCTGATCGATCGAAATCGGCTTGCGCAGGATCGGCCGACGTCGGAGCAAGGACGGCAGCAGCTCCGGACCATAGCCTGTGGCGAACAGAAACGGCTTGCCGCGACGCTCGATCAGGTCCGCGACCGGATCGACGTAGACGCCCTTGAGATTGATGTCGAGGATCGCAAGATCGTACTGTGCGGTCATGGCGAAAGCACTGGCGTCCCGGACATTGTCCGCTTCCGCGGCGACGTGGTGGCCGAGTTCCCCCACCATGTCCGCCATCATCATCCGGATCAACGTCTCGTCTTCGACCAGGAAAACGGAGAGTCCGTCCGCCATATCAACCCCGCCATCAGCTTTCCGAAGCTAATCATAACCGAATCTCGAAGAGGATTCACGAATTCGTGGCGGGCGCCGTTAATTCAGACGCGCCCGATCCGATTCAACTTGATCAATCCAGTCCGCGTTCGTGGCTGAGCCGCACCATCTCCTGTACGAACACCTGCTTCTGCTTGTCATCGAGGCTCGAATAGAGGGGCTCGGCGGCGTCGGCTACATTGCGCTGGTCGGCAGCGCGGTCGATGAGGAATTGGGCCTCGTTGCGCATCTGCTCGACGATGTCGTCGGGTGGATCCCGCTTGGCGCGCGCGACCCGCAGGTTGAGCCGCTCGGCACCGTTATGCCCGAGGTAGTGCATGGCGCTCGAGAAGCCGTACCAGTGCTTCTCCTGGTCGGGCGTGAGGTTCAGCTCGGTCTTGATCCGCTCGATATAGGAGTCGCTGTTGGTGACGATCTGGTCGGCGGTCAATTGCGGCGCGCCGGTCTGGGTGAGGACCGTGACATCCTTGTCCTGCGGCGCGTTCTTCGCCTCCTTGCTCGCCTTGGCGCCCTTGCCAGCCTTGGCGCTCTTGGCATCCTTGTCCTTGCCGGCGCCCTGCTTGGCGTCTTTGGCAGCGTCCTTGCTCGAATCCTTGCTCGGATCCTTGGCGGCGGGCGCCTGATTGCCATTATTGCCAACACCGAGCACGCCGGTGAAAACGCCGACCACACCACCGATCGCGCCGCCGAGCACGCCGCCGACCGGACCTGCCGCCTTGTTCCCGGCTGCCGCTCCTTCCTGAACCCCTTTGACCAGGCCTTGAGCGTTCGCCACCGCGGCTGCGCCGAGCAGCAACACGAAAACGGATCCCAGCGCGAACCATCGTCGCAGGTTAAGCCGCGCGAGCGGCGCCGGGTTGATCATTCTGGTCTCCATCTCGATCTGATTAGGCCGTTGGGGGTGAGAACCACCCGCCAGTTGCAACTCTATCGTTTTCACCGCTTCGAGGTCTAGCCACCGACAATTGCTATCCACGCCCGAAAAGTGTTTGGCGCGAGGCGCTTATGCAGGCTTATTCGAAACTGCGGCGTAATTGCGCATGCATCGACCGGGCGGGTCGGCGCAAAGTGTGCGTCGCAAAATGACCGATCGTGATTCATGGCCCGCGCAAGACATCGAGGGCGCTGCCGCCTTCCCGGACACAACGTTAGTTCTAGGCGCAAGCCGTTCGGTTTTCTCGACAGACGCAATCAATCATGATCTGATCGCGCTACCAATTTGCCTTCGAAGCCGACGGCATCAACAAGAAACGTCGAACAAGAAACTTTCAAAAAGAAAATCAAAAGTAGAACTCGGAAGAGTTCAGAGGAAACGCCAGAACAATAAAACACCCAAGCGAGGAAACGAGATGTCACGCAAGACACTGACGCGACGTCAATTTGTGGCTGCCACTGCAATGTCCTCCACGGCGCTGATCGCGGCGCCCTATGTCCGAGGCGCTTACGCCGCCGGCAAGCTCTCGATCGGCTTCTGGGACCACTGGGTGCCCGGCGCCAACGATGCCTCCACCGCGCTCGTCAAGGAATGGGGCGAGAAGGAGAAGGTCGAGGTCTCGATCGACTACATCACCAGCAACAACAAGAAGATCGAGCTGACGGCAGCGGCCGAGGCCCAGGCCAAGTCCGGTCACGACATTCTCCAGATGCCGAGCTGGTGGCCGCACGCCTATTCCGAGAATCTCGAACCGCTCAACGACGTCATGGAGCCGCTCATCAAGCAGAACGGCGAGGTGAACGACACCGTCAAATATCTCGGGCGGTCGGGCGGCAAATGGCTCGCAGTGCCCGCGACGCCGGGAAGCCAGATCAAGGGCCCCTGCTCCCGCATAGATCTGATGAAGAAGCACGCCGGCATCGACGTGCAGGAGATGTATCCAATCGGCGCTCCGCCGAAGGCGGACAACTGGACCATGGAGACGTTCCTGAAGGCGGCCGAGGCCTGCCACAAGGCCGGCTTCCCCTTCGGCATCGGTCTCGGCGAGACCACCGACAGCGTCGACACCGCCGGCGCGATCTTCCAGTCGTTCGGCGCCGAGCTCGTCAACGCCAAGGGCGATATCACCGTCAAGACCGACGCAGTGCGGCAGGCACTCGAATTCTACAAGAAGCTGATCGCCGTCCTGCCCACGGATGCACCGTCCTGGGACGATGCCTCCAACAACAAATGGCTGATCTCGGGCCGCGGGGCGATGATCCTGAATCCGCCGAGTGCCTGGGCGGTCGCCAAGCGCGACGCACCGCAAGTCGCCGAACAGTGCTGGACGCACGGCTTCCCGTCCGGTCCGAAGGGACGTTTTGCGCCCTTCCTGCCGTACTTCTGGGGCGTCTGGGCCTTTGGCAAGAACAAGGAAGCGGCCAAGAGCTTGCTCGTTCACCTGTCCTCGCCAGCGGCGATCGAGAAGTTCGTCGCGGCGAGCGGCGGGTACGATCTGCCGGCCTACGCGAACATGACAAAGTTCAAGACCTGGGCCGAGGAAGGGCCGCCGAAGGGCACGCTCTTCCACTATCCGGATCCCTACAAGCAGCAGACGATGTCGATCGCCGCGTCTCCGGCGCCGCCGAAGATCGCCCAGCAGATCTACTTCCAGGCGACGCTGACCAAGATGGCGCTGCGCTTTGCGCAAGGAGAGAAGTTGGAAACCGCGCTCGCCTGGGCCGAAGGCGAGTGCGAAGGCTTCATGCGGACCTGAGCCGGGTATGCGCCATGGCGGTTCACGCTTCGCGCGTGAGCCGCCGAGGCACTCCTCGCTCGATCCGCTTGCCGAATGAAGCCGACGGCTGCGCCGGCTTCGCCGTTCTAGATATCCCGCTACGTGTCCTGCAAAAGAGGCTATCGTCATGGCCGATGTCGTCGTTGAGCAAGGCCGTCTCGCTCGAGCTGCAAGCCCGCGCAAACGGGCGAGCCTGCGCAATGCAATGGGACGGAAATCGACCGTCGCGTTCTTTCTGACGCTGCCGCTGATCCTCCTGATCGCCCTGCTCGTGCTTTATCCCGCCTTCTATTCGGTCTACCTGGCGACGCTCAACAAGGCGATGACCAAGTTCGTCGGCCTCAGCAACTTCACCTTCCTGTTCAAGCGCGAAACGTTCTGGATGGTGGTGAGGCAGTCCTGCATTTTTGCGATTACCGCCGTGGTCTTCAAGGCGCTGATCGGCTTCATCGTCGCGCATTTCGTCCACAACATTCCCGGCAAGAAGCAACGTAAATGGCGCGGCATGCTGCTGGTGCCCTGGGTGATCCCACCGGCGATGAGCACGCTGGCATGGCTGTGGCTGTTCGACCCTTCCTACAGCGCCTTCAACTATACGCTATCGTTCTTCGGCATCGGTCCGATCCCGTGGCTCGGTGACACCTTCTGGGCGCGCTTCTCCGTCATTCTCGTCAACGTCTGGTACGGCGCGCCGTTCTTCCTGATCATGTACCTGGCCGCGCTGAAATCCGTACCCGACCAGCTCTACGAAGCCGCAGCGATCGACGGCGCCAATTGGTGGCAGAAGATCTGGCACATCACCTTGCCGATGATGCGCAACATCATCGCCATCACCACGTTGTTCTCGCTGATCGTCACTTTCGCCAATTTCGACATCGTGCGCATCCTCACCTCCGGCGGTCCGCTCGACCGGACGCATCTGTTCGCCACATGGGCGTTCCAGGTCGGCATCCAGAGCAGCGACATTCCGCTCGGCGCCTGCGTCTCGCTGTTCATGGTGCCGATCCTCGCCGTCGCAGCGGTCTTCATCCTGCGCGATGTCAACAAACGTGGGAACGAAGCCTGATGAGCACCCTCGCAATCGACAAGGCCGGACCGACACGCAAGGTCAAGCTTCGGAGTATGAGCCGCGACCGCACCTGGGCGCTGCGCTGGTCGTACTTTTTCCTGGTGCTGTTTGCGATCTTCTTCCTGATCCCGCCGATCTACATGCTGATCACCTCGCTCAAGAGCAGCGCGGAGATCTCGGCCGCCACCAATCCGTGGTGGGTCTTTCATCCGACCCTGTCGAACTATGTCGAGCTATTGACCTCGAACCAGTTCCTGCGATTCTTCTGGAATTCGTCGATGATCTCGATCGTGGTCGTGATCGTGACGATGCTGATCAGCATTCCGGCGGCGTTTGCACTGGCGCGGATGAAGTTCTGGGGCTCGGCGACGCTCGCGACCGGCGTCTTTCTCACCTATCTGATCCCGGACAGCCTCCTGTTCATTCCCTTGTTCAAGATGCTCGCGGTGGTCCAGGACGTCACCGGCATCACTCTTCTCAACCGCTGGTACGTGCTGGTGTTCATCTATCCGACGCTGACCGTGCCGTTCTGCACCTGGATCATGATCGGGTATTTCGCCTCGATCCCGAAGGAGCTGGACGAGGCGGCGCTCATCGACGGCGCCTCATGGCTCCAGACCCTGACGCGGATTTTCATCCCCGTCGCGCTGCCCGGCCTGATCGCAGCGACCATCTTCGCCTTCACCGTGTCCTGGGCGCAGTTCCTCTATCCCCTGGTGTTCACGACATCCATCGACCAGCTGGTGCTGCCGGTCGGTATCACCACCACGCTGATCAAGGGGGACGTCTTCAACTGGGGTCAGATCATGACGGGCGCGCTGCTTGGCGCTGCCCCGCCGCTGGTCATCTATGCCTTCTTGATGGACTATTACATTGCCGGCCTGACCGCCGGCGCGACAAAGGGTTGATGTCTTATGGCTGAGGTTGCGTTGCGGAAGGTGGTCAAGCGTTACGACGACGTCGAGGCGGTGCGCGGCATCGATCTCGACATCTCCGACCATGAGTTCATCGTGCTCGTCGGCCCCTCCGGCTGCGGCAAGTCGACGACGTTGCGGATGATCGCGGGGCTCGAGGACATCACCGACGGCGACATCATGATCGGCGGGGACGTCGTCAACGATGTGCCGCCGAAGGACCGCGACATCGCGATGGTGTTTCAGAACTACGCGCTCTACCCGCACATGACGGTCGCGGAGAACATGTCGTTCGGGCTCCGGCTCAAGCACTATCCCAAGGCCGAGATCAAGGCGCGGGTGACGGAGGCCGCCCGCCTCCTCGACATCACCGACCTGATCGACCGCAAGCCGAAGCAGCTCTCCGGCGGCCAGCGCCAGCGCGTCGCCATGGGGCGGGCCATCGTGCGCAACCCGAAAGTCTTCCTGTTCGACGAGCCGCTGTCCAATCTCGACGCCAAGCTGCGCGTGCAGATGCGGATCGAGATCAAGAAGGTGCACCAGAAGGTACGTACCACGACGGTCTACGTCACCCACGACCAGGTTGAGGCGATGACGCTGGCCGATCGCGTGGTGGTGATGAACAAGGGGCGGATCGAGCAGATCGGTACCCCGAACGAGCTCTACCACAAGCCGGCGACGCGCTTCGTCGCGGGCTTCATCGGCTCGCCGGCGATGAACTTCATTCCGTGCCGGCTCGAGGACGTCGGCGGCAAGCTCAACGTCCGCCTGACGGACCGCATCTCATTCCCGTTGCCGCCGGCCCGCGCCGCCCGTTACAGCGCACTGCCCCGAGCCGAGAACCTGTTGCTCGGCATCCGTCCCGAACATCTCACGGAATCGCACGCGCATCTCGAGCCGGGTGTCGAGACCTTCGACACGGTGCTTGATGTCACCGAGCCGATGGGAATGGAGACGCTGGTCTATTTCGGACTGGACGGCACGCCGATCTGCGGCCGTGTCGATCCCAATGCGGGCGCCAAGGACGGCGGCCCCATGCGTTTGGCGATGGACCTCAACAATATGCACCTGCTAAACGAGGCGACCGGCGCCGTCTTGTGACGGCCGGCCAAGAAACTCGCGCAGGTAGGGACGATGTCGACCAATAAGAAGAAAATCTTTGTCACGCAAACTTTGTCGCAAGGGGCACGCGTCCTCCTCACCCAGCGAGATGACATCGAGCTCATCGAGTTTCCGAACCTGATATCCGCCAGGGATTTCGAGGCTTTGCTGAAGAGCCACGCGCCGGTCCATGGCGTGGCGCTCGGCGCCACCGCTTTCGGCGAGACCGAGCTCGAAGCCTCGAAGGACATGAAGGTGGTGACCCGGATCGGGGTCGGCTACGACGCCGTCGACGTCCCGGCCCTCTCCCGCCGCAAGGTGCCGCTGATGGTCGCGGGCAGCGCGAACTCGCCCTCGGTCGCCGAGCAGGCGCTGTTCATGATGCTGACACTGGCAAAACGTGCGCAGGAGATGCATTCCTGCGTCAAGGACGGCAAATGGGCCGACCGCCTCGGCATGCTGCCGTTCGATCTCTACGGCAAGACCGTCCTCATCATCGGCTTCGGCCGCATCGGCACCCGCACCGCCAAGCGCTGCCTGGCGATGGACATGAATGTGCAGGTCTATGATCCCTACAAGGCAGCCGCAGAGATCAAGGCAGCCGGCTGCGAGCCGGTCGCCGATCTCGATGCCGCACTGCCGCACGCCGATTTCGTCACCATCCACTGCCCGAAGACGCCGGAGACCGTCGGCCTGTTCGATGCTGACAGGATCGGCCGGATGAAGCCGAAATCCTATCTCATCAACACCGCGCGCGGCGGCATCGTGAAGGAAGCGGCGCTGTACGACGCACTGGTCTCGGGCAAGCTCGCCGGTGCCGGCATCGATGTGTTCGAGGTCGAGCCGCCGCCGGTCAGCAACGCGCTGTTCGCGCTACCCAACGTCATCATGGCCCCGCATGTCGCCGGCGTCACGGTCGAGGCGGTGAGCCGGATGAGCGAGCAGACCGCGCGCAACATCCTGAGTGTGCTGGACGGCGATCCCATCCGGCAGAACATCATCAATCAGGATGTCCTGGGCTGAGCTGCTCTCCCAGGCGGGCGGTGCGCATTGGCGGGCGATCAACCGCCCGCCTTCGGAACGCCAGAATCAGTCCCATTTTGGTGCAGATCGAGCCCTCACTCAGCCTTAATCAAACCCGCGTAATAGGTCCGGCCGCGGCGGCAGTGGGACAGACTTGCCGGCCGCGTCGAGCTGGAGGATGGACCCTTGTCAGAGATCGACCCGACCGACCACGCGTTGGCGACCATCGCCAGCATCCTGGAGCACCCTGAACCCGTCCTCGTCGTACGCGAGACCGAGACCGTGCGCGAGACCGAGACGGTCACCGTGACCGAAATGGTGGTTGCCGGTGAGCATGGGGTCACCGACGAGCACCCTGTGGTCGACGAGCATCCGGTGGTCGAGGAGCAGCCCCTGGTGCCGGAGCACACCGACGCCGACGGCTACAGCAAGGTCGGCCCCGGGCCGATGGTGGCCATCCGTCTGAAATGGACGGTCCATCGCGGCGACGACGGCCAGTTCTACGTCCACGAGACGATCGGCGAGCAGTCGGTACCCGTGGTCAGCGGCCCGATGACCGGCGAAGCCGCGGTGCATTTCGTCGACGCGCATGAGGACGAGGCCCATCGGCGCTTCGAAGAGCTGCGCAGCGAAATCGCCGGCCGCAGCTCGCTCGCCGATTACGAGCGCAAGGGCGAAGCCTAGCGCGCTTTCGCGCGAAGGGGATGCCGGTTCGGCTTATCGTCGTCCGAGATAATCCTTCTTCACGAGCTCGACGCCTGCGTGCCGCAACAGGTCGTAGGCCGTCGTGACGTGAAAGAAGAATTGCGGGACGCTGAAGGTCAGCAGCAGCGTCCGCCCGGTGAAGGGCAACTCGGTCCCGTTCTTCAGCTTGAAGAAGACATTCCGGTCCGCCGCAGCATTTATCTCCGCGCGCGGCAGGCTTTCGATGAACTCGATCGACGTCGCGATGCGGGCCTGAAGCCCGGCCATGTCGTGCTCCAGCACCGGCAGCGTCACCGGCTCGCGGTCGGCCAACAAGGCCGCGGCGACGGTGGCATGGCGGCAGGCTTCGCCGATCTGTTGCGCCAGATCGTACATGTCGGGCGCCATGCGCATGCCGAGCAGGACGGCCGGGTTGAACTTCCGGGCTTCGGCATAGGAAACGCCCTTGTCGAGCAGTGCGGACAGATTGCGCAGATACGGCACGAAGAGTCCGACCGAGGCGTCATACATCGAGATCGTCACTTCAAAATTCCCTTCACTTCCGCCTCGCCAGCGACGGGCATCTGGTCTAAATCCAGCCCTCAAGACAGGCATCGAGTGCCGTACAATGACAGCTTGGGCATGGGTGGAAAAGAGATGATCGTTCGAATGACCAGTCGAATTTTGGTGACCTTGGCCGTGCTCCTGCTGGTAAACCGTTCGGCGCAGGCACAGCAGGCGGCGCCGTCCCGCCTCGACGAGATCGTCAAGCGCGGCACATTGCGCGTCGGAATGACCGGCGACTACAAGCCCTTCACCTATCTCGACAAGACGACGCAGCAGTTCAACGGCTTCGATGTCGACATGGCGGAAGCACTCGGCAAGGCGCTCGGCGTCAAGGTTGAATTCGTGCCGACGGCCTGGCCGAAGCTGATGAAGGATTTCGAGGCCGATCAGTTCGACATCGCGATGGGCGGCGTCTCGGTCACGCTCGACCGGCAGAAGAAGGGCTTCTTCTCCACGCCGATCATGCGCGAGGGCAAGACGCCGATCGCACGCTGTGCCGACGTCGGCAAATACCAGAGCATCACCGACATCGACAAGAAGGGCACCCGCGTGATCGTCAATCCCGGCGGCACCAACGAGCGCTTCGCGCGTGCCAACATCAAGGACGCCGACATCACCGTCTTCCCGGACAATACCGTGATCTTCGACGAGATCGCCAAGGGCAATGCCGATTTGATGATGACCGACGCCTCCGAGACGCGCTACCAGCAGAAGCAGCATCAAGGCGTGCTCTGCGCGGTGCATCCCGACAAGCCGTTCGATTTCTCCGAGAAGGCCTATTGGCTCCAGCGCGACATGGCGCTGAAGGCGTTCGTCGACCAATGGCTGCACATTTCCATGCAGGACGGCAGCTACAAGAAGATCTACGCCGCCTGGTTCGATTAGGACCGCGTCCTCCTGTCGCTTGGCCCGGCCAAACTTTGGACCGGCTCCGGTGTTATTGAACCCGCAACCGCCGGAGCACGACTCATACGGTGACAGTGATCTAGATCACTTTTTGCGATCGAACCGGGGCGTAAGCGTCGGTGCGGGGACCACCTGTTTCAGGAGATGCGAAATGAGGAAGCTGTTGGCCACGGCCGCATTCCTTTTGGCGAGCACCGCTGCGCAGGCGCAGTACACCTTCGACTATGGCGGGCGTACCATCCGCATCGATCCCGACCGCGGCACGGTGCAAATCCCCGGCGTCTACGACAACACCGGCCAGGGCAAGGCGAAGAAAACCAAGAACGATGCCAAGGGGGCTCCAAAAGCGGACCCGCAGGCACCGCAACAAGCCAAGGCTGACCCGCAGGCGCCCGCCAATCCAGCGCCGGCCCCGGCGCCGGTCACGGCGGCTCCGGCGGCGGAGCAGGCTCCTGTCCAAGCTCCCGTCCGAGCCCCCGTGGCCGTCGCTCCTCCGGCCCCGCCGGCGCCTCCGGCCACCACGGCTAATAACGCTCCGGCCGAAGACGCGCTGGTGCCGCCGCCTCAGCCGGCCCCGAGTGCTGCCCCGACGGCAGCCGCAGTACCGCCCGCACCGCCGCCGCCGCCCGCCCCGACCGTCGCAGCCGCGCCTCCGGCGCCATCTCCGCCTCCCGTCCCGGCGCCTGCGCCCGCCCCCGTTCAATCGGCTGCCGTCGCGCCGCCGGCTCCCGCAACCGCGCCCACGCGCGACCTCAATTCGCCGCTCGGCGTCTGGCTCACCGAGGAGAAGGAGGGCAAGGTCCGGATCGAGCAATGCGGCAGCAATCTCTGCGGCTACTCGGTCGATTCGAAATCGAACCAGAATGGCGAGCAGGTCCTGATCAACATGAAGCCCGGCAAGGACCAGAACAAGGACCAGAAATGGTCCGGCCGCATCCTCGATCCGAACTCCGGCTCGACCTATGATTCAACCATCGCGCTGAAGGGCACCGATCGCCTGCGCGTGCAGGGCTGCGCCTTTGGCGGCATGTTCTGCGGCGGCCAGACGTGGACGCGTGTGAACTGACTTCGGGGCGACACTCCGACCGAGACAAAGGGCCCGCAACGCGGGCCCTTTTGCTTTGGCCGCCAAATCGATTGCGGCGTGCGCGACATCACAGAGCCCGTCGCGCGCGTGACAGCCCTCACATCGCCAGTTCCGGGGCCGTGACACGATACCCGCATGATCAACCCCAGGGGCGTGTCATGAACGGATTTCGCAAGGCTCTCTTCGCCACCATCATTGTCATCGCGTTGCCGGCCGCACAGGCCAGCGCCAGCACTTTTGACGGCGCATGGAACGTCCGTATCTCGTCGTCGAGCGAGACCTGCGGTAACGGCTCGACCGTCGCAATCGGCATCAACAACGGTCAGATCGCCTCGAGCAGCGCCATGGTGACGGCGTCAGGCCGCGTCGCGGACGCCGGCAGCATCAACGTCACCTTGAGCACCGGCATCAAGCGCGCCGTCGGCTTCGGCCGGCTCAGCGGCACTTCGGGCTCCGGCACCTGGCGCGGCAGCATGTGCACGGGCACGTGGACGGCGGAGCGGATGTAAGCGCTCTTGTTCCGGACGAGCAGCGACGCAAAGCGTCGCTGCGCAAAGCCGGGTCACGCAAACTAGCCGACCGCTGCGCCATATTCCGCGTCGGTCACGGGCTCCAGCCAGGTCGAGAACACGCCGTCGAGCGCTTCCTGCATGGCGATATGGGTCATGCCGTTGGTCGGCGACCCGCCGTGCCAGTGCAGCTCGCCCGGTGGAATCCAGACGGTGTCGCCGGGACGGATCTCCCTGATCGGCCCGCCCTTGGACTGCACCCGGCCAACCCCCGAAATCACATAGAGCGTCTGCCCGAGCGGATGGTGATGCCAGTTGGTACGCGCGCCCGGCTCGAACGAGACGCGTGAGCAGTTCAGCCGCGCTGGGGCGGGCGCCATGATCACGGGGTCCTGCCACACCGTGCCGGTGAAGTGTTCCCCGGGCGCACGGCGTGTCGGCCGCGTGCCTGCAACAGTGATCTCCATTGGATTTACCTCGCTTCTTTCCCGATTACTTCTTGCTTGCGGCGTAGCGCGCCTTGGTCTCGGCGTTCATGGGATAGAGGCCCGGGAGCACCGCGCCATTGTTCACCTCGTTGACGATCCAGGCTTCCATCCGCTCCTGCTCGACACCTTCGTTGAGCACGTGCTCAAGCATCGCTTGCGGGATCAGCACACAGCCGTCCTGGTCGGCGACCACGATGTCGTTCGGGAACACGGCAACGCCGCCGCAACCGATCGGCTCGCCCCAGCCGACGAAGGTCAGGCCGGCGACTGACGGCGGCGCGGCATAGCCGTCGCACCAGACCGGCAGGTTGGTGCCGAGCACGCCCTCGACGTCACGCACGACGCCGTCGGTAACGAGTGCGGTGACGCCGCGCTTCATCATGCGCGCGCACAGGATGTCACCGAAAATGCCGGCGTCGGTGATGCCCATGGCGTCAACCACGGCGATGCAGCCCTCCGGCATCGCCTCGATCGCGGTGCGGGTCGAGATCGGCGACGACCATGATTCCGGCGTCGCCAGATCCTCCCGCGCCGGCACGAAACGCAGCGTGAAGGCCGGTCCCACCAGGCGCGGAAGACCCGGGCGCAGCGGACGCGCGCCGCGCATCCAGATGTTGCGCAGGCCCTTCTTCAGCAGGACCGTGGTGATGGTGGCAGTGGTGATGCCGGCGAGGGTCTTGCGGGCTTCGGGGGACAGCGACATGGAAACAGACGAGCTCCGGATGGGCGGGAAAGAACGCGCGCATCTTGCGGGGTGCGGGCCTTGCGTCAAGGCCCAAGAGGATACCAATCATGCAGGGCCGCAGCGCAGTTATGCGTCGCGATAACAAGGCTTTATCGCCTCCCCCTGCATTAATTTATTGGACTTGCGGGCGCATTTACGCGAAGCAGGAACAAGCGACGCTCAAGGCCGAGCCCGCGTATCTCCAGAAGCCCGATTTCGACAGCCCATGTCCGCGACGCTTCCCCCGCCCCGCCTGCTGCCCAGTGGCGACAGCGCCGTCACGGTCGAGTTCAGCCGTACCATCGACGACGACGCCAACAAGCGCGTGCTGGCGCTCGACAAGGCGCTCGCAGCAAGCCTGATCGAAGGCATCACCGAGTCCGTGCCGACCTATCGCTCGCTGCTGGTGCATTACGATCCCGGCAAGATCGGCTTCGACGCCCTTGGCGAAAAGCTGCTCGCGCTCGCCAGTCAGCCGCTGCCGCCGGCCACTAAGGCGCGCCGCTGGCGCATTCCCGTCGCCTATGGCGGCGAGCACGGCATCGATCTCGAGGACGTCGCGAAGGCGCTGAACACCACACCCGATGACATCGTCGCGCGCCACGTCGCCGGCGACTACAAGGTGGCCATGATCGGCTTCACGCCGGGCTGGTCCTATCTCAGCGGCCTCGACAAATCCCTGCAGATGTCGCGGCGGCAGAATCCGCGGCTGCTGACGCCTGCCGGCACGATCTCGATCGGCGGCATCCAGGCCGGAATCCAGTGCCTGGCAGCACCGAGCGGCTGGCACCTGCTCGGCCGGACGCCGGTGCGAACCTATCAGCTCCACCGCAATCCGACCTTCCTCACCGAACCCGGCGATCGCGTGACGTTTTTCGCCATCGACCACAAGACGTTCGAGGAACAGGACCGCGCCGCCGAGGCCGGCGAGATCATTGCCGAGCAGGTGGTCGCATGAGCCGGCTCGTGATCGCCAGCATCGGGCCCGCAAGTTCGGTCCAGGACGGCGGACGCCATGGCGCGCAACGCTATGGCCTGACGGTGAGCGGAGCGATGGACCGCCTGTCGCTCGCGGCAGCGAACACGCTTGTCGGCAACGAACCGTTCGCAGCCGTTGTCGAGGTCGGCCCGTTCGGCGCCTCGTTCACCGCGCGCGACGGTGCCGTGCGCGTCGCGATTTCAGGCGCGCCGCGCAATGCGGACGTCGCCGGCAGTCCAGTCGCCATGGACACATCGGTGACGCTGAAGGACGGCGAGACGCTGGCGCTGGGCTTTGCCCGCGGCGGCGCGTTCACTTATCTGGCGATCGAAGGCGGGATCAAGGGCGAGCCGGTGTTCGGCAGTCTCGCGGTCAACGCGCGTGCCGGTCTCGGCAGCCCCTACCCGCGCCCGCTGCAGGCCGGCGACGAATTCACCGTCGATGCCGCAAGCGGTGCACCGGAACTGCGCATCGAATTGCCGAAGCCATCGAGCGGCCCGATCCGCGTCCTGCTGGGACCGCAGGACGACGAGTTCGACGACGCCAACAAGGCGCTGTTCCTCGACAGCGAGTGGAAGATCTCGGCGACGTCCGATCGCATGGGCTACCGGCTGGAAGGTCCCGCGATCAAGCATCTGCACGGCCACAACATCGTCTCCGACGGCACGGTCAACGGCAGCATCCAGGTGCCCGGCAACGGGGCGCCGATCGCGCTGATGATGGATCGCGGCACCTCCGGCGGCTACCCGAAGATCGCGACCGTGATCACGGCCGATGTCGGCCGTCTCGCGCAGACATCGGCGGGAACGGCGTTCCGTTTCAAGGCGGTCAGCATGGCCGAGGCACAGGACGAGGCGAGGAAATTTGTGCAACTGATCCGCAACCTGCCCGATCGCCTGCGCTCCGCCGACACCGTCGCGCTCAACATCGAAGCGCTCAGCGATGCCAACGTCGCGGGCTATGCTGTCAGTGCCGTCGACGCCGGAACCTGGCAGGTTGCGGCCGAGCCGTAAACGACAAGACGACCAGAGATGGAGAGCAGCCCATGAAGACGATCGATCTCAATTGCGATCTCGGCGAAGGTTTTGGCGCGTGGGAGATGGGCAACGATGCCGCCATGACCGAACTGGCGAGCTCGGTCAACGTCGCCTGCGGCTTCCACGCCGGCGACCCTGATATCATGCGCCGCACGGTCGAGCTGGCGAAGGCGCGCGGCGTCTCGGTCGGCGCGCATCCCGGCTATCGCGACCTGCACGGTTTTGGCCGCCACCCGATTGCGGGCCTGAAAGCCTCCGAGATCGAGAACCTCGTCGCCTACCAGATCGGCGCGTTGCAGGCGATCGCGACCGCGGCCGGCCACAAGGTGACGCATGTGAAGGCGCATGGCGCGCTCTCCAACGTCGCCTGCGAGGACGACATGACGGCGAAGGCGATCGCCGCCGGCATCAAGGCGGTCGATCCCAGCCTGATTTTTGTCGTGCTCGCCAATTCGAAGTTGGTGAAGGCTGGCGAAGCCGCCAATCTGCCCATGGTGCACGAGGTGTTCGCCGACCGTGCCTACGAGGACGACGGTAATCTCGTCTCGCGCAAGAACCCCGGTGCGGTGCTGCATGACGCCAAGGCCATCGCCGACCGCGTGGTGCGCATGGTGCAGGACGGCGCGGTGGTCTCGGTCACGGGCAAGGTCATCAAGATGCGAACCGACACGGTCTGCATCCATGGCGATACGCCGGGCGCCGTCGACATCGCGCGCGGCCTGCGGCAGGCGTTAAAGGATGCAGGGATCGAGGTCGCGCCGTTCAAGCGCGGGGCGTGATCAGAACGGGTGCACCGACAGCGTGCCGAACACGATGGCAGCGATGACGGCGAAGGCGCTGTACATCGCGGCATGATGCACGCTCGCCCCGGTCCGCCGCGAGAGCGAGCGCGCGTAGAAGTGCAGCCTGGCTTCCGCCGATAGTTCGCGCATGGTCGATCTCCAACGCCCCATTTGCGGGATTATGAGGGATCAACCGGGGTGGCGGGCAAGAGAGCAGCGGAAATAGCGATGCGGGTTCTCTGAAAACCCAGCATCGCAGGAGCAAATTCTCTTCGCCTGCCAGTTCCGAGAATCTTATTCGTTCAAATCCGAGCCAGTTGGAACCGGCCCGGATGACGGTAGGATGACAGCTAGTAGACGTCAGCCTGGAACCGGCCCGTCTTCTTGAGCTCGGCGACAAAACTGACGGCTTCGTCGGTCGAGCGCGCCCCGAACTGGGCGACGATATCGACCAGTGCGCGCTCGACGTCCTTGGCCATGCGCTTGGCGTCGCCGCAGATGTAGAGATGCGCCCCTTCGGCGAGCCACGTCCACAGCTCGCGGCCGACCTCGCGCATGCGGTCCTGCACGTAGAACTTCTTCTCGCCGTCGCGCGACCAGGCCAGCGACATGCGCGTGAGCAGGCCCGAGGTCTTCATCGCGTTGAGCTCCTCCTGGTAGAAGAAATCGCAATCGCTGCGCTGGTGGCCGAAGAACAGCCAGTTCTTGCCGGGCGCGCCGGTCGCCTTGCGGTCGAACAGGAAGGCGCGGAACGGCGCAATGCCGGTGCCGGGGCCGACCATGATGATCGGCGTCTTCGGATCCTGCGGCAGGCCGAAATTATGCGCCTTCTGCACATAGACCTTGAGCTTCTCGCCCTCGGCGATGCGCTCGCCAAGGAAGGTCGAGGCGACGCCGATGCGCTTGCGCTTGCCGATCATGTAGCGCACGGAATCGACCGTCAGCGACAGCTTTCCAGGCGTCGCATTGTGCGAGGACGAGATCGAATAGAGCCGCGGCTGCAGCGGCTCCAGCGCCTCGACGAACGCTTCGGGATGCGGCCGCGTGCCTGAAAACTTCTGCAGCGCCGCCATGACGTCGAGCGTGGCGGCGTCGCCATCGGGATCCTCCCCCTGCGCCAGTGCCCGCGCCCTCTCGCGCTGCGCGCCGCCGGTGATGAAGGAGAGCAGCTCGAACAGCGTGTCGGGTGCCGGCGACAGCGAGACGTCGTCGATCAGAACCTCGCGCAGCGTTTTGCCGTTGACCTTGGTGGTGTGGGAGGCACCGAGCAACGCGATGACCTGATCGACGAGGCCGAGCTCGTTGCGGGCGAACACGCCAAAACTGTCACCGACGACATAGTCGAGCTTGCTCTCGGAAAGGTCGAACTCGACGTGATAGGTTTCCTTCTCGGATTTTCCCTTGTTGAGAAGACGGCGCGACAGGAAGGTCGCCGCAACAGGGTTGTCGCGCGAGCGGCCGGGCTCGGCGATCGTCACGGTCACGGCGGGGGCCGCGACTGCGTCGACCTTGTCGGACGCCTTGTCGCCAGCCTTGGCCGCCGGCGCCTTGTCCAGCTCTTCGTGCAGCGACTTCAGCATCCGCGCGGTTTCCTTGCCGCCGGGGACACAAAGATTGAGCCGCGCTTCACTGCGGCTCGCGATCGCCTCCGAATAGTCGTGGCAATTGTAGCCGCACTGCCCGCAATCCTGCTGCGCCATCGCCGCCATCATCTTGCGCCGCACGGGGCGCCCTTCGGCGAGCTTCATCCGATCGGCGATCGGCATGGTCTGGTCGTGCCATGGCGCTTCACCGTCGTCGCCGTCACCGGCTTGCATAACAGCGGCGCCCTGCTCGGCCGACAGCGGCGCGGCTGCCTCAGGCGACAGCAGCCCGGCAAAAAAGCCGTTCAGCCAGGAGCGCTGCGCGTCGGAGAACGGAGCGCTCGTGGGAATGATGTCGAGTTTCGGGGGAGGGCTGATCTGGTTCATGCGGACACCTGTGCATCGGCAAGCTTGCGCAGCGTTTCGCCGTCATGGCGGCGCGCAAAGGACAGGAAGGTTTCGTCGGGAGACGAGCGATGCGCGATATAAGCCTTGAGCAGCCCTTCGACCGTCTTCGGTGCGTCTTCGGCCTTGAGGTCGTGGTAGACCTCCTGCCCGACGTCGGCGTCAGGACCGAAGCCGCCGCCGGTGAAGAGATGATAGCCCTCCACCGTGTCCTCCTCGTTGACAGGCACGCGCGCCCCGATCAGGCCGATGTCGCTGATGTAATGCTGGGCACAGGAATGGTGGCAGCCGGTGACATGGATGTTGACCGGCTTGTCCATGTTGACGCGCGCCTCGCACCAGTCGCCGATCTCCGCGGCGTGACGCTTGGTGTTGGAGGCGGCAAAGCGGCAGCCGGCATTGCCGGTGCAGGCGATCAGGCCGGCGCGGATGTGCGAGGCCTCGACCGCAAGCCCGATCTGCTTGATCGCCGCGACGGCAAGCTCGACATTCTCGTCGCGCACCCCTGATATCAGCAGGTTCTGCCAGACGGTCAGACGGACATCGCCGTCGCCGAGGTCCCGCGCCACTTTGGCGAGGCCCCGCATCTGATCGCAGCTGATCTTGCCGAGCGTCAGCGACACGCCGATCCAGTTCAAGCCGTCCTGCTTCTGCCTGTGCACGCCGATATGCGCCATGCGGTCGGCGGCCGGCCGCGGCGCAAACGCCTCTTCCGGCACACGCGTGAATGGTGTCTTCAGCCGTTCCTCGACCAGCTTGAGAAAGCCGTCATGGCCCATGGCGTCGAGCACGTATTTCAGCCGCGCCTTGTTGCGGTTGGTGCGGTCGCCGTGCTCGATGAAGACGCGCACGATGGCGTCCGCAACAGCGGTCGCCTGCTCCGGCTTGACGATAATGCCGGAGTACTTTGCGAAATCCTTGTGACCGGTGATGCCGCCGAGGCCGAGGCGGAACCAGACCCCGGGCTCGACGCCGAAACCGTCCTTCACCTCATACGCCGTGAAAGCGATGTCGTTGGTCTCCTCGAGCACGGCGATCCTGCCGGCACCGTCGAAGGCGACGTTGAACTTGCGCGGCAAGCCATACAACGAGCGATCGTTCAGGATGTGGTAGTGCCACTCGCGCGCATAAGGCCGTGTGTCGATCAGCTCCTGCGGATCGATGCCTGCCGTCGGCGTTCCCGTCACGTTGCGGATGTTGTCCGCGCCGGAGCCGCGCGAACACAGGCCGAGGTCCTGAATGCCCTCGATCAGATTCACGGCGTTCTTCGGCGGGATCTCGCGAAGCTGAAGATTGGCGCGCGTCGTGACGTGGCTATAGGGCCCGCACGTTTCATCGGCGAGATCGGCAACGCCGGCCAGCTGCCAGTGCTTCATGATGCCGTTCGGAATGCGCAGACGGCACATGTAGGAGTCCTGCGTCGGCGCGACATAGAAGATGCCGTAATAGCGCCAGCGGAAATTGTCTGCCGGGCTCGGCGGCGTATTGTCGAGCGCCTGCTGGCGGAGACGCGGATAGGCATCGAAGGGATGCTCGTCGCGCTTGACCTTCTCCTGGTCGGCGAGCTTCTTGCCCGCGGCGATGACCTTGTCCTGCGCCTTGATGTGCACGGCATCGGGACCGGTCGGCTCGGCGCTCGCCTTGCCGGCGCCGCCGAGACCGCGACCGACGCGGCTGATCTGCAGACCGGTCGTGAAGCCTTCGAGGTAGCGTTTCTGGTCGTCGGTAAAGTCGACTGAGACAGTGTCGAGTTTCATGGTCAGTAACGAAGCTCCTGCGGCCACCTGGGTGGTATCGACGGAAAGGGCACGACCCGCGAGGAGCTCGGCTGGCTCGAGAGCCGGCTGTGCGCCCAACGGTCCGATCAGCTTCATTGCTGGGGACTTGGCTCAGCAGGCATCTGTGACAGGCTGGCCGCACTGCAACATTCAAGTTGCGTGCCAGCTTTGACCGAATGAGAATGTTTGTAGTATCAGGTAATTAAGGGCGCCCTGGGGAACTCTGGGCTCTGGAACTCCTATGAAATTCGAGCAGTCGGCCTAAAATTTGGACTCGGATCTCCAGCGCTCATAAACGATGCAGGCCCGAATCACGCCTTCCAGCGGCCCACCTCGAAGGCCTCGAGATGCCCCCGGATATTGGCGGGATCGAAGGCCGGGCCGGCGAATGCGCCGAACGCCGCGGGGGCTTGGGCGGGCGGCCGGCGGCCGAGGGCGCCGTCGTAGAGATCGGGCCTGAACACGGCCATCGCCGTCTTGACGCCGTCGGGCGTCAGCGTCGTCTGTCCCCAGCGCACCATCTGCGCATAGAGCCAGGCGGCCTGGACCGGATCGGGGCGCCCTGCTTCCTCGCGTCCCACCAGAAGGTAGCTGCCGCTCTCGCGAAAGGTGCCGTCCGGCGAAACCTTGAGGCGTCCCGTGAGGGTGCGCTGAATGACTTCGGCATCGACGCCGATCCGCTCCGGCTGCGCCAGGATCCGCGCCGCTTCGGTCCGGTTTTCCGGATGCTCGATGAACTCGGCGGCTTTCACCGCCGCGCGCACCAGGCTCGCGACCACGTCCGGATTCTTGTCGGCCCAGACCTGGCGGAGCGCCAGGACTTTCTCCGCCGCATGGGCCAGGATGTCGGAAACGAAATGCAGGATGTGGCCGATCCCGAGATCGACCGCGATCGAATTCCAGGGCGCGCCGACGCAGAACGCATCGACATGCCCATTGGCGAGACTGTCGACCATATAGGGCGGCGGCAACACCACCAGCCGCACGTCCTCGTCGGGATCGACGCCGGCCGCCGCCATCCAGAACCGCAATTGGTAGTTGTGGGTCGAGAACGGGAAGGTCATGCCGAAGGTCAACGGATCGGCCCCCGCTTTGCGCCGCTTGGCGACCACGCGAGCCAACGCCTTTGCCGTGGCGAGCGGATCGAAGCGGTCGCCGTCGATCTCCTCCATCAGCGCGGCATGAAGCGCCGGCGAGACCGTGATCGCGTTGCCGTTGATGCCGAGATTGAACGGCGCCGCGATCGGCACCTTGACGTGGCCGAGCCCGAGCGAGGACGCAATCGCAACGGGCGCGAGCAGATGCGCGGCGTCGAACAAGCCGATATTAAGCTTGTCGCGCACGTTGGACCAGGAGACCTCGCGGACCAGTTCGACCTCGAGCCCTTCGGCCGCGGCAAATCCCTTGTCGACGGCAACGATCAGCGCTGCGGCATCGACCAGTGGAATGAAACCGATGCGGAGGGGAGCGGTCATTTCAGCATCTCCGACGCGGTGATGATCGACTGGGCGATCTCGCCGATTTTCTTCTTCTCGCGCATCGCGGTGGAGCGCAGCAGCACATAAGCCTCGTCCTCGGTGAGGCCCTTCACCTTCATCAGGATGCCCTTGGCCTTCTCGATGACCTTGCGATCCTCGAGCTGCGACTTGGTACGCTCCAGTTCCTCCTGGAGTTTTGCGAAGGCATTGAAGCGCGACACGCAGAGGTCGAGGATCGGCTTGATGCGCTCCTTCCTCAACCCGTCGACGATATAGGCGGACACCCCCGCCTCGACCGAGGCCTGGATCGAGGATGAATCGCTCTGGTCGACGAACATCGCGATCGGCCGCTTCACGGCGCGACTGACCTGGAACATCGCCTCCAGCACGTCGCGGCTGGGGTTTTCCAGATCGATCAGGATGATGTCAGGATCGACCGCATAAATACGGGCGAGCAGGCTCTGCATCTCGCTGATATGGACGATCTGCGTGAATCCGGCCTCGCGCAACCCTTCCTCGAGGATCGCAGCCCGGATCGGGCTTTCGTCGACGATCACGATTTTGGGCGACTGTTCGGCGCTCATTGCTCACTCACCACCAGTGATTCATCCATAGCATGCCCGCCGGCCACGCAAAGGGTTGTAATTATGGGCAATTGGGACTAGCTCAACCCTGTCAATCAGGCAGATTTGGATATGGATCAGACGGCTGCGCCCAAGGTCAGCTTCGTGTCGCTCGGGTGCCCCAAGGCTTTGGTGGATTCCGAGCGCATCATCACGCGTCTACGCGCCGAGGGCTACGAGCTCGCGCGCAAGCATGACGGGGCCGACATCGTCATCGTCAACACCTGCGGCTTCCTCGACAGCGCCAAGCAGGAATCGCTCTCGGCGATTGGCGAGGCCATGGCCGAGAACGGCAAGGTGATCGTGACCGGTTGCATGGGCGCGGAACCCGAGCAGATCGAGCAGGCCTATCCCGGCGTGCTCTCCATCACCGGCCCGCAGCAATATGAGAGCGTGCTGGACGCCGTGCATCGCGCGCTGCCGCCCGCCCACAATCCGCATCTCGATCTGGTGCCGCCGCAGGGTATCAAGCTAACGCCCCGGCACTACGCCTATTTGAAGATTTCCGAAGGCTGCAACAACCGCTGCACCTTCTGCATCATTCCGAAGCTGCGCGGCGACCTGGTCTCGCGACCCGCCAACGACGTGCTGCGCGAGGCCGAGCGCCTGGTCGGCGCCGGCGTCAAGGAGCTGCTGGTGATCTCGCAGGACACCTCGGCCTACGGCGTCGATCTCAAATACGCCGAGAGCCCGTGGAAGGATCGCCAGGTCCGCGCCAAATTCATCGACCTCGCGCGCGAGCTCGGCGAACTCGGCGCCTGGGTCCGCTTGCAATACGTCTACCCCTACCCGCATGTCGACGAGGTCATCGCGCTGATGAACGAGGGCAAGGTGCTGCCCTATCTCGACATCCCGTTCCAGCACGCAAGCCCCGAGGTGCTGAAGGCGATGAAGCGCCCGGCGGGGCAGGACAAGACGCTGGCGCGGATCAAGCGCTGGCGCGAGCAATGTCCCGATCTCGCTTTGCGCTCGACCTTCATCGTCGGCTTCCCCGGCGAAACCGATGCCGACTTCGCCTATCTGCTCGACTGGCTGGACGAGGCCGAGATCGATCGGCTCGGCTGCTTCAAATACGAGCCCGTCGCCGGCGCGACCGCAAACGCGATCGAGAACCCCGTGCCAGAAGAGATCAAGCAGGAGCGCTACAACGCGCTGATGGCGCGCCAGCAGAAGATTTCGGCACGCAGGCTGAAGCGCAAGGTCGGCACGCGCCAGCAGATCATCATCGACGAGGTCGGCCCGACCGTCTCGAAAGGCCGCTCCAAGGCCGATGCGCCGGAGATCGACGGCGCCGTCTACCTGTCGAGCCGCCGCCCGCTTCGTGTCGGCGAGATCGTCACTGCGAAGATCGAACGCGCCGACCAGTACGATCTGCACGGCAGCGTCGCGGGATTCTGATCTTCCGCTGTCGCAGTCGGTGCAGCCACGAACTCGCTGCAACCTCTCCCGCTTGTGGGAGAGGTCGCGAGCCGTCGCCTAAGCTACAGCAACATCACGCCCGCCGTTCGCTTCTTCCGACGCCTGCTGTTCGTCACGCGCGGCGAATACTTCCTTGGCTGCGAACAGCCCGTTCAGCGCCGCCGGGAAGCCCGCATAGACGGCCATCTGCATGATGATCTCCACGATCTCGTCGCGAGACAGCCCGACATTCAGACCCGCCTCGAGATGCACTTTGAGCTGAGGCGCGGCATTTCCGAGCGCCGTCAGCGCGGCGATCGTGGCGATCTCTCGATCGCGCAGGCCGAGGTCCGGGCGGCAGTAAATGTCACCGAACGGAAACTCGATCACGTATCGTGCGAAATCCGGAGCAATGTCGGCGAGTGAGGCAACGACCGCTTCACCAGCTCTGCCGTCAATGCGTGACAGGGCCCGCTGGCCGCGATCGAAGCGGCTTTCGTCTTGTGTTGAGGCGTGCGTCATTTTCCTTCGTCCTCTGTTCATCGCTGGCATAGCCGGCGATCTTGGTGTCAAGGACGAGCAGGCATTCCTGGAGTTCGGCAATCTGCGTGCGCACCTGTTCCCGGTGGACTTCCAGGATCTGCCGCCGGCCTGTGCCGGTAGGGTCGCCTTCGTCACGAAGCGCCGCGTAACGCAACATGTCCCGGATCGGCATTCCCGTGGTCTTGAGCCGACCGAGAAATTCGATCCATGTGAGGATCGATGCGTCAAAGTCGCGCTGGCCGGAGCGATCCCGGTCGGCGTATGGCAGCAGCCCGATGCGCTCATAATAGCGCAGCGTGTGCGTCGACAGGCCGGTTCGTTTTGCGAGGTCGCCGATCTTCATGTGTGCCCGTTCTCGTACTGACGCATGTACAGATACCCCTTCGAGCGCGCTCTAAGTCAAGGGGGATCGAAGGTGCAAAGATTTCGGCGTGCCGGCTGGGCAGCGGCATCGCGTGATTGCGAGCCTCAAGATCCCGCCAGCCATTTCGGCACCCAGCGCTCCGGCCGCGGTGCGCGGGCGAGATCGGCTTGCGCCTCGGATAGTTTCGCAGGCTCGCCATCGATGCTCGGGCGCAGATCGTATTCGAAGTTTGGCATCACCCGGCCGTCGGCATGGAGCCCGAATTTCATCGCGTACCAGAGCCCGAGCTCGGGCTGCGCCTTCCGCATCTCCTCACGCAGATCGCGCAGCAGGGATTCGATCGCAGCGGCTTCCTCGAACAGCTGCGGCCCGCCGGTCAGGACACGCGCCTGGTATTGCCTGCCGACGATTGCGATCTCGAAGCTCGTCCTGTCCCAGGGCTTCTTGCCCTTCGGCAGATGCGCGGCCAGGCGCCAGCCGAGTTCGGCCATCAAGCGATGATTGGCCCAGTAGTCTTCGCGATCCCGGCTCCATTTTTCCATGAAGCCGCGAAAGTCGGGCAACTCCGACGGATCGTCATCGGGCGCCGCCGTCTCCCCGCTCAGCCGTCCGGTGAGCCATTGCGCGAGCTCGACCGTTTGGCATTCGACGTCGTCGTGCGGCAGCAGATCGTGCCACGCCTTGTCGAATTGTTGCGACGTCAGTTTTGCGAGCAGGCCCTCGAGGCTCGGCGCCAGCAGCGCGTAATCGCCCTCGGACCCAAGCCCCACGATCGGCGGATTGTCGCGGTCGAGACCCGCGCCATACCAGCCGCCAACAGCCGAGCCATCCGGCAGCCGCATGAACAGCGAAAACCTGTCGCGCAAGGGACTGCCGTCGACAATGGGGGCGTGATCGGAAAACTGGCCCTGCAGCGAGAAGCAGCCGACGCTGCCCCAGGGCCGTCCCTTCAGCCAGCCGGCGAAGTCCAGCAACAGCGGCGGCGCCTCGATACCCGGCGGAAACGCGCCGCGAATGCTGTCGAGGTCGATCGAATAAGGCGTGTCGGACAAGGCTTTAAAAACAATCTGGTTGGTCCCGCCCCTCTTGGTCCGAACCGTCATGCGTTCGGTTCGAGCCAATTCGCGTTCGCTGATCACAAACGCGCTAGAGACGTGATGGTTTCAAGGCGCGCATCTCTCTCCTGCCCCATGCACGCCGGGCGTGTGTCCTGCAAACCGCCGCTTGACAAGTCCCACCATTCGCATGTATTGCCGCGCCCCATGATCAATGCTCGGACCCATCAGCGCACCGAAATGCTCCGTCGTCGCTCCCGCGACGATGAGAGGGTGCGCCATGTCCGACGACGCCGCTGAAGCACTGAATTCAGCGTAAGTTTTCGAAAAGGCCGCACCCGCAAGGTGCGGCCTTTTTGCTGTTCGCGCACCCTTTCCCCCGCCTCAAGAGGAGTTCGACATGACCAACGCCACCCATCCGTATGACGCGTTGATGGACATCACCGCTCGGCCCAAAACCGTGTTCGTCCGCGGCGCCGGCTCCTACCTCTGGGACGACAGCCGCAAGCGCTATCTCGATTTCGTGCAGGGCTGGGCCGTGAACTGCCTCGGCCACTCCCCGCCCGCGATCGCCGACGCGCTTGCCGCGCAGGCCAAGCGGCTGCTGACGCCAAGCCCGGCCTTCTACAACGAGCCCAGCCTGAAACTCGCGCAGGCACTGGTCGCAAACAGCGCGTTCGACCGGGTGTTCTTTGCCAATTCCGGTGCGGAAGCCAACGAGGGCGCGATCAAGCTCGCGCGCAAATATGGCAGCATCCACAGAGGTGGCGCGTTCGAGATCATCAGCTTCGAAGGCGGCTTTCACGGCCGCACCTTGGCGACGATGTCGGCCTCGGGCAAGAAGGCCTTTGAGCCGCTGTTCGAGCCGAAGGTCGCCGGCTTCAAGAAGGCGAAGCTCAACGACATCGCGTCGGTCGAAAAGCTGATCAACGACAACACCGTCGCTGTGATGCTCGAGCCGATCCAGGGTGAATCAGGCGTGTGGCCGGCGACCGATCAGTTCTTGCAGGAGTTGCGCGCCCTCACCGACGCGCACGGCCTCCTCTTGATCTTCGACGAGATCCAGACCGGGATGGGCCGGACCGGCAAGCTCTTCCACTACGAGCACACAGCCATCGCGCCCGACATCATGACGCTCGGCAAGGGCATCGGCGGCGGCGTGCCGCTCGCAGCCCTGCTCGCGACCGAACGCGCGGCCTGCTTCGAGCATGGCGACCAGGGCGGCACGTTCAACGGCAATCCGATCATGTGCGCGGCGGGACTGGCGGTGCTCGATGAAGTCAGCAAGCCGGATTTCCTGAAGACCGCGACCGAAACCGGGCTGCTGCTCGAAAGCGAATTGCAGAAGGTCTCGGCGCGGCACGGGCTCGGCGAAGTGCGTGGCCGGGGGCTCCTGCTCGCGCTCGACCTCAAGCTGCCGATCGCACCCGGCATCGTCGCACAGGCGTTCGAGGCCGGCGTGCTCCTCAACGCGCCGCAGGTCGACACGCTGCGCTTCATGCCGGCCCTGAACGTCACGCGGGCCGAGATCGCCGAGATGATCGATTGTCTCGACGGGATCTTGACCAGGGCCGGCGCGGCACGGCGCGTGGCGTAAGGTCTGTCTCGTGCCCCGGACGCAGCGCAGCGCCCCTTCGGCGGTGCGCTGCAGAGCCGGGGCCCATCTCTCCACATTGTGTGCCGCATCTGGCTCCCGGCTCTGCGCCGCAACGCTTACGCGTTGCAGCTTGTCCGGGACACGGGAGCGGATGATGCCGGAAGTACTACGGCTTCAAGATCGACGCGCCCGTGGTCTTGCGGCTTTCGAGATCGATATG
This sequence comes from Bradyrhizobium sp. WSM4873, assembly GCF_055811355.1. Taxonomy (NCBI): domain Bacteria; kingdom Pseudomonadati; phylum Pseudomonadota; class Alphaproteobacteria; order Hyphomicrobiales; family Nitrobacteraceae; genus Bradyrhizobium; species Bradyrhizobium sp. WSM4873. The sequence continues at coordinate 48,434 of NZ_JBVVPS010000023.1, read as the reverse complement.
CGCCTTGGCGGCGTCCTTGAGCGCGTAGGCATGGTTGATCGGCACGTGCAGCTTGCCGTTGATGACGGCGGCGAACAGCGTGTCGGCGCCTTCCAGCAATTCCTTGCGCGTGCCGATATAGTCGTTGAGCTTGGGCCGGGTCGCAAACAACGAGCCGTGGGTGTTGAGCTCGGCGATCGAGAACGGCGGCACCGGGCCTGAGGCATTGCCGAAGGAGACGAACATCCCGCGCGGCTTCAGGCAGGACAGCGAGCCCGGGAACGTCGCCTTGCCGACGCCGTCATAGACCACGTCGCAACCCTCGTTGCGGCTGATCTGTTTGACGCGCGCGACGAAGTCTTCCTCGTTGTAGAGGATGACATGGTCGCAGCCATTGGCCTCGGCAAGCGCAGCCTTCTCGCGCGAGCCGACGGTGCCGATGACGTGGGCGCCCATGGCCCTCGCCCATTGGCAGGCGAGCAGGCCGATGCCGCCGGCCGCGGCATGGATCAGCACGCGATGATGCGGCTCGACCTTGAAGGTCTTGTGCAGGAGATACCAGACCGTCAGCCCCTTCAGCATCAGCACGGCGCCCTGCTCGTAGGTGATGTGGTCGGGCAGCTTGACCAGCCGCTCCCAGGGGATGTTACGCTCCCCGGTATAGGCACCGAGATTGTGGTAGTAGGCGACGCGGTCGCTTGGATGGAAATTCGTCACCCCCGGCCCGACCGCGACGACCTCGCCCGAGGCCTCGTTGCCGGCGATGAAGGGCAGCCCCGGCGCCTTGTAGAGGCCGGTGCGGTAATAGACGTCGATGAAGTTCAGGCCGACGGCATGCTGGCGGATGCGCACCTCGCCGGGGCCGGGCGCCGGAACATCGACGCTCTCATAGACCAGGGCTTCGGGGCCTCCGACCTTGTGCACACGGACGGCTTTGGTCATCACCTGACCTCCTCTTCTGGCGGACCAGCGAAAGACATCGCGCCCGCCTTGTCAACTCGACGCCGGCTGGAACGCCTAGACCGACCGCTTGGCGGTTTTCCTGCGGTTGCGTTTCGCCAGCACGTTGAAGAACTCGACCGCCGCCGAGAACGCAATCGCGAAATAGATGTAGCCGCGCGGGATGTGGAATTGGAATCCGTCCGCAACCAGCGCGACGCCGATCAGCACCAGGAAGGCCAGCGCCAGCATTTTCGTGGTCGGGTGCTCCGCGACGAATCGCGACACCGGACCGGACGAAATGTACATGATCAGGCAGGCGATCACGACGGCCGCGATCATGATCTCGAGGTCCTGCGCCATGCCGATCGCGGTGATGATCGAGTCCAGCGAGAACACTATGTCGATGATCACGATCTGGACGATCACCCAGAAGAAAGCGTTGCCAGGGGGCTTCCCGCCGCCCTCGCCGTCATCGGCTTCGACCTCGCCGTGAATCTCGTGCGTCGCCTTCGCGATCAGAAACAGGCCGCCGCCGATCAGGATGAGGTCGCGCCACGAGAAGCCGTAACCCGAAAATGAAAACACCGGGGCGGTCAGGCCGATCAGCCAGACCAGGAGGCTCAGCAGGATGATGCGGAAGATCAGCGCCAGCGCGAGCCCGATCTGGCGGGCGCGGTGCGCCTGCTTCTCGGGAATGCGCGAGACGATCACTGACAGGAAAATGACGTTGTCGATGCCGAGCACGATCTCAAGCGCGGTCAAAGTGAGGAGCGCGGCCCAGGCTTCGGGGCTGGTCAACAGGTGCATCATGCGAAGGATCTTGTCAGCCGTATCAATGCGTCGCTGAAGCTGATCCAGAGCGCGATCGCGCAGAGCGCGACAGTCACGCCGGTGCCGACGCGAAAGTCCATCTGCAGCGTGTAGAAGGAGAGCAGAGCCCAGATCGCGATCAGCGACATCGTCAGCCAGCGCAGCCGCACGACGCGCACCGGATGCAGCACGTGGAACGGCACGAAGGTCAGCACCACCAGGCTTGCGACCAGCAGCGTCGAGAGCAGCGGTGGCCAGTGCAGCAGGAACAGGTAGAACGCCGCCGCATTCCACAGCGCCGGAAAACCGCGGAAATGATTGTCGTCCGCCTTCATGCGCAGATCGGCGAAATATAATGCGCTGGTGACGATGATGGCGACGCCGAGCAAGGGTGCCGCGACCGGCAGCAGCAAGCCGCTGGCCACGATCGCATAGGCCGGCACGAAGACGTAAGTGACGAAATCGACCACGAGATCGAGCACGTCGCCCGACCAGTTCGGCTGCACGTCCTTGACGTTGAGCCGGCGCGCAATCGGCCCGTCGATCGCGTCGATGATGAGGGCGACGCCCAGCCATTGAAACATCGCCGCCCAGTGCTCGCGCACGGCCTCGAGCATCGCCAGCAGCGCGATCGCCGCACCGAACGCGGTGAAGATGTGCACCGAGAAGGCAGCGGCGCGGATCGCGGGCCTGGGCTTCAGGGAATCCTCTTGGCTGTCCATGGCTTCTGCTATCAGAATGACACCGGTTTGCACATAAGCCATTGCGGCGTCCGGTTGCACAATTCGTCATAAAATCAGGGAAATATGAGTGGGCTTGAATTTGCCGCGGGCCGTGTCCAATGTCGTTCCATGACAGATGCATCGACACTCTTTGACGCCGCCGTAATCGGCGGCGGACCGGCGGGACTTAGCGCGGCTATCGCATTGGCGCAGGCGGGCGCACGGACCGCGCTGGTGGCACGTCGCATGCCCTATGCCGACAATCGAACCACGGCGCTACTCGGTGCCTCCGTCGATCTGCTGGAGAGCCTCGACGTCTGGCCGCGTTGCAAAGACAAGGCGGCCGCGCTCGAAATCATGCGGCTCGTCGACGACACCGGCCGGCTCTTCCGCGCGCCTGAGGTCCGGTTCTCCTGCCACGAAATCGGCCTCGATGCCTTCGGCTACAATATCGACAACCGCTCGCTGATGCTGGCGCTGGAAGCGCGCGCGGCCGAACTGCCCGATCTCGTCCGTTTCGACGACGAGGCCGAAACTGTCGTCATCGAAGCCGATGACGTCGCAATCCGCACCGCCGCTGCGCAATTTCTCTCGGCCCGCCTCGTGGTCGGCGCCGACGGCCGGCATTCGCTCTGCCGCGAAGCCTCCGGCATCGCGGTGACGCGGCGCGAGCTGACCCAGACGGCGCTGACCTTCAATGTCGGCCACGCGCGGCCCCATCGCAACGTCTCGACCGAGTTCCACACCCCGCACGGTCCTTGCGTGTTCGTGCCCCTGCCCGGCGATCGCTCCAGCGTCGTCTGGGTCTCGGCGCCTGCCGACGCCGAGCGGCTTCGCTGTCTGACCGACGAAGAATTGTCCGCCGCGATCGAGAAGCAGTCGCATTCGATCCTCGGACGCATGACGGTCGAGCCGGGCCGCCATCTGTTCCCGCTGGCGATCGAACGTCCCAAATCCTTCGGCCGCGACCGCATCGCGCTGGTCGGCGAAGCCGCCCATGTGGTTCCCCCGATCGGGGCCCAGGGTCTCAATCTCGGCCTCCGCGATGCCGCCGACATTGCGAGGCTTGCAGGCGACGCCATCGCATCGGGCCAGGATCCCGGCGCAGCAGACGTGCTCAAGCGCTACGACCGGGCCCGGCGTCCGGACATCCTGAGCCGGACCTTTGCGATCGACATCGCCAACCGCTCGCTGCTCAACGATTTCCTGCCGCTCCAGCCGGTCCGCGCGGTCGGCATGCACCTGCTCGGCGCGATCGGCCCGCTCCGGCGTTTTGCAATGCGCGAGGGGCTGACGCCGACCTGGCGGAAGTAGCCGCCGCTCAAGGAAACGCCAACCGGCCAGTCTGGATCGCCCACATCACGCTGGTCAGGGTGACCACGGACGCAAACGTCCCGAGCAGCACCGCGACGGAGGCGGACTCGATCCAGGCGTCGTTCTGCCGGGCGATGACGAACACGTTCAGCGCCGGCGGCAGCGAGGCCATCAGCACGGCGGTCGCGGCCCAGGGCTGCGCGAACGGGCCGAACGCCAGCATCAGGCCGAACGCTGCAAGCGGGTGGACCAGGAGCTTGATCGCGATCACGCCCGGCACTTCCCACGGAACCCGATCGAACGGACGGAGCGCCACGGTCACGCCGAGCACGAACAGCGCGGTCGGGGCGGCTGCGTTCTGGAGGAACGTGATGGTGCGATCGAGCGCGACCGGCATCTCGACATGCAGCGATGCGAAGGCCGCGCCGAAACAGGCCGACATGATCAGCGGGTTGAGCACGATCTGCTTCAGCACGACGCCGAAGGCATGCACGATCGAGGGATGATCGCGGTCGGAAAGCTCGATCAGCAGCGGCACGATCGTGAACAGGAAGATGCTGTCGCAGCAGAAGATCAGCGCAGTCGGCGCCGACGCCTTCGGCCCGAGCACGGCGAGCGCTAGCCCCGGTCCCATGTATCCGATATTGCCGTAGCCGCCGGAGAGCCCGGCGAGCGTCGCCTCGCGCAGCGTCAGCCCGCCGAGAACCTTGCCGACGACCAGCGCGAGTGTGAACGCCGCAACGGTCGACAGCGTGGTCGCGACCAGGAATGGCGGGTTGTTCAATTCCGAGAACGGCGTCTTCGACATGATCGCAAACAGCAGCGCCGGCAGCGACACATAGAGCAGGAAGAAGTTCATCCAGGCGAGGCCCGATTCCGGCAGGGATTTGACCTTGCCACAGGCGAAACCAACGAAGATCAAGCCAAAATAAGGTAGAGCTAGATTGAGGATATCGACCATTGATGAAGTGTTTTCTGAAGATTGGGGGGTTATCTGCCCCGCACCCGCGGGTTAATTCCAGAGGGCACTAGCATCGGCCACAATCCTGGTCTATCGACGGGGAATGATTAAAGCGCGGACCGCCAAATTCCAGATCGGACAGGTCGTGCGCCACCGGATCTTCTCATTCCGGGGCGTGATCTTCGACATCGATCCGGAATTCAACAACACCGAGGAGTGGTGGCTGTCGATCCCCGAGGAGGTGCGGCCCCACAAGGACCAGCCGTTCTATCATCTGCTCGCGGAGAACTCGGAGTCGGAATACGTCGCCTATGTCTCCGAGCAGAATCTCGTGCCGGACGATTCCGGCGAACCGGTCCGGCATTCCCAGGTCGCCGAGATCTTCGTCAAGGACAAGACCGGCGGCTATCGCCCGCGCAATCCGTCGCTGAACTGAGTTTTCGCAGCCATCAACTGGCCAGCAAAAAAGGCGCTCGAAACCGAGCGCCTTTTTCATGTCCGGGATCGGGTCCCGATTACTTCTGGCCGGCGGGCGGCGTGCCCTGCTGCTCGAGCTTCTTGCGCTGCTCGTCAGCCTTCTTCTGAAGCTCTTCCTGGAGCTTCTTCTGGGTTTCCTCGAACACCTTCGGATCCGTCGGCGGACCGTCATAGGCCTTCTGGAATTCGCCGGCGAGCGGCAGCGGCAAGGTCAGCGGTGCGCCGTTGGCATTGATCGCCTGAACAACGAGGTTCTGGCCCTTCTTCATGTTGTTGATGAACTCGGGCGTGGCCTCGTAGTCGGACATGCAGCCGTTCTGGAAGCAGATCACATAAGGGCTCTGCAACGGCGGATTGTTGTCCACGATGATGCGGGTACCGTGCACCAACTGCATGCCGAGCGGCAGCGTCACGCGCAGGATCTTCTTCGGCTCGCCTTCCGGCTCGATGATGACGGCCGCGATGACCGGCTGGCCCGACTCGATACGGCCGTCCTTGCCGGTGAAGCAGACCTGCTTGGCGTTGGCGTCCTGACCCTTGAGGCAGAACTTGGTCCAGGGGGCGTAGATCAGCTGGATCTGCTGATCGGCCGGCTGGGCCGCGCCCTGCTGCGCCGGAGCGCCTTGGGCGGGAGCCGGCTGGGCGGGTGCCTGAGCGGCCGGGGCCGGCGCCTTTGGGGCGGCCTTCGGAGCGGCCTTCGGAGCCGCCTTGGGCGCGGGCGCACCCGGAGCGGGCGCCTGGGCCTCGGCGGCAAACGGGACGGCCAACGCCGTCGCCGTCAACAGGGCGAGAAGTCGCCCGCGCGGCCGGACGGACGCGGCCAAGTAACGGAAATTCATTGCGGAAAACCCTTTCTGAACGGGAAGCGCCCGAACCGCTTCGACGCACCGAGCCTGGCCACGTTGGGCGCGGCTCTCTCCCCGTCAAATGAGGCGGATAAGTGACGGCTCGGCGCTCGTGCGCGATTGCCCGTCTTCTTAACGTGGCCGACGAAAAGATCAATGCCGACAAGCGTCTTTGGCCGCGCGCTGGCGTACGCACCGGGGAAAATCACTGTGATAGGATTCAGGCCTGCGGTCCTCGAATCAACGTGTGCAGATGTTCATGTTCCAGCGCCTTCTCGAGGGCCGTCCTGAAGGTCTTTGCGTCCGCCTCTGTATCCTGGCTTTCGCCTTGGGGCTCCCGGCCAGCGGCGCAGGGGCCGAGGAAGCCCACGCCATCGCCATGCACGGCAAGCCGGCGATGCCTGCCGATTTCACCCATATGCCTTACGTCAACCCTGACGCCCCCAAGGGCGGCCGGCTGACCTGGGGCGTTCTCGGCACGTTCGACAGCCTCAATCCGTTCATCGTCAAGGGACTGGCCGTGCAGCAGATGCGGAACTACGTGGTCGAGAGTCTGCTCGCGCGCGGCAATGACGAGCCGTTCACGCTGTACGGACTGCTCGCCAGATCGGTCGAGACCGATGACGAGCGCAGCTTTGTCACGTTCCACATCGATCCCCGCGCCCGCTTCTCGGACGGCAAGCCGGTCCGCGCCGAGGACGTGCTGTTCTCCTGGCAGTTGCTGCGCGACCACGGCCGCCCCAACCACCGGCAATATTACGGCAAGGTGGCAAAGGCCGAGGCGCTGGATCCCCTCACCGTTCGCTTCGACCTTGCGGGAGCCAATGACCGCGAACTGCCGCTGATCCTCGGCCTGATGCCGATCCTGCCGAAACACGCGGTCGACGTCGCGGCTTTCGAGGAGACGACGCTGACGGGCCCGGTCGGCTCAGGCCCCTATCGCGTCACCTCGGTGAGGCCCGGTGCCAGCGTGACGCTCACCCGCAATCCCGACTATTGGGGCCGTGACCTCCCCATCAATCGCGGGCTCTACAATTTCGACGAGATCAGGCTCGACTATTTTCGCGAGGCCAACGGCCAGTTCGAAGCTTTCAAGCGCGGCCTCTATGATTTCCGCATCGAGCACGAGCCGCTGCGCTGGCACGACGGCTACGACTTTCCCGCGGCGAAGAATGGCGACGTGATCCGCGACACCTTCAAGCCGGGCGTGCCGCAACCTTCCGAATTTCTGGTGTTCAACACGAGGCGTCCCATCTTCGGCGACATCCGCGTGCGTCAGGCCTTGACGCTGCTGTTCGATTTCGAGCTGGTCAACCGGAACTACTTCTTCAACCTCTACTCGCGCGTCGCCGGCTATTTTGCTGGCTCGGATCTGTCAGCGTATGGCCATCCCGCCGATGCGCGCGAGCGCGAGCTGCTCAAGCCGTTCGCCGCGCAGATCCCGCCTGACATCATGGACGGCAGCTACCGCCTGCCGGTGACCGACGGTTCGGGCCGCGACCGGACCACGCTACGCGCGGCCCTGAAGCTGTTGTCGGAGGCCGGCTACGATCTCGACGGCACCGTGCTGCGCAACCGCGCGACCAAGGCGCCCTTCACCTTCGAGATCCTGGTCACGACCCGCGATCAGGAACGCGTCGCGCTTGCCTTCCAGCGCGACCTCAGGCGCGCCGGCATCGAGCCGAGCGTGCGATCGGTCGATCCCGTGCAGTTCGACCAGCGCCGTCTCGCCTACGAATTCGACATGATCCAGAACCGCTGGGACCAGTCGCTGTCGCCCGGCAACGAGCAATATTTCTACTGGGGGAGCGCTGCCGCCGACAATCCGGGCACCCGCAACTACATGGGGGCGCGGGATCCCGCGATCGACGCGATGATCGCCGCGCTGCTGGAAGCCCGTGAACATACGGATTTCGTATCCGCGGTACGGGCGCTCGATCGCGCTTTGATCTCCGGTTTCTATACAATCCCCCTGTTTAACGTATCCGAGCAATGGATCGCGCGCTGGAATCGGATAGAACGGCCAGAGGCCACCTCGCTGTCCGGCTATTTGCCGGAGACCTGGTGGTCGAAGGGGCCGCCGCAAGCTCATCAAGCAAAGTGACGCCGTGAACCAGCCAGCCGTATCGCCGACGCTCGACACGCTGTTTCAGCGCACGCTGATGCGGCAGCCGCACGCGACCGCTCTGCTCGACCCCCTGAACAAGTTCCGAGTAACCGGGCACCAGCCGCGGCGGATGAGCTATGCCGAGGCTGATACGGCCATCGAGGCGCTGTCCGCCTATTTCGTCGAATCAGGCCTGCCGGCCAATTCCGTCATCGCCATCCAGCTGCCGAATACGGTCGAGTTCGTGCTCACCGTTCTTGCCGCCCATCGCGCCGGCCTCGTCGTTGCCGTGCTGCCGCTGCTCTGGCGCCATGCAGAACTGACCGCCGCTCTGAACCGCACCGCGGCGCGCGCCATCGTCACCATGAGCACGGTCGACGGCGTCAGCTATGCCGATCTCGCAATGCACGCGGCCGCGGAAGCCTTCTCGATTCGCCATGTCTGCGGCTTCGGCACCAACCTGCCCGAAGGCATGGCCTCGCTCGACGAGGTGCAGGCCCGTCCGCCCGGCACCGCGCGCGCCGTGATTCAGGATGGCCGCAAAGCGGCGATGATCTCCTTCGACGTCACCGCGGAAGGCTTTCGTCCGGTGCCGCGGCCGCATTTCAGCCTGATCGCCGGTGGGCTCGCGATGTCGCTGGAAGCCGACATCAGGCAGGGCGCGACCGTGATGGCGGCGTTCACGCCGATGTCGTTCGCAGGGCTCGCCTCCTCGCTCGCGGTGTGGCTGCTGTGCGGCGGCACGCTGGCGCTGCATCATCCGTTCGAGAACGACGTGCTGGAGCAGCAGATCAACGCGCACGAATGCGACGTGCTGATCGCACCGGCGCAATTTGCCCAGCGGCTCGCCGATTCCGATCTGGCGGCGCGGATGCCGACCTTGCGCAACGTCATCGGTCTGTGGCGTGCCCCCGAGCAGGTGGCGGCGAGCGAGGCATGGATCGCGCCGCACGCGCCGTTTACTGACGTCTATCTGTTCGGCGAGGCCGGATTGTTCGGCGCCCGGCGTGGCGAGGACGGCATGCCGGTGCCGGTGATGCCGGGACCGCACGGCGCGCCGCGCGAGCAGTCGGGTTCGTCGATCGCCGGCGAGATTTTGCTGACGCCGAAGGGCACGCTCGGGCTGCGCGGCCCGATGGTGCCGATCGCTGCCTACGCCCCGCCGCCGCCGGTCGGCGACACCCTGATCGCGCAGCCACCACGCGACTATGTCGACACCGGCTATGCCGCGAGGCTCGACCGTCCCAGCGGCGCGATCTGCATCACCGCCCCGCCCTCCGGGATCATGGCGGTCGGCGGCTACCGCTTCCTCTCCAACGACCTCCAGGAATGGGCGCGCCGGCTCGGCCAGGGCGCCCTGCTGACCGCGCTGCCTGACCGGCTCTCCGGTCACCGGCTCGCGGGCCGCGCCCAGGACAATGCCCGCGCCCGCGAGGCGCTCAGCGAACTCGGGCTTAACCCCCTGATGGTCGAAGCTTTTCGCGACCGTTCCGGGCCGGGTTGAGGGTCATTTCGACTGTTCCATTGACGCTGCATTAAGGCGGCCGGACTAGATTGCGCGGCACCTGTCGCGTGATCAGAGTCTCTCGATGTCCCAGGCTGGCCCGATCCTGTTTGTGTCCAATGGCGAGCGGCCGGCCTTCATCGCGGCGCTGGACGAGGCGCGATTCTTCCCTGTGATCGACACCGGCTGGGCCGGCGCGACGCGCGCGGTCGAAGAGGTGCAGCCGGCCGTGGTTCTCGCCGCGATGGATGCCGGGCACGAGCCGCATCTGGCGCTGCTCGCCAGGAAGATCGCAGAGCAATCGCCCTACCTTCCCTTCGTGGCGCTGGATGCGGCAGGCGCGCTCCCGCACAACGCCCTGCCCTTCTCCTCGTCGCGCGTCGGCCATTCCGAACGCCTGATCGCGCGGCTTCGCGCCGCGCTGCGCATTCGCACGCTTCATGCCACGGTGCTGCGCCGGCTGCCCGAGGTGAAGGTCGCCCTGCCGGAGGCCGATCCCATTCGGGATGCCACGGTGCTTCTGATCGGCCGCGGCGCGGCTTACCCTGCGCTTTCCGTCGCGCTCGGCGAGCGCGTCGGCGTCGTCGGCGCGCTCTCGATCGAGGCCGCGGCCAAACATCTCAACACCCGCGACCTCGACGGCGTCGTGCTCGCCGAAGGTTTTACCGCCCGCGTGACCGATGCCTTCCTCACTGTGCTCGCCGAGGATACCCGCTTCCGCAGCCTGCCCGTGATCGTCACTGCGCATCAGCTCACGCAGACTTACGACCTGCCCAATCTCGAGCTGATCCCCGGCGAGCCGGCCAAGGTCGCCGCCAACGCGCTGCCTCTGATCCGCCAACACGCGATGGAAGCCCAACTGAGCCGCACGCTGCGCTCGATCGATGCCGGCGGCTGGCTCGACCCGCGCAGCGGCCTGCTTACGGTGGAGGCCTTTGCGCGCGATTTTGCCAAGGCGGTCGAGCAGACGCTGGCTCGTGGCGGCGGCCTCTCGGTCGCGCGCTTCGCCTTCGACCCCGGCAATTCCCGCGCCCAGCTCGATGCCGCGCGCATTCTCAGCCGCCTGATGCGGCAGATGGATTTTGGCGTGGCGCAGAAGGACGGTTCGGTCATCGTCGTGTTCGCGGAGACCGACTTCCGCACCGCGCACATGATCGCCCGCCGTCTCTCTGCGGTGATGCGGCACACCTCGAACGGCAAGCACGAGATGCGGAGCGATCCCGTCGTCTCGGTGGATTCGCTATCGCCGTCGGATACGGCACGGTCGCTGCTCGGACGGCTGTCGGCCGACGCGTCGCGCGCGGCGTCGTAGGTACCTCGCGAGCTGCCACAACAAACACCGTCATTGCGAGCGTAACGAAGCAATCCAGAATCTTTCCGCGGGGAACAGTCTGGATTGCTTCGCTGCGCTCGCAATGACGTGGTGAGACCTGAAGCCTACGCCGCCTTCTTGCTCTGCGCGAGCTGCGCCAGCTGGCGCATGATCTCGGTGGTGCCGGCGAGACGCTCTTCCGGCGTTTCCCAGTCCTGCAGGAACACCACCTTCATGTCGGGACGCACCTTCGCGGCCTGGCCGTGACTGCGGATGAACGATACCAGACGATCGGGATGGGCGAAGGAATTATCGCGGAAGGCGATCACGGCGCCCTTCGGGCCGGCGTCGATCTTGCCGACATTGGCCTGACGGCAGAACGCCTTGATCGCGGCGACCTTGAACAAATAGCGCACCTCGTCCGGCAGCACGCCGAAACGATCGCGCATCTCGGCGCCGAAGTTCTCGATCTCCTCCTCGCTGTCGAGGTCGGCGAGCCGCCGGTAGAGCGACAGCCGCACCGAGAGATCGCCGACATAGTCCTCCGGAATGAGCACGGGCATGCCGATGGTGATGGTCGGCGACCAGCGATCGGCGGCGGGCTCGGACACGCCGGCCTTGAGGTTGACGATCGCCTCCTCCAGCATCGACTGGTAGAGCTCGAAGCCGACCTCCTTGATATGGCCGGACTGCTGCTCGCCCAGGATATTGCCGGCGCCGCGGATGTCGAGGTCGTGCGAGGCGAGCTGGAAGCCCGCGCCCAGCGTCTCCAGCGATTGCAGCACGGTGAGCCGGCGCTCGGCCTGCGCCGTGATCTTCTGCTGCGCCGGCAGCGTGAACAGCGCATAGGCCCGCAGCTTGGAACGGCCGACGCGGCCACGGAGCTGATAGAGCTGGGCGAGGCCGAACATGTCCGCGCGATGCACGATCAGCGTGTTGGCGTTGGGGATGTCGAGGCCGGATTCCACGATCGTGGTCGACAGCAGGATGTCGAACTTGCCGTCGTAGAACGCGGTCATGATGTCCTCGATCACGGCGGGCGGCATCTGCCCGTGCGCGACCGCGACCTTCATCTCCGGCACGTTCTTGTCGAGGAAGTCCTTGACCTCGGCGAGGTCGTCGATGCGCGGCACCACGTAGAACGCCTGGCCGCCGCGATAGCGCTCGCGCAGCAGCGCCTCGCGGATCATCAGCGGATCGTGCGGGGCGACGAAGGTGCGGACCGCGAGGCGGTCGACCGGGGGCGATGCGATGATCGAGAGCTCGCGCACGCCGGTGAGCGCGAGCTGCAGCGTGCGCGGGATCGGCGTCGCCGACAGCGTCAGCACGTGCACCTCGGCGCGGAGCTGCTTCAGCCGCTCCTTGTGGGTGACGCCGAAATGCTGCTCCTCGTCGACGATCAGCAGCCCGAGATCGCGGAACTTGATCGACTTGCTGAGCAGCGCGTGGGTGCCGACGACGATATCGACCGCGCCGTCGGTGAGGCCCTTCTTGACCAGATTGAGCTGCTTGGCCGGGACCAGCCGCGAGGCCTGCGCCACCTGCACCGGGAAACCCTTGAAACGCTCGGTGAACGTCTTGTAGTGCTGACGGGCGAGCAGCGTGGTCGGCACCACGACCGCGACCTGCTTGCCTTCGAGCGCCACCGCGAAGGCGGCGCGCAAGGCCACCTCGGTCTTGCCGAAGCCGACGTCGCCGCAGATCAGCCGGTCCATGGGACGGCCGAGCTCGAGGTCCTTCAGCGTGGACTCGATCGCACCAAGCTGATCCTCGGTCTCGTCATAGGGGAAGCGCGCGCAGAACTCGTCGTAGAGGCCCGGCTGCACCGGCAGCTTCGGCGCCTCGTGCAGGTGGCGTTCGGCGGCGATCTTGATCAGCTCGCCCGCGATCTCGCGGATGCGGTTCTTCAGCTTGGCCTTGCGCGTCTGCCAGCCCGAGCCGCCGAGACGATCGAGTTCGACCGTGGTCTGGTCGGAGCCATAACGCGACAGCAGCTCGATGTTCTCGACTGGCAGGAACAGTTTTGTCTCGGCGGCATAATGCAGCTCGAGGCAGTCATGCGGCGCGCCGGCGACGTCCAGCGTCTGCAGGCCGATGAAGCGGCCGATGCCGTGGTCGACGTGGACCACGATGTCGCCGGCGGCAAGGCTCGTCACCTCCGAGATGAAATTGTCGAGCTTGCGGCTCGCCTTGCGCGGCCGCACCAGGCGATCGCCGAGGATGTCCTGCTCGCTGATGAGCGCGATCTCGTCGGTCTCGAAACCGCTTTCGAGGCCGAGCACGGCGAGCATGGTCTCGTTGCGCGGGGTCGCCTGCACCGTGCGCCAGCTGTTGACGCTGGTCACAGGGGTGAGCTTGTGATCGCGCAGCATCGAGGTCATGCGGTCGCGCGAGCCTTCCGTCCAGAGCGCGATGACCACTTTCTTGCGGCTCGTCAGCAGCCCATGCACATGTGCGACGACGGCTTCGAAGACGTTGACCTTGCTATCGTTGCGCTCCGGCGCGAAGTCGCGGCCTTTGCGTGCCCCGGCATCGAGCACGCTGGTACCATCGGCAGGTACCGAAAACTGTGTCAGCCGCACCAGCGGCATCCCGCTCTCGCGCTTGCCCCATTCCTCCTCGGTCAGATAGAGCCGGTCAGGCGGCAGCGGCTTGTAGATGGCGCCGCCGCCCGGATGCTCCATCGCATCGCGGCGTGCCTGGTAATAATCAAGGATCTGCTTGAAGCGCTCGCGGACGGCATCCTCGGCCTGCGGCTCGATCGCGATCGCCGCGCCCTGCAGATAGTCGAACAGCGTGTCCATCCGGTCCTGGAACAGGGGCAGCCAATGTTCCATGCCGGGATGACGGCGGCCCTCGCTGACGGCCTCGTACAGCGCATCGTCGCGCTCGGGCGCGCCGAACTCGGCGACATAGCCCATCCGAAAGCGGCGGATGGTGTCGGTGACGAGCTGGAATTCGGAGATCGGCACGAGATCGAGCGCGCGCATGTCGAGCAGCGTGCGCTGGGTCTCGGCATCGAAGGTGCGGATCGATTCCAGGCTGTCGCCGAAGAAGTCGAAACGGACGGGCTGTTCCAGGCCGGCCGGAAACAGGTCCAGAATGCCGCCGCGCACCGCATATTCGCCGGGCTCGCGCACGGTCGAGGAGCGGTTGTAGCCGTTGTGTTCGAGCCAGGCGACGATGGTGTCCATCGGCACGACGTTGCCCGGCGCCACCGACAGCGCCTGCGCCGCCACCAGATCGCGCGCCGGCACGCGCTGAACGACGGCGTTGACCGTGGTCAGCACGATCAGCGGCTTGTCGCTACCGGTCAGGGACGCAAGCCGTGCCAGCGTCGTCAGGCGCTGCGCGAGCACGCCGCCATGCGGCGAGACGCGGTCATAGGGCTGGCAGTCCCAGGCCGGGAAAGTCAGCACGGGCAAATCGGGCGCGAAGAATTGCAGGGCACGTTCCAGCTGCTGCATCCGCGGTCCGTCACGGCAGATCACCGCGAGGCTGACAGCCGGCTTCTTCGGCCGCGCTGCGATAGCGCGCGCGAGATCGGAGACGACGAGGCCCTCGGCGCCCTCGGCGACATTGGCAAGCGTCAGCGCGCGGCCGGGCGTGAGCAGCTCGGCCGGCGATTTCATCCCCTGCTTCATACGTCGCGGTCCGCGATCGGAAACGCCTTGATGCGCGCAAACAGCGGGCCGATGACTTCGGCGGCAAGCACCTTGTCGCCGGTGATGGCGGCATAGAGGTCGGGATCGGCTTCTTCGAGCAGGGTCTCGAGCTGCGTCAGCTCGTCATCGGACAGATTGCCGATCTCGGCATCCGCGAAGCGGCCGAGGATCAGGTCCATCTCGCGCGTGCCGCGGTGCCAGCAGCGGAACAGAAGCCGCTTGCGGCGGTCGTCCAGCCCATTGCTCGATCGTGTCGTTCCCGTCATGTCTCAATTCCAGTCAAACGCCAAAAGCCCGGACGTGCCGGGCCGGGGTGATATAGCCACTCGGGCGGGCCATGTCAGCCCTCGATTTATCATGGCCCGCTGCCGCCGCAGGGGCACGAAAAAACACGTGGATGCCGGGCATAAAGCCGGGCATGACGAGCGAAAACGATCCTAGGTTCGCCTGATGCGCCCCAGCCTGCTCAATCCACTGTTTGCCCCCGTGACCAGCCTGCCCGGCGTCGGTCCGAAGCAGGACAAGCTGCTGCAATATCTGCTCAGCCGCAATGAGACGCCGCGGCTGGTCGATCTGTTGCTGCACTTGCCGAGCCAGGTCATCGACCGCCGTGCGCGGCCGAAGATCCGCGACGCCGCGCAGGGAACCATGGTGACGCTGGAGGTCACGGTCGACCGCCACCGCCCGCCCCCGCCGCGCAATGCCCGCGCGCCGTATCTGGTTTATGCCAGCGACGATACTGGCGACGTCGTGCTGACGTTCTTCCGCGCAAAGCCCGGCTATGTCGAGAAGCTGCTGCCGATCGGCGAGAAGCGCTTCGTCTCCGGCACGCTCCAGATGTACGACGGCATCCCGCAGATCGTGCATCCCGACCGGGTGCTGGACGAGGAGGCGATTTCAAAACTCTCCGGCATCGATCCCGTCTATCCCTTGACCGAAGGTCTTGCGCTCGGCTCGCTGCGTCGCGCGGTCGCGCAGGCGCTGCAAAAGCTGCCGGCGCTGCCGGAATGGATCAGCCCGGAGGTGCTGCGCCGCTGCGGCTTCCCGCCGATCGCCGAGGCGCTCAATCGCGTGCACCAGCCGGTCGAGCTTACCGACATTCTGCCCGACCAGCCGTTCTGGTCGCGGCTCGCCTTCGACGAGCTCCTGGCCGGGCAACTTGCGCTTGCCCTGATCCGCGCGCAATTGCGGCGCCCGGCCGGTGTGCGCAACGCCGGCGACGGGCACCTCCGCAACAAGATCATCGATGCCCTACCCTATGCCCTGACGTCCTCGCAGCGCGACGCGGCAGCCGCCATCGCGAACGATCTGCAACAGCCGGTGCGCATGTTGCGCCTGCTCCAGGGCGACGTCGGCTCCGGCAAGACCGTGGTGGCGCTGCTGGCCGCCGCTGCGGTCACCGAGGTCGGCAAACAGGCCGCGCTGATGGCGCCGACCGAAATTCTGGCCCGCCAGCACATCAAGACCATCGCGCCGCTCGCCGAGCGCGCGGGCATGCGGGTCGCGATCCTCACCGGCCGCGAAAAGGGCAAGGAACGGCGGGAATTGCTGGGACAGCTCGAAGCCGGCGAGATCGACCTGCTCGTCGGCACCCATGCGCTGATCCAGGACGACGTGATCTTCAACGATCTCGCCCTCGCCGTCGTCGACGAGCAGCATCGCTTTGGCGTGCGCGAGCGGCTGGCGCTGACGTCAAAGGGCGAGGCCGTCGACGTGCTGGTGCTGAGCGCCACGCCGATCCCGCGCACGCTGGTGCTGACCTATTTCGGCGACATGGACATCAGCGAGCTCAGGGAGAAGCCGGCCGGCCGCCAGCCGATCGAAACCCGCACCATATCGATGAGCCGCCTCGGCGAGGTCACCGACAGCGTCGGCCGCGCGCTCGAATCCGGCAAGCTGGTCTACTGGATCTGCCCGCTGGTCGAGGAATCGGAGGCCGAGGGCACCGAGCACCTGACCAATGCCACCAAGCGCTTCGAAAGCCTGCAAAAGCGTTTCGGCGATCGCGTCGGCCTCGTCCACGGCCAGATGAAGGGCACGGAGAAGGACCGCGTCATGGGCCAGTTCGCCGCCCACGAGATCGGCCTGCTGGTCGCGACCACCGTCGTCGAGGTCGGTGTCGACGTGCCGGCGGCGACCATCATGGTGATCGAGAACGCCGAACGCTTCGGTCTCGCCCAACTGCACCAGCTCCGCGGCCGCATCGGCCGCGGCTCGGAAGCCTCGACCTGTCTGCTGCTCTACTCCGAGCCACTCGGTGAGATGTCGAAGGCGCGGCTGAAGGTGATCCGCGAGACCACCGACGGTTTTCGCATCGCCGAGGAAGATCTGAAGCTGCGCGGCGAAGGCGATGTGCTCGGCGTGCGCCAGAGCGGCCTGCCCGGCTACCGCATCGCCCGCTCCGAGGTGCACGGCCAGCTCATCACCCAGGCCCGCGACGAGGCGCTGCGCATCCTCAAGGACGATCCGAAACTCAAGGGCGAGCGCGGCGAGGCCCTGCGATGCCTGCTGTATCTGTATGAGCGCGATGAAGCGATCCCGCTGATCGGGGCGGGTTAGCTGGCCGCTCGCTGCCGCCCAACCTCATAAGCCGCCAGATGCGCGCGGGCGAGATCCAGCAGCGGCGTGTCGATATCAAGCGCACGGGCCCGGTTGGCCATATCGCCGAGGATGTGCTCCGCCTCGGTGATCGAGCCGCGCTCGATATCACGCAGCATCGAAGCCTTGAGCGGGGAATCAGGGGTCGTGAACAGCTTCCGGTCAAACTCGATGAAAGGCGCTCGCGGCTCAAAACCCGATTCCGTCGCGACGGCGCAGCATTCGGCGAACAGGCGGAAGATGGATTGCTCGCCGTTCGGCACGGCCAGAATGTCTCCGATGCTTGCACGCATCAGGCAGGTGATGCCGGCGAGCGTGCTCAGCTGAACGAACTTCTCCCACATGTCCTGCATGATCGCTTCGCTGGCGCGCACGTCGATACCGGGCACATGCAGCAGCGTCTCCAGGGCGAGCACACGCTCGCTCAACAAACCCTCGACCTCGCCGAAGACGATGGTCTGGTTGGCCATGAACTGAACGACACGGCCATCCGCATCGAGCCCGGCACTGACGTTCGCGAGTCCGCCGAGGACGCAGCTCGCGCCGAACCGCGCAGTCAGGGCGTCGACATGTTTCAGCCCGTTGAGGATCGGCAATATCATCGTGTCGGCGCCGACCGCCGGGGCAAACTGGGCCATCGCATCGTCGAGCGAGTAGGATTTCACGCCGACGAGCACGACGTCGAACGTTTCCTTGAGATCGGTGGCCAGAATGATCTTCGGCTGCACGGCGAAATCGCCGTGCGGGCTCACGACCTGCAATCCATTCCGCCGCAATTGCTCCGCACGCCCGGCCCGCACCAGAAAGGTCACGTCGCTGTCGGCCCGGACCAGGCGCGCTCCGTAATAGCCTCCAAGCGCTCCCGCGCCGATGACGAGCACTCTCATTCGAACTCCCATGTCAAACGCGGCCATTCAGCCATCCCGCCCCTGGAACGGCAAGTTGAAATCCAATCTTCCGCCTCGACTGTTTTCGTGAAACCTTGCAGCGATGCGCCGGATCATCGTCGTAGGCTGTCAGGGTAGCGGAAAGACGAGCCTCTCCCGGAATCTCGGGCGAAAGCTCGGGCTGCCGGTGGTGCATCTCGACGTGCTCTACTGGCGGCCGGGCTGGAAGCCATCGGACAAACCGAGCTTCCGGGCGCGCGTCACTGATGCGATCGCGGGCGACGCATGGGTTGTCGACGGCAGCTTCTCGGGACTTGCTTTCGATCTCACGCTCGCGCGCGCCGATACGCTGGTCGTCATCAACCGCCCCCGCTGGCTCTGCCAGTGGCGCATTCTCCTGCGCTCCGCCTTCGATCGCGACAAGACCCGGCCTGACCTCCCGGAAGGGTGTCCCGAACAGTTCGATTGGAAATTGATGCGCGAGGCGTGGCGCTACGACACCGAGCGCGCGCCTGTCATCGAGGCCGAGCGTGTGCAGTACGGCGCTGACGTCCCGGTCGTGCGCTTGAGACGCGATCGGGATATCCAGGGTTTTCTGGATTCGGTGCACGGCACATGATCGATGGCCGTGACGTGAGACCGGACGATCAGGATTTCTTCTGCACGATACGCGCGGCGAATGCCTTCATCAGGTCGGTATCCGCCGCCTCGCCTTTCGCGTCCTCGGCGAGATGCTCGAACCAGCGTGCAAAGCCCTCGTAAACCTGGCTGGCCGGATGATCGGGGCCGAGAAAGCCGGAAATCTCCCGCATCTCCGCAACCCAGCGATAGGCCTTCGGGATCATGTCCGGCAGCGCGACTTCGAGCCGGGCCAGTACCGCGGGCTGGCTGAGTGCGAGTTCGTCGCGCAGCGCGTCCGCAGCTCCCGCCTTCGTTGCCGCGACCACCATCGCCGAGCCGATCCCGGCGAGGCCCTTGACGATACCGGCATAGGACATTTTCAGCGCGGACGCGGCCCCGACCGGCCCGTCGACGATCCGCACGTCGAGCCCGAGGTCCTTCAGCACGGCGACGTCCTTGGCGTGCTCGCCGGACATGTAGAAGGCCGGGCTCTTGCCGCCGGGCTGGGGCGGGAACCCGATGATGCCGGCGTCGACGAACGGCGCCTGTGCCGAGCCGATGATCTCTTCGATCCTCATCACGGTATCGACGTTGACGGCATTGCAATCGACCACGACCGGCTTCTTCTCGCGCCGGACGATCAGCCCCGCCAGCCGCTCGGCGAGCGCCACGGCTTCGCCCGGCGGCACGATCGAGAGGATGATGTCGGCGTCCGCGATCGCGTCGTCCTCGGCGCCGATCATGCCGGCATCCGCCGCGCGTTTGCACGTCGCCTCGCTCCGCCCATTCAACGACGTCAGCACGCGCGCACCGTGGTCGCCGAGACGACGGGCCACGGCACTGCCCATGGCACCGGGCGCGAGGATCGCAATGGTTTTGGACATCGTGCACTCCAGATCGAATCCCGAGCAACGCGCTCAATTCAATCGGAGACTAGCAGAGGACGGGACACCCGCGTGAACGGCGGCCATCCCGCAGAGGAATGGCCCTACTCCACCTTCGCAGGCTGGGGCTGGAGCGCCGAGGCGTTGGCGATACGCGCGGCATTCGCCATGCCCGCCAGCGCCGCTGCCTTCTTCGAATCGGGCGCCGAGCCCGGCTGCACGACGCCGGCCGACATGATCAGGGTCGCGGCATCCTCGGTGCTCATGTCGACTTCGACAATCTTGCTCTTGGGCACGTAGAAGAAGAAGCCGGTGGTCGGGTTCGGCGAGCAAGGCAGGAACACCGAGACGTGCTCCTCCTGACCCGGCAGGCTGCGGGAGACATCCTCGTTCGGCGATTGCGAGATCAGCACGATCGACCACATGCCCGGCGAGGGAAACTCGACCAGGCCGACTTTGCGGAAGCTCGAGCCCTTGCCCGAGAACAGCGTCTCGAACACTTGCTTCAGGCCGCGGTAGATGGCGCGCACCGCCGGAATGCGGCCGAGGAAGGTCTCGCCGACATCGACCAGCGTCCGCCCGATCAAATTGGCCGCGAGGAAGCCGACCAGAGTCAACGTGAAGAATGCGACAATCAGTCCCCAGCCGGGGATGACGTACGGCATGTAGGTTTCAGGCCGATAGGCCAGCGGCACGAACGGCCGCACCACGCCATCAACCCAGGTGACGAACCACCAGACCAGATAAAAGGTGATCGCAACCGGTCCCGTCACGACGAGACCGGTGAGGAAATAATTGCGGAAGCGGCCCATCAGGCCGGTATGCGGCTCCGGCACGGGATCAAGAGGCGCTGGCGCGTCGTCACGGGGGGTCATTCGGGTTCCAGGTCAGTCGCTTCGTCCAAGCTAGGGTCTTCTAGCAGGTTTTGGAAGACCACGAAGCGTTCCGCACTCGACCCTTCTGCCTATTCCACGGTCACGGATTTCGCGAGATTGCGCGGCTGGTCGACGTCGGTCCCCATGATGACCGCCGTGTGATAGGCGAGCAGCTGAACCGGGACGGCGTAGACCATCGGCGTGAACGCCGCCGCCATATCAGGCATGACGATGGTGACGAGGGACTCGACGGTCGCCTCCGCCGCGCCCTTGGCGTCCGTCATCAGGATGATCTTGCCGCCGCGGGCGGCGACCTCCTGCATGTTGGAGACGGTCTTTTCGAACACCCGGTCGTAGGGCGCGATGACGACAACGGGCATGGTCTCGTCGATCAGCGCGATCGGGCCGTGCTTGAGCTCGCCGGCGGCATAGCCCTCGGCGTGGATGTAGGAGATCTCCTTCAGCTTCAACGCGCCTTCGAGGGCGAGCGGGAAGCTGGTGCCGCGGCCGAGATAGAGCACGTCGCGCGATTTCGCGATCTCGCGCGCGAGCTTCTCGATCTGGAGCTCGGTGGTGAGCGCATCCGACATCAAACGCGGGATCTCGACGAGCCCGTGGACGAGCTTGGTTTCGTCCTCGTCGGACAGCTCGCCTCGGGCCTTGCCGGCCGCGATCGCAAGATTTGCCAGGACCATGAGCTGGCAGGTGAAAGCCTTGGTCGAGGCGACGCCGATCTCGGGGCCGGCCAGCGTTGGCAGCACGGTCTCGCTTTCGCGCGCGATCGTCGAGGTCGGCACGTTGACGACGGCGACCGTGTGCACGCCCTGGTCCTTGGCGTAACGCAGCGCGGCCAAGGTGTCGGCGGTCTCGCCAGACTGCGAGATGAAGATGGCGAGATCGCCCTTGCGCAAGGGCGCCTCGCGGTAGCGGAATTCGGAGGCGACGTCGACCTCGACCGGCACGCGCGCGAAACGCTCGAACCAGTATTTTGCAACGAACCCGGCGTAGCTCGCAGTGCCGCACGCCGTGATGTTGATCCGCTGGATATTCTTGAAGTCGAACGGAAGCTTGACCGGCAGCGAGACCCGCTCGGTCGCCATGTCGACATAGCGTGCCAGCGTGTGGCCGACCACTTCAGGCTGCTCGTGGATTTCCTTGGCCATGAAGTGGCGATAGTTGGCCTTGTCGACCAGCGAGGTCGAGGCGGCGTGCTTGGTCTTCTCGCGCTGGACGGCGTGGCCGTCCTTGTCGAAGATCGCAGCGCTCGTATGGGTCAGCACGACCCAGTCGCCGTCCTCGAGATAGCTGATCGTGTCGGTGAACGGCCCCAGCGCGATGGCGTCGGAGCCGAGATACATCTCGCCGTCACCATAGCCGATCGCGAGTGGCGGACCGTTGCGGGCGCCGATCATCAGATCGTCCTCGCCGGCGAAGATGAAGCCGAGCGCGAAGGCGCCGCGCAGACGCGCCAGCGTCAATTTCACCGCTTCCACGGGCTTGTTGCCGCGCGTGAGCAGATCGTCGACGAGATGCAGCACGATCTCGGTGTCGGTCTGGGTGTGGAACACCGTGCCTTTCGTCTCGAGCTCCTCGCGCAGCTCGCGGAAATTCTCGATGATGCCGTTGTGAACGACGGCGACGCGCTCGGTCGCGTGCGGGTGCGCATTGTTCACGGTCGGCTTGCCGTGGGTGGCCCAGCGGGTGTGACCGATTCCGGTCGTGCCCTTGAGCGGCTCGGCCTCCAGCCGCTTCTCCAGATTCTTCAGCTTGCCCTCGGCGCGTCGGCGCTCGAGATGCTTGCCCTCAAGCGTGGCGACGCCCGCGGAGTCATAGCCGCGATATTCAAGACGTTTGAGCGAATCCACCAATTGCTCTGCAACCGGCTCGCGCCCGAGAATGCCGACAATCCCGCACATGCGGATCAATATCCCCCAAATCGTCG
This sequence comes from Bradyrhizobium sp. WSM4873, assembly GCF_055811355.1. NCBI lineage: Bacteria > Pseudomonadati > Pseudomonadota > Alphaproteobacteria > Hyphomicrobiales > Nitrobacteraceae > Bradyrhizobium > Bradyrhizobium sp. WSM4873. The sequence continues at coordinate 25,989 of NZ_JBVVPS010000023.1, read as the reverse complement.
AAAAATCGCCTAAACGACGCGTTCGGTTTTTAGCGAAGTTCCTAAGGAACCAGATACTCAATAATTATTGCTGATTGAGACAGCACCGATGGCAAGACGCCTCGCCTGCGTCGAACTGGCTGAGCCTTAAACCGCGCGCGTTAACTTCTTGTCAACGAATTTGGCCAACCCTTGCACACTGAGGAGAGAAAGCCATGAAAGGCTCATCCGACCGCAAAGGTCTGTCATCGATGGCGGTGCGCGCCAGCGAGACCACCGGCACGCACCTTGCGCATTGGCCGCCGCCCCAGCGCGGCAAGGAAAGCAAGCCCGTCTTCATCAAGCACGCCGCCGGCGAGCCGGCGAAGCGTGCCAAGGCGCGTGGCTGGCGGCTGACTCGCGCGATCTTCTCGGAATTCGCCGACGACGAATAGCGGCGCTCATTTCGCCGGCTTCTTTTCAAGCTTCTTGCCACCCGTCTTCATCTCGCGATAGCGCGCCGCACCACCGTCGCGGATGGTCTGCGGGCTACGCTCCAGCGCCATGGCGTCATCAGGCACGTCGCGCGTGATCACCGAGCCCGAGCCGATATAGGCGCCGTTGCCGATGGTCACCGGTGCGACCAGCGAGGAGTTGGTGCCGACGAAGGCGCCCTGCCCGATGATCGTCTTGTGCTTCTTGAAGCCGTCGTAGTTGCAGGTGATGGTGCCGGCGCCGATGTTGGAATTGGCGCCGATTGTGGCGTCGCCAATGTAGGAGAGATGGTTGACCTTGACGCCGGCCTCCAGCGTCGCGGCCTTGGTCTCCACGAAATTGCCGATGCGCGCGCCGTCGCCGAGCGAAGTGCCGGGCCGCAGCCGCGCATAAGGGCCGATGGAGACCTTCTTGCCGAGCTTGGTCTCGACGATATGCGAGAAGGAATGCACCACCGTGCCGTCGCCGATCGAAACGCCGGGGCCGATCACCACGAAGGGCTCGATCGTGACGTCCTTGCCGAACACGGTATCCGCGGCAAGATAGACGGTTTCGGGCGCGATCAGCGTGACGCCGGCCTCCATCGCCGCTTTCCGCAACCGCGCCTGCATCACGCTTTCGGCCTCGGCGAGCTGCGCCTTGGTGTTGATGCCGCGCACTTCGTCCTCGCTGGTTTCGATCACCACGGCATCCCATCCCTGTTCGCTGACAATGCCGACCGCGTCGGTCAGATAATATTCGCCCTTGGAATTCGCATTGCCGATCTTGTCGAGGATCGCGAGCGCGCGGCGGCCGTCGATCGCCATGACCCCGGCATTGCAGAGGTCGATCCTGCGCTCCTCGGCGCTGGCATCGGCCTGCTCGCGGATCGCGACCAGGCGGTCGCCCTCGACGATGAAGCGGCCATAGCCGGTGGGATCGGCAGCGCGGAAGCCGAGCGCCGCAATCGCGGCGCCTTTGGCCAGCGGCGCGCGCAGCCGCGTAAAGGTCTCGGCCGAGATCAGCGGCGTGTCGCCGAACGCAATCAGCAAATCGTCCACGCCCCGCGCAATGGCATCACGCGCCGCCAGCACCGCATGCGCGGTACCGAGCCGTTCCTGTTGCACGAAGGTGAGCGCGTCGGGGCGGATGCGCTTTGCTTCGTCCGCCACCGCCTGATGGTCGGGTCCGATCACGACTGCGAGCGAGGTGCCGGTTCCCCTGGGCGCCGCGGCGAGCACGTGGGCGAGCAGGCTCTGGTGCGCGACCGGATGCAGCACCTTCGGCAGGTGTGAGCGCATACGCGTGCCTTCGCCGGCGGCGAGCACGATCGTGAGGCTGGAACGGGCGGTCATCGCAATCCTGTCAATCAGCCGAATCAATCGGCGCCAGCGGGCGACGGCCGCCCTGATGAGCTATGGCCTTGCTACCCCCGCAAACGCCCGGAGTTCAAGTGCGACACGCTTTTCCTGTTAATGTTCCCTGATTGATTCGGGGAAGCCGGACAGGGGTTGGGCACTTAACGTTCATGGCAAAGGATTCCGACCCACTGGCGGATGCCTTCGGCGCCAAGGAGACCGGCGGGCTGTTCTCCGGACTTGTGGCCGAGGAGAGTTCGTTCGATCGCGGCATGATGTGGCGGCTGGGCTCATGGGGCGTGGCGGCCGTCGGCGCCGTTGTGATTGCCGTGTTCGCCAACCAGGCCCAGCTCGGCTGGCGGCGCGATCAGGTTGCGTCCGCCGATCTCGCGCGCCAGGCCGACCGGCTCCAGATGCTGACCAAGGAGAGCCAGAACGAGGCCCGCCGGCTCGCCTCCGCCATCGAGACGCTGAACACCGATCGCGACCGGCTCTATTCGCGCGTCACCGTGCTGGAGCAAGGGCTCGATTCCGTCACCGGCGCCATCGCCAAGCAGACGACAACGCCGCCGCAGGCGTCCGTTGCGAAGCCGCAGGACGCGCCGGCCTTGATCGGGCCGCCGGCGCCCGGCATCGGGCCGGTCGCCTCGACACCGGCTCCGGCCAACGACAAGCCGCGCGCCGAGGCCGCAAAGGAGCCGTCGAGTCCGCCGCCGCAGAGCGCGGCCGCGGCCTCGCTGGTCGCGCAGTCGCCGGCGACGACGGCGCCACTGCCGATGCTTCCGCTGGTCCCGTCCAAATCGATCATGGCGCCGCCCGATCCGGCCGCCCCGAAACTGGTTCAGCCCGAGGCCACTGAGAAGACCACTGAGAAGGCTGCCGAGAAGAAGCCCGATCCGGCGCCCCCGCCGATCGAAGTCGCCGCGGCACCTGCCAAGCCGCCGGAGGCCGCCGAAAGCGAGGCTCCCGCGATCGCGGTCCAGCAGACGCGCTTTGCGATCGATCTCGGTGGCGCCAACTCGCTCGGTGGCCTGCGCGCGCTGTGGCGCGGGGTGACCAAATCCAATCCCGAGATCGCAGCGCTGCGGCCGATCATCATGATCAAGGAAGGCAACACCGGCCTCGGCATGCAGCTCCGCCTCGGTGCCGGCCCGCTGATCAACGCAGCGGCTGCAGCAAAACTCTGCGCCGGCCTCGCCGAGAACGACCGCCACTGCGAGACCACCGTGTTCGACGGCCAGCGGCTGTCAATGCGCGGCGGCCAGGAAAAACAAGAGAAGAGTCAGGATCGAGTTCAAGAGAAGAACTCCGACAAGAATCAGGACTCGGTGCCGCAAGCCGAGACCGCTCCGGCACCCGCGCCCGCCGCCAAGCCTGACAAGCATCGCCGCAGCTCTTCCTCAAAACGCTCGTCGAAGCGCGAGGAGCCGGCGCCTGCTCCTGCGGCGCAACCCGCAGCGCCGGCCAAGCCGGAGACGGCGTCGGCGGGATCGACGCTGTCGTCGTTCTTCAGACGGTAGACGCGGCATCCGCCCTGCGGCGGGGAAGACCGTCTCGGGCCGACGTATCAAACGATACGAACTCTCCCGACCCGAAACGGCAGTATCCGCGACGAACATGATTCGGAGCGGAGATGGCGGACGAGACGTTTCTGCGCCAGCACCTCGCGCTCATCCGCGAGCTGGCCGAACAGGCCGACCCCTATATCAAGAAGCGATTGCTGGCCTTGGCGGAAAAATACGAACGTCGGCTGAGGGACCAGAACCGGCCGATGCAAACTCGCCCTTGAGAGCTCATTGGCGCGCGCAATCACCTACTCGATGCGGGCCTTTTCCTTCAGGTCGCGAATGCGGTTCTCAGCTTCATCCTTCGACCGGACGAGCTCCGACCAATCCTCGACCCGAGCTTCCTTGCTCAGCCTCTTGAGTTCGTCCAATTGCTGCTGGGTTGGCTTTTCCATGCTCGCTCCTTGCATGCAGCATGCGTTCGTGCGGTCACACCATTCAGAACCGGCGCGACCCCAGCCTGTTCCTGGATATCTTGGGGCCAGGCGCGGCCGCCTTGCTCGTCCCGGAACCGCCCGCGACCGACATAAACTCACCTTCCCTGTTGCCCCGTTCCACCTTCCCGACCATATTGCCGCCATGACAAAAAAGCCCTTCCGCCTCACGCCCTACCAGGTGCAGTTCCTGATCGTCGTCGGCTTCGCATCCGTCGGCTATGCGCTCTATCTGCGCTACCTCGGAATCGAAAACTCGCAGGTCGGTCTCGCCTGCGACGCCGGGCTTCAGACCCTGGTCTGCAAGGCGCGCTCGGTCTCGACCGTGCTGTTCAAGAATTCGGTGTTCGGCATTGTCGCGCTGGTAGTGGCAACGCTGAACCTGATGCGGCCGTCGATCGTGCTGCTCACCGTCGGCATCATCGCCGCCGGCCTCGGCATCGTGCTCTACAATGTAGTGCTGTCGGGCCTGGCGATCGGCCTGCTCATTCTTGGATTTGCTCGGCCCGCGCCCGCCACAGCGTGAGCGCGAACAAGAGATAGATCGCGCAGGTCCACAGCGACTGCCAATTGTCGCGGCCCTCGTTGAAGAGCACATAGGCCGCCGACAGCGTCAGCACGCCGGCGAAGACCGACTCCGCGATCGGACGCTGGCCGATCTGCGGCCGGTTCAACATCAAAAGCGCGAACGGCACCACCGCCATCGTCAGCGAGGCGTAGGGGAAGTCGTGGTAGCGCGGGTCGAACACGAAGCCGAGCGCGGTCTGCGCCGCGATCACCGCCGTCACTGCCAGCGTCAGACCCAGCACGGCGGTGAGCTTCGACCATTTCCGGCCCTCGCGCGGACCGAGCAGATCGAGGAAGGTCGGAAGGCTGCGGCCGATCACCATCGCCTGCGCGCAGAAGATCGGCGACAGGATGCCGGCCGCGAGCAGCGTGCCCCAGAGCAGCCAGCCGCCGATGCCGTAGCTCTCGTAGTACATCTTGTCGACGCCGATCCCGAGCAGGATGCCTGCCGAGGTCGCCGAGATCGCCACACCGAGCCAGGCCGAGAAGCGCGGCGTCCAGGGCCTGCGCCGCAACGTCAGGCCGGCGACAGCGAACACCAGCACGCAGAGGCCCATGCCGGCGCCCATATACCATTTCCAGTAAGGGAAATTGCTGATCGGCTGGCCCGGCGGATATTTCAGGCTCCGGCGCACCGAGTCATAGAGGCCCCAATAGCCGCCGACGGTGCCTTCCAGCTTGCGCTTCCACGGCTGGTCGTAAGACTCGATCAGATTGACGCGGAATTTCTGCGCTTTCGCGAGACTCAGGATCTCCGAGACCACGCGCGCCTGGTTGGTGCGCGACGGCAGCGCGCCTTCGCGCATGCGTCCTTCGCTCGGCCAGCCGGTTTCGCCGATCAGGATCTCCTTGCCGGGGAACGCGACGGCCATGCGCTCGCGGATCTGTTCGACGTGGGAGGCGGCAAACTTCGCCTTGACCGGGAAGTCCTCCCAATAGGGCAGGATGTGGATCGTGACGAAGTCGACGGCGTCATAGATCTCGCGATTCCTGAGCCAGAACTCCCAGACATCGGCATAGGTGACGGGCACGCTGACCTGCGCCTTCACGGAGCGGATGATGGAGACGAGGTCCGCGGTCGTCATCTCGCCGCGCAACAGCACTTCGTTGCCGACGATGATGCTGGTGATGATTCCGGGGAAATCCTTGGAAAGACGAATGGCGAGCGCAGCCTGCTCGAAATTCTTGGTGCGGTTGCTGGAGAGCCAGATGCCCTGGAGCACCTTCAGCCCGCCGATCCGGGCCGCGATCGCCGGCACCTGGTCGAGCCCGTTCTCCATCGAATAGGTGCGGACGCAGTCGGTGATCTCCTTGAGCTGGCGCAGGTCCTGCTCGATCTGGTCGGCCTCGATATGAGTCCATGCGTTCAGCGGCGACTGCTCGCCGCGGAACGGCGCGTAGGAGACGCATTGGACCTTGTCGGCGGGATCGATCGGGGCGCGCGCGAGCGAGATCGGCGTGGCAAGCCACCACCACACGGCAGCGATCGCACCCAATGAAACGAGCAGAAGCGCCAGTGGCGTACGAAGAGAAATCGGTTCCGTCCTCCGCGAAGGGCCGTCGATTACCTGCTAGCACGCCATCTGCCAAGGGGGTGACTCCGTTATGGATCCTTCCCTCCCCTGAGGAATTTACCTGCGGCCGTTCGACCGAGGCCTAGGATCGTGACTTTGCTGGACAAAATTCCAGATTCAGGCCATGGACTCGGGAGGACTTTTCCGCCGCATTGGAGACCCATTTGGACGCCATCACGCAGGCGCGTCCGCGAAGGTCCTGACGCGGACGGTCAGTGATATATTGGGGAATTCATGCGGCAACGGGTGTTCGAGTTACGAAATGCGGTCCTGCGGCAGTTCGCCGCCACCTTGGCCGTTTCTTCCCTTGTCATCCTGATGGGTATCGGCGCGGCCTCCGCCCAGAGCGGCACGCCCGCCCCCGACCAGAGCAAGGCAGCCGCCCAGCCCGCCGATGCCGCCGCCAAGGATGCCGCCCAGAATCAACGCCGCACCGACGAATTCGCCGAAGCAGCCCAGGTCATCGGCGGCCCGGCCGGCAACCCCGAATGCGTCTGGCTCGGCCGGCGCGTGGTGCGGCTGATGTGGCGGGACGACCTCGATACCGCATTCCGCCATCTCGACCTCTACGACCGCTTCGGCTGTCCCGGCGGCCACATCCAGGCTGCGTTCCGCTGCCTGACCCGCTTCGGCGGCCAGATCGATCCCAAGGTCGCCGAGACCCTGGACAGCCGTGTGCACGCTTGCTGGATCAACCCGGCGTCGCAGCCGCAACAGGCGGCAGCCGCGGCCTCGCAGCCTGCCGCGCCGGCCGCCGGCAATGCGCAGCCGCAGCCGGCCGCGAGCCCCTCGCCCGCGGCAAGCGCGTCACCGGCGCCCCCGAAATAGCCGCGATTGTTTCAGCCTGCGTTCAGGAACGATCGGCGATAGAGGCAATTGGCACTGCTGCGAATTTCGAGATGTGCATGCCCTCATACGGTCATGAGGCGATGACAGTTGTGAAACCGCGCGGCAGAGGTATGCTCCATTTGCCGCGGACTTGGTCGGATCTCGGGGTCGGATCCGCTTCCCTGCCCCCTCAGCCCCTTTTGGTTTAGCCGCGATGCGGGTTGTCGCCGCCGTTCTGTTGCTTGTGTCCGCGCTCCACGCCGGCCTCTGGGGAGTCTTGCGCGACAAGGAACCCGCGCCCGACTTCAAGGGCTTGCTGCCCAGCGTCTCCTACGCGCCGTTTGAGGGCTCGGCTCATCCCGACATCGACAACATTCCGACGGTGGAGAAAATCCGCGCCGACCTGAAGACGCTGTCGACGATGACCCGCGCGATCCGTCTTTATTCGTCCACGGGCGGCGTGGAACTGGTGCCGCCGATCGCGGCCGAGTTCGGCCTCAAGGTCACCGTCGGCGCCTGGATCGACAAGGACAAGGATCGCAACGAGCGCGAGATCAAGGCCGCCATCGAGCTCGCCCGCAAGAACAGCAACGTCAACGGCGTCGTCGTCGGCAACGAGGTGATCTACCGCGGCGAGCAGAAGGTCGAAGACCTCATCGAGATGATCAAGAAGGTCAAGGGCTCGGTCCGCGTGCCCGTCACGACCGGTGAAATCTGGAACATCTGGCGCGACAATCCCGACCTCGGCTCCAACGTCGACTTCATCGCCGCCCACGTGCTGCCCTATTGGGAAAACTTCCGGTCGGACCAGGCGGTCGACCAGGCCGTCGACCGCTACAATCTGTTGCGTAACCTGTTCCCCGGCAAGCGCATCGTGATCGCCGAGTTCGGCTGGCCGAGCGCGGGTTACAATTTGCGCAACGCCGACCCAGGTCCGTTCCAGCAGGCATTGACCCTGCGCAACTTCGTCAGCCGCGCCGACGCCATCGGCATGGAATACAACATCGTCGAGGCCATCGATCAGCCCTGGAAATACTTCGAAGGCGGCGTCGGTCCGTACTGGGGCATCCTCAACGCCAGCCGCGAGCCAAAATTCGCCTGGACCGGCCCGGTGCAAAATCCCGACTATTGGAAGCTGATGGGTGTCGCCCTCCTGGTCGGTATCCTGCTGTCGCTGCCGATCCTGCGGCTGCAGCAGCCGACGGCGAAGCAGGCGTTCCTGCTGTCGGCCACCGCCAATGGCGTCGGCGCCTGGGCCGCCACCGTGTTCGCGTTCTGGAACGGGCACTATTTCATCTTCGGCTCCGCCTTCGCGCTCACGCTCGGCATGATCCTGCTTGTTCCCCTCGTGCTGATCGCGATGGCGCGCATCGACGAGATCGCGGCCGTCGCGTTCGGCCGGCCGCCGCAGCGGCTGCTCGCGAAAGGCAAGCCGGTCGAGAACGTGCCCGAGAATTACTTTCCGAAGGTCTCGATCCACATCCCCGCTTATTTCGAGCCGGTCGAGATGCTCAAGCAGACGCTCGATGCGCTGTCGCGGCTGAACTATCCGAATTACGAATGCGTCGTCATCATCAACAACACGCCGGACCCTGCCTTCTGGCAGCCGATCCAGGATCATTGCCGCGCGCTCGGTGAACGCTTCAAGTTCATCAACGCCGAGAAGGTGCAGGGCTTCAAGGCCGGTGCGCTGCGCATCGCGATGGACCGCACCGCCGTCGACGCCGAGATCATCGGCATCCTCGATGCCGATTACGTCGTCGATCCCGACTGGCTGAAGGACCTCGTGCCGGCTTTCGCCGATCCCAGTGTCGGCCTGGTGCAGGCGCCGCAGGAACATCGCGACGGCGACCTGTCGATCATGCACTACATCATGAACGGCGAATATGCCGGCTTCTTCGACATCGGCATGGTCCAGCGCAACGAGACCAACGCCATCATCGTGCACGGAACGATGTGCCTGATCCGCCGCGCCGCGATGGACATGGCCGGCGGCTGGTCGTCCGACACGATCTGCGAGGACAGTGATCTCGGCCTTTCGATCCAGCAGCTCGGCTGGACCACGCATTACACCAACCACCGCTACGGCCAGGGCCTCCTCCCCGACACCTACGAGGCCTTCAAGAAGCAGCGTCACCGCTGGGCCTATGGCGGCCTCCAGATCGTCAAGAAGCACTGGCGGAACTTCCTGCCCGGACGGAGCCGGCTGACGCCCGACCAGAAGCGCGAATATGGCCTGGGCTGGCTGAACTGGCTGGGCGCGGAAAGCCTCGGCGTGGTCGTGGCGCTGCTCAACCTGGTCTGGGTGCCGATCGTCGCCTTCGCCGACATCGCCATCCCCGACAAGATCCTGACGCTGCCGATCATCGGCGCCTTCATCGTCTCGCTCGCGCACTTCTTGTCGATGTACCGCGCGCGCGTCGCGATCAAGCCGGGCCAGATGCTGGGCGCGATGATCGCCGCGATGAGCGTGCAGTGGACGGTGTCGCGCGCGGTGGCGCAGGGACTGATCACCGAGCACATCGCGTTCGCGCGCACGTCCAAGGGCGGCCTGTCCAGGATGTCGATCGAGTTCCAGGCGTTCTGGGAGGCCGTGATCGGCGCCCTGCTCCTGATCGGCGCCGGCGTGCTGGTGGCCTCCAACAGCTACCGCCAGATCACCGAGATCTACATCTTCGCCGGCGTGCTGGTGCTCCAAAGCCTGCCGTTCCTGGCCGCGGTCGCCATCGCCATCCTCGAGCTCAGCCGCATCAACTCGTTCCAGTTCTGGCGCGACAGCGCGATCCGCACCGCCGAGCTGATCGGCCTGCGCCCGGTCGCGCTGCCCACTCCCGCCGGCACGCCGCAGCAAGTGCCGGTGCCGAGCGAGGTCCGGCGGGAAGCGAACTGACGGGGCTCCAAAGGCGGCATCCGGCCCATGGACGGACGTCACGGGTTCTTCGGCGTGGATGGCGGCCCGCCATTCCGGTTGAAAATCCCGGCTCAAGCATTGGAAACGGCGAGCGAATTCCCGCTGCTGCCTTCAACTTCGGCAGCCACCCGAGCTATTGACCTCCGCGCCCCGTCCCCCTACACAGCGCGGGCCGAAAGCATGATCCGGAAACAGCCGGTTTTTCCGCAACGCTTGCGTCGATGTGGCGGCAAGACATGCTTTTCCAAATGTCCGAAGACGATGGCGATATCTTCAAGCCATCAGCGGCCATGGGAGCGCGTAGCTCAGCCGGTAGAGCACGTGACTTTTAATCACGGGGTCCTGGGTTCGAGCCCCAGCGCGCTCACCAAGCAAAATCAAAGACTTGGTCGCATCATCCCGCCTTGACGTTTTCGACGGGGGCACGCAGGGGGCATAAATTAGCCCGCCGGTCTTGCGACGGCGGGCCAGAGTGTTCGACGCCGTTTCTCCGCGTCGTTGTCACCCAAAATTGCGGTAACCCCTCGTCGCGTGCAGGCACTCCGCATAGGTATCGAGAATCCATTTGCGATCTGAAGCGGTCCACCCAGCACTCAGATCGCTGCTACCATGTATCGATTTTCGCTCCTGACCGGCGACCCTCTCCATCAGCTTGTACGCGACTTGCTCGGGCGAGTTTTCGCCAATGTGAACTACCGGTGCGGCATCTGCCATTTTAGCCCCTTGGTTGCATGGTGAGATCAACACCAACCTAAAGAACGGGAGCCCCGAGAGTCGAGTCGCTAGTTAGTAGAGCTTCGATATAGCTAGGAAAACCCGCCGGGGGGTGGTGGTGCCGGCGGGGTTCTTTGGTTAGAGGATCAAACCTCGGTATCGTCGCATCACACGCCAGCGCTCAAACCTGAGCCGCTGGAGCGCCCATAGGGCCCGGATCAGGCGCATTCGTTGCCCCCGATCAAGACGACAACCGGCGCCTGCTTCTGTCTCGGCTCATCGTCGGCCAGGAAGGTCGTCACTAGCTGAGTTGCCAGCCGTAGAACCATCAGGGCGTCTTCCGAGCCGTCCGGGAGAGCAGCAACCACTTGGATGGCGTGCCGCCGATGCCATGCGTCCGGCTTCATGCCATCGCTCCCGAGCATTCGGTCAACAGCGGCTCACTAGCCTCCCGGTCGCAATCGTCCCGCTCGCGATCGCTCAGATTGCCCAGCATTCCACTGGTGCTCCACCCGAGCGACGGCTCGCCATCCTCGTCCGGTTCGGCGCCGTCGTGCTCGTCCTCAAGATCTTTGACGCCGCCGTCAGCCCAAGCGATCTGATCGCCCGACCAGTTGCGGCCATCCGGCCCGTAGCAGCTCGGGTGCCGCTCAATGCTGCCGAGTGAAGGCTCATAGTCGCTTCTATCCGACCCTTCGTCCTCGCAGCCTTCCTCGCAGCCGCCGCCCTCACTTTGGGCGCCCTCGTCCTCGCACACCTCCTCGAGCTCGGCGGTCACGTAGGGGTCGGAGGCGTCCAGGAAAGCGATCAGCCGGGTGATCTCGGCCGCCGCCTTCTTTCGGAGCTTGGCAAGCCGCTTGAGGGCCTTCTCTCTCGCCCGCTCTTGTGCAGCCAGGCGTGTGCAGAGCTCGCCGGTGGACGGCCATAGCTCGGTAATGGCGTTTGGATGACGTAAAACTGTGGTCATGGTGGTTGCTCTCGGTATCGGCTTCTTAAGGCCGTCGCCGGTGTCAGACCGGCAGCCGGGAGTTAAGAACTGGCCGAGAGACCAGCGGCGACGCTTTTAAGGGTTTCCCCTCTGGACATAGCGTGGCCCTCCCGGCCATAATGGCCAGGTTGGGACGCACGCCAATGCGCCACCACGTTCAACCGCAACCCCACGACGCCAATCGACGGGGCATTCTGACAAGGAATGGTGCGGCTATATCTCGGTCCGGGTTCTTAAGCCCACGGACATGCTGCCCCTGATTTGCTTAAAAATCCATCCTCCTTTCGTGAGGCTTTCGTTGCCGCGTCGCCGAGCGGCGCCCGTGCAGATTCATGTTTGTGGGCTTGATTCGTCGTGCTAGGTCGGTTCCGACAAGGGGGAGCCTCGTGGCAGCTTACGACGACATAATCTTCAAGGTTGTGCGTGACGCGGAAGCTGACCTTGAAGGCCGACTCGACGCGGACGTGGTGTACGTCAACTCCGAAATGCGAATGAACATTTTCGCCTGGTTTCGGGAAGTCATCGAAAAGATGGCGGCGCGCAAGGATAAACGCAAAGCTCTCGCGGTTTTTCTCACAACGCCGGGCGGCCAAGCTGAGGTTGTAGAAAAGCTCGTTGAGGTTGTCCGCAATCACTTTGAGTTGGTCTACTTCGTTGTACCTGTCGCTGCGATGTCAGCGGGCACGATCTTCTGCATGTCGGGTGATAAGATCTTCATGGATTATTCGTCCTCTCTGGGGCCGATTGATCCGCAGGTGCCGGATCGCGAGGGCAAGTTCTTGGTCCCCGCTTTGGGGCACCTCGATAAAGTGAACGAAATCATCGAAAAGTCGCGCAATAACACGATCACGCCGGTCGAGTTTCAATGGCTGATGAACCAGGACCTCGCGATGCTGAGGTTTTATGAACAAGCCCGGGATCTGTCGGTCACGCTTCTGAAAAAGTGGCTCGTCCAGTACAAGTTTAAGGACTGGTTAACCCACAGAACCAACAATCCCGGAAGCGTAGTGAGTCTGTCAGAAAAGGAAGCACGGGCGACCGAAATCGCGCAGCTTCTGTCAAATAACGCCCATTGGAACTCGCATGGCCGTTTCATCGGGATGTCCACGCTGGCGAAGGAGTGCCGGCTCGACATTGATGATTTCGGACAGGATCCGGACCTTCAGAAAGCCGTTAGGACTTACAATGACGTCCTGTCGGATTATCTTGGACGGGCTCAAATAAGCAGCTATCTTTACAGTCGACACATCTGAGGAGCTTCACATGAGCGTTGCCCAGCAAATCGAGCAGCTTCAAGACTATCCTCAGAATACCTCTGACGATTTTCGTCGTCAGCTTGAGCGTGCTCGTGATGCCGCGCAGAAGTTCGACGGAGAACCCGCCGCTAGCCGAGGAATCGACCGTTCGAAGGAACTATTGCCCCTCCCTCGACCGCGACTCGTCGGTACGCTCGTTCGGTGAGCTGCGCGGCTTTAGCCGCACTGCCCCGCATGTACGGACCTCGCCGAATTGGACTTGTGCCAGCAGCGGGCTGGGGACTATATCGGTGACTCAGTGAGCGCGTCCGTCAGTGCTTCGTCGGCCCCGTCGATCGCCCCTTCACCACTGGACAGCAATTGTCATAAGTGAGGCCTACGCGCTGATGCGGCGGCGCACCGACTTCCGCTCGGTACTCGGCTAGAACCCCTTCAATTTCAGCGCTGCACAAATCGAACGCCTTGCGCAGATTGTGCTGTTCCGGATCGCTCGTCCTAACCGCTTCATTGAGCTTGTCATTGACGATCCATCGAAGCCCGTCCAGGTCGTAGAGTTTAGGCGCGAGCGCATGATCCGGCGGAATGCTGAGTTTCGGCAAATGCTCTTCGTCATCCATCAGGCCGGTCCTCCAGCGAACAGAACGTAGTTTGTAATCATGGTTGGCTGCACGTTGTTGTGAGAGGTCCCGCCAGTATTGTTAGAAGTAACTGACAGGTTGCCAGTGATTGATCCTCTTGTAACGGTCGTTCCGCTTGCCCACGCTAACCAGACAGTTGCTCCAGCGGAGCCCGTGCTAAAATTGGTAACATTAGTATCTGCCGAAGTGACGGCGGCGGTCTGGTTTGAAGTAAACGAGCCGGAAGACGTAATGGAGGGTATCTGTAAGGCAGTAAGCGTCTGACTTTCGAGGCCACCTACTGCGCCGATGGTTGTACCAGTTCCGCCGAAATAAGTAGCCGTGAGGCGCGCGGCATCCGAGCCGCCCATGTTTCCTTTACCAGCGGTTACACGGCCGCGCATATCGCCAATGCCGAACGTGGTTGAGCCATTGCCATTGTTGTAGAAGATGTTTCCCGCAGCGATTTCGGTTTGAGCGAATGCCCACAGATCGGCATATGTCGTGCGCGAAAGCGTCTGACCATACGGAAGGACACACAAGGCCGGAGCAGTTGATCCGGTAAATGCGATAAGTTCTCCAATGAAATGCGCGCCTGAAACGATCCCACCAAGCCCGAACTCAGCAACTTTTGTTCCGTTGATGGAGAGCGCGGCGCCATTGGTGGTCTTGTAAAACCCCGTAGACGATCCATTGGCAAACTGCACCGCAGGAGAACCAACAGAGCCATCAACGATCTTGATCGGCCCGGTCATCGGAGCCGCGCCAGACCGCATCAGGCGAGCCGACATAGCTGAGCTGAGGTCTTCCAGCGGTGGATTATGCTGGCTCGCCTGGATCGTATCGCCTGTGGTCGCTAAGTATCCGGCAGGTAACGAATACACGCCATTGGAATCCGAGGGTGCCATAATCTATTTTCCCGTTCAGTCTTTGGTGGTATCAGGGCAAATCACCCCTGCGAGGCGGCCCGTGCGCAAGTACGTCATCTGCTCCCTGATCTTGGCCGCCTTCCTATTTGGCGTGAGCCGGTATCTGTCCGGCCTCTCGAAATCGATGGAGCTGTCTTCGTTCTTGCTGCTATGCGGTGTGATGGGATCAATCATCATTGCTCTCGCTTTCGCCTTTGATGGGTACGAGCGGCACCGTGGGCGGCAATCGCCGCGATCAGGGCCGCCCGATCGCCAGCGGCTGGAGCCGTGACTGCATTCCCCCGGCGCCTCTCCAAGGCGTCGATAATTGCCTGAGTGGTCGCGTCGCGCCGCGAGCCGGTCGAGCTGAGAATGTCCGCGATCTCCCCGAAAGCGCGCGTCTCGCTCGGCTTCACCGCACCGTAAGCAGCTCCGAGGGCCTTCTTGATCGCGGTCGCGCCCATGCCTGCCAGTGTCGCATTCGGATTGACCAGCGGCGTTTCACCTGCCGGCGACGGCTTCATGGCTTCCTTGGCAGAAAGTCGCTGCGCCGTCTGGCTGTTCTCCACGACCTTGTTGTGAGTGTCGCGGAATTTCAGATTACGATTGACCGAATTGATCAGATCCTCTGCCGACTGCTCCCCGTGCACCGTCGCGAGTTTGGCCGTGTTCCAGCCGCCCTCGCCCTGCAACTCCGATCGAAGCGCCACCAGGTCGTTGGCCTTGGTGCCAAGCTTCCGTTCGATGTCGCCGCGGCTGCCCTTGGCGAATGCGATTTGCTCCCCGGGCGAAAGCTGCTCGAACTCATGCGCGAAACGTCCGGGCGATGCCGTCGTTTTGCCGTTGCCGAGATACTGCGTTCCGAGCTCCACCGCCTCAGCACGTCGTGCAAGCCCGGCAGACTGCCGGTTGGCGGGAAGATATCCCGGCACCTGCTGCTCTAGGTTTTCATTGAGGATGCCGCGAATATGCTTCAGGGCACCCTGCTGCCGGGACAATGCCGCCGCTGGAATCCCCAAGCCGGGCGCGTCGTATTCAACAACGTTGTCAATCTCGCCCTTGATCTTGTGCAGCAACTGCGGATCGCTCTGCGGCTCCGGGACCATGTCATAGAGCCGGTTTCCGTGCGCGTCTGACATATGCGCGCCCGTGTTAGGATCGAGACGCGGGACAGGCCGTTCTGTCATCAGCATGCCGCGCAGGTTCTCTAGTGCGCGCCGCTCCATGCTGCCGGTTGGCGAGCCCTGGATCATGGGGCCGAGCTCGACCAGCACATTGGACGTGTCCACCGGAGGCGCATTGCGAAATGCTGCCGGATAATTGCGGGCGTCCACCTCCGAGCGATGCCCCACAATGGCGTTGCGCACCGTCTGAGGATCTTCCGCCGGCCCGAGCGCCCTGTTCACGTCCTCCATGATGCGCTGATCGGTGCCATCGTTGCGAGCGGTCAAACGGCCTTGCAAGATCGTCCGGCCCTCATCGCTATTGAGCGAAGCGCCTTGCCCCTTACCAAGGAATGCCGGCCCAGCGTCAACCAGCATGGCTTCCGGCCCGAGCTCCGCAAGCCGGGCCTGCACCGCAGCCGGCGTATCTGCTGCCATAGCGTCGACCAGGTGCCGGGACGCTCCGCGCGACATGCCATCCGCCTGCCCTCGCACAGCATCAGCTATCCGATTGTAGCCAGCGCCAATGATGCGCGCCGCGCCCGGCATCGCTGCTCCGCCCACAAAACCGATACCCGCCCCAATGCCGGCATCCGTTGCTGTTTGCGGAATGTTGGTCCAATCCCTTGAGCCGGCAGCGCCCTGCAAGCCGCCAAGCACCGTCCCGGCACCAGCGCCGTAAAGGGTCTTGGCACCTAGCCCAACACCCCGCGCGGTCGCACCAATGACGCCAAGCGGCGTCGTGACGTTGCCCACAGCTTCAACGACGGGCGCGGCGATCGGGTGCGCCGCCTGAAACCGTGCCGTCTCGCCCTGCTCCCTGCGCAGATTGTCCCCATAACCGCCGGCTCCAATCACGGCATCCATACCGGCGCGCGCGCGATCACCTAGACCGAACAAGAAACCATTCTCAAGCATACGGGTCGGCGCATGGATCGCATCGCGCGCCGTCCGAACGTAGCTGCCGATGCGATCCAGATAGCCTCCCCCGGCCGCCGGAGCCGGCGGGCTTTCGACGACCGGGGCGGCAGCAGCTGCCGGCATCGGCGTAGGAGACAGCGCCGGTGCGGGTTCAGCCGAGACGCCTAGCGAATGCGCAATCTCCTCAACCGTCGAGTTTTGCTCATCGGGTGACAGCTTCAGGAAATCGTCACCAATCTTGACCTTGCGGCCGGCAATATCGAGCGTCGGCATTATTCAACACTCCATTTGATGCCCGATTTGGTCGCGCCAGCCGGCGGCGCCGCGCTGGTCGGCACCTTGATTCCGAACAGAGCCCGCTCCCTCTTGTGTGCGGCTGGGTCGGGATACACAGCGTCCAGCGCCTCCTGGTGATCCTGGAGCTGGGCAATGGACGCTTTTTCCATAATGTCGAGGAGCCGCTTGATTGAGCCTTCGTCCAGGTCCAGGGAGCCGCCGGCTGCCTGTTGAGCAAAGCGCCGATCGCTGTCCGAAATGTTCGCATTGCCAACGGTCGATTTCATAACGGCCGCAACCTGCGGCGCGATAGCCGCTCTAAACACTTCGCTATTCTGCACCTTCTCCGGCTCAGCAATGCCGAACAGGCTTGCAGCCTTCTGAAGCTGCAAGCGGTTGTCAGCATTGAAGCCGGTAATGGCGCCGCCATCGATCGCAGATCGAGCGTTGCGAATGGCGGAAAGGCCCTGCGCCGTCGAGCGCGCCGCTTTCGAGCGCTCCACGAACTCGTCAAAGATCTGCTTGTCCGTCCCGCCGCCAACATTCGTGGTGACGTTCGTTGCCGCCGCGCGCGCCTTGGCAACCGACCATGCGTCATAGGGCATCGGCTGCGAGCCCTGAGGCAGATTCGCCTTGTAATATTCGTATTCGCGCACCGAAGGGGGCTGCGCTTCCGGCTTGTCGTGCTTCAACGCCACCGTTCGCTGGCCGGTTTGCTGATTGATGCTCCAGACGTTGCCGTCAGCGTCTGTCTCCTGGCTGTAGCTTTCGCGCGGCTTGGCGTACCCGCTCAGCACCTGCATTGCGGCGCCACGGGTTGCCGGATTGCGAATGGCACGTTGTACCCAGCTCGACACTGCCGGCGGCATCTGCGGCCCGGCGACGGGCGCAGGCTGGCCGGGCACGGCATAGCCCTGCGCTGGCTGAGCGTTGACCGGCAAGGCATCCGCCTGCGCTACCGCTGTCGGCTGATAGCCGCGATTGAATTTGTCCGCGTATGCCTGAACCGTCGTACCGAGCTGGTCGCGTGCATTGGGATTGTTCATCCCGCCTTCGCCAGCGAACCACGCGCGCGCGGCGCCCTCAGGGCCGTACTTTTGCTGATACTGACCGAATTGCCCTTTGAATACCGCGTCCTGCGCTTCAGGGCTTGCGAGAAACTGATCCGGCGTCATCGGCTGCCCGAGATGCGTCCGCGTCCATTCCGGAATGTTCGCGCCCATCACCTGATATTTGCCGTAAGCGCGATCTCCCGTCTTGGTGACGGGCCCCAGCAAGTCGTACTTTCCGCCGCTCTCAATGCCGGCAATAGCCGAGGCAGCATCACCTGCCGGCGCAGCGGCCGGGCTTTCAGCAGGGCTGCTAGCGAGCGCCGAAGCCACCTTGGCAACGCCCGGAGTGGACGCGCCGGCAAATGCGGGATGGCTTGCCATGATAGACTGTGCGTCTGCCATCTGCTGCTGATCCCGCTGGTCCTCCTCGCGAAGCTGAAGGCCGCCCACAAGCGCCTGAGCGACACGGTTGAGACCCTGCGTCCAGGATTGGATAGGCGCCCCGCTGGAGCCCTCCTGTACCAACGCCTCGGCCAGCCGACGACGCGCGCGCGATGCCGTCGTTTCAGCCTCGCCGCCAGACCCCCAGGTGAATGCCTCTGCCATCAGTTCAGATTCCCGACCATTGCTGTGCTCACCACTGCCGCGATAAAGCCAGCTTCCACACCACCGAATTTGCCTACCAGCGTCATGTCCCGCAGCACGCTGGCCAGCAGCAGGGGAACGCCAAACTCTCTGGCAACAAACATGGTAAGCCGCGCGTAGTGCTCACCCGTTGCGATATCTGCCTGCTGATCGCCTGTCGGGCGGGGATACCAAAGGTAAACCTCGCCATCGTCCGCTTGGCGCACGAACGGCAAGTCAAGCACCTCCGGCGTGCCCTCTACTGCAATGCTGTCAGACACAGGGTCACTCCGATTTTGCTGCCTACCGTCATTCCGTGATCGAATGCGCGTAATACGCGTTCGCTATCGGCTTCGAGGCCGGCTTGCTGCATCAACTTCAGGGCTTCATCTTTCGGGAATGAAAATCGCGAAACCGCCGCGCCGACGCCTTGTGCCGCGAAATGATGTCCGCCTGACCGAACGCCGCCAAGCTCAAACGCGATCGCCCTCAATGCCCACAGCCGGTTCAATTCAGCAGCACCGAGGCGAGCCTTCTCCTCGCGTGCAAGTGCCTTCCAGGCGGCATCCTTCTTGAGGTCTGGGCCAAGCCCAATATCGAGGTCGTCGAAAACGTTTACGAGAACAACGTTCGGATCTTCGTCCTCCGGAAACATCTCGAAATGACGCCGCTCTACGTCCTCCGGATCGCTGAATACCGCGCGGGTAATAGCGACAGACTTCCACGGTCGCTTGGGCGCATACCGCGTCTGCAAGGCATCCACCTCGCCCGACAGCCGCTTTATCGTCTGGAGGCTAACCACGGCGCTTCCCTCCAACCGCCGCGCTGAGCTCCGCGAGCCGCACCTGCACGTCGTCGAGCAACTCCGCCTCGATGCACGCGCGGATTTCCTTCAGCGCATAGATAAACTTCGTCATTTCGTCGGGCTGAAGCGTCCCCTTCAATGCCAGACGGTACAGCCGCGCCATCTCGCCGCGCACAGCGGCCAGCGTATCGAGCGCAACAGCAGAGTGTGGCTCAAGGCCGGCTTTCCGCTTCGAGTCCTTTGGCTTCGGATTCCGCGCCATCAGTGCGTCACCACCCGGCCGGCGTTCACGTCAACCAGCAACTGGAGCGGATCGAACTTCAACCAGTCCGCCACCTTGCAGAGCGCTTCCAGGAAGTCGGTCCCGAACGAAGCCGGGTCCACTTCAAGCGCGGCCCGCGCCTTCATAAATCCCTGCTCGACCTCAACGGTGGTTCGCAGATACTGCGCGAGCGTCAATCCCTGTGCTGCCGCGTGCTCGCGGAACGGCTCCAATGCCGCTTCCATCTCCACAATGCGCTCGACCGCCTCAGCGTCTTCCTCCAGGGCTGCCTGCAAACGGCTGACTTCCTTGCGGGCGTCCTCCAGATGCTCAGCTTTCCGAGGCTGCTGCTGTTCGAGCCGATAAATGTCCTCCTCGGCCAATTCGAGGCCGTAAAAGCCATTCATGGCGTACTTGCCACGGCCCATGATGCGATCGCGCTGAATCGCTGTGCCGCGCCTGATCTCCCGCTCGGCCCTGAGTACCTCCGAACGAATGATCGGGTCCATTTGTGCCCACGCGCTCGTGAAGTTTTCATCGTCCAGATAGCTGCGCGGCGGTGCTTGCTCGCTCATTTCACATCCCTCCGAATGCACGGTTCAAGGCCTCATCGAGGCCCTTGGCGCCGCCCTTGGCGCGCCGTGGGCTGCTGGCGCCGCTAGGTGCGCCGCTGATCGACTTGCTGCCCTTGGTGTCTTTTGCGGGAGCAGACGCTACCGCTCCAGGTGCCGCGTGCTGCACCACGATGGCGTAAGCCCTCTGCAAGTCAGCAAACCGGTCTGCAGTGCGTGGTATGCGTGTGAGAACATCAGCAACCGCCCACGCAATTTGATCGTTCTTCAGTCCGGGCAAAATGTTGTGTTCGATGGCCTTCTCAATGCCCTGAACTACCCGCTCGCGATCCTCCTCCGGAGTAGCTGGCGGCGGTAATTGATGCTGCGGAGCTGCCTGCGGAGCCTGTGCCTTCGGAGTATCAAGGCCGCCCATGCTGGCGATCAGACGCGCGCCAGCGCCCTGGGGATCTTCTTTCAGCTCCGGCAGCCAAATAGTCAGCCGCTCCAGGATGCCGGGCAGCCGGTCGCCGTATTTCTCCACGAATGCGGTCAGGTCCTCATGATCGCCGGCATCCTCAGTCGCGCGATCAAGCGCCTTGGTCCGCCCATCGGCAGCCTCGGCCGCCTCCTTGCCCTTGGCAGTGCGCGGGAGCTTCAAAATCTCAGCGGCCAGCTTCTCGACCGTCTCCATGGTCGGCGCCTTGCGCAACTCTCCGTCCCACTTCTCGGCAATCGTCAGCACCTGGCTCAGCTTCTCGCCCGGGAATAGCGCCTTCAACGATCGCCTGTGCTCGCGCGTGGTGCCAAATTCTTTCGTCGACAGAGGCTTGGCCTTCTCGCCCTTCACCTCAGCCGCACGGTCGTCCTGCCGCTTCTGTGCAGCCTCGGGGGCCTTCTTCAGCGCCTTGTCAATCGCGCGGTCGAGCCCGGCCTGCGCCTCCGCTTTATTGAGATTCCTATTCCCGATCACGCGCCTCCCGTCGCGCTCCGGCTTCTCCTCCTTGCCGTCCTTTGCGCGCTCGGCCTTGTCCGCCTTGGCTTTCTCGGCCTTTGCGCGTTCCTTCTCTTCCTTGGCGAGGGCCCAGATCCCCTCTTCACTCAGAGCGTTCGGCGGCAGCACGCCCCGCTCAATCTCCTCAGAGATTGCGGCCTGCGCACCGTCCACAGTCTCAAACGCGCTGTCCAGGCATGCGTCAATGCTTGCAAAATTGTCACTCATGCTTTGCGCTCCTCAGCGGCTGTGTTGATGGCTCCCGCGATGGCCTTCGCTAACTCCGGGAACACGCCCAATGCCTCCAGGGGCTGCGCATCGCCGCGACCGCTATTGACCTGGCGCGCGATCTCAAGGCTTTCGTAATCACAGAACGAAGGCCCACAGATTTCATTCGGATCGCACCGGCCAGCATCGACCTGCCGAGACAGAATGATCGCGACGGCTGGATTGCAGCCAAGCCTGGTGAACGTGTCCGGATTTGTCATCAAACATTCCCGATGTTTCTGGCGCGGCTCAAAAGCTGCCGATAAGCCTCTACCGACAGCATGCGTTTGCTGGTGCGAGACAGCTGCGTGATTGGCACGTCATGCCGCTCGCAGGCACGCTTCAGCGTGATCGGCGTGCAGCCAACGCGGCGGCAAATTTCAGGAAACGGGATGAACCGGTCCTGCTCAGTCTCTTGAATCATGACTTCGCCTCTATGAACCGCCGGGGCCGGGCTGACCGGCCGCCGGCAGAAGGAAACTCGTCTGGTAGTCTGGGATTGCCCGTCCTTATGAGTGACGGTCGTCTCACCAGCGTCTGAGGCTGGAATTTTCGGCGGTTTGAGCGCCGGGCCTACTGCGCGTCTATCGAGGTGCGAACAGCGCTAGCTTCCGTTCGTGGTGCACCAACCTCGTTCGCGCGCAGCGAACACAAAACCAAGATGATCTGATTTGCCGAAAGCTGCAATAGTTTTCAAAACGCACTCAACAACTCAGAGGGGGATAGCGCTCTCATATCCTCCGCTTCCTTCAACGACTTAAGCGGCGCTGGCTGGGGCGTTACTGTTTTCCATCCACTCTACCCCCCATAACTCTGATAACGCGATAACGGCAGAGGGCGGTTAATCGTTATCGCCGTTATCGCTGTTAGTGGGGGTTGACGGTTGAAGCCAATAACGGCTCTTACCGGCTTTGTAGATTTCGCCAGCCTTTGCCATCTTGAACAGCAGCTGCCGGACATTGAGGCCGGGCATTCCGGTCGAGCTCGCAATTTCAGCTGGCGTCATCGGCTCTCCGTGATCAGTCAATGCCGCCGTGATTCTGATCCGCTCATCCGACCTGCGAACGTCCGCAGCTTCCCCGATGATGCTCCAGGAGCCGCCGGCGAAGATCAGGGCAGTTTCCTTTTCCTCAACGTCACGCCCTCGGACATAAAGCGTTTTGCCGTTCTGGTCGCTGTCGAGCACCAGCGTCGTGTCGGCACATGCGCTCAATCCATTGGAACCGCTCAGCGCCTCCAGCGGATCGTCCGCTCCTCCCTTCTTCGTATGATGCAGCCCGAGCACAGCTATCCCGTGCGCGGTTGCCCACTGCTGCAACGGC
This sequence comes from Bradyrhizobium sp. WSM4873, assembly GCF_055811355.1. NCBI lineage: Bacteria > Pseudomonadati > Pseudomonadota > Alphaproteobacteria > Hyphomicrobiales > Nitrobacteraceae > Bradyrhizobium > Bradyrhizobium sp. WSM4873. Next base: position 3,600 of record NZ_JBVVPS010000023.1, on the reverse strand, counting down.
GCCCAAGTCGAATAGTCATTTTCGTAAGCGTTGCGCGCCAGGCTGCCGGCCGGCTTGATCCGTTGCAGCACGTCGATAATCACAAACCGGGGTGCCGCAACCGAAACCCGCCAGCGTTCGAGCTCACCGATGAAACCGGCATCGAGCTGGAGAGCTTCCGTCACCCATTCCAGCCGGGAGAGGTCCGGCCTGCTTTGCTCGTCAGGATACAAGGTCGCAATCCGGCTTTGAATGCGCCGGGGCCCGTTCTCCATGTCGATATAGAGCACGTCGCCCTGCTCGCATGAAATCGAGCCGATCGCGACGCCGCCGATCGCAACAGCCAGCGCCATGTCGATCGCCAGCCATGTTTTGCCAAGCTTCTGGCGCCCGGCAAGCACCAGAAACCCTTCGCTGATATACCCAGGCACTACCCATTTGATCGGGTCATAGGCCGTGGCCATGATTTGGTTCGTGCTGGTTCGCCGGAACCTGCCGCGCGGGTGGGCCCGCTTTTCTTCCATGCGCAGGATCTGAGCGTCGAGGTCGCGGTTGATATCGGCTTGGCTCAACATGCTACCGCCTCGCTGACAAACGCCGCTGCAATGACGCCCTGTATCTTGTCGGTTCCGTACTCGAAATAGAGCTGATTATAGGTCGCGGATTCGTGCAGATAGTCTGCCGCGACCTGCTTTTTGACGACGCCCAACCTCACCCAATGGGCAAGCTTGTCGGCCTCATCGACGAACGCATAGAATTTTGCGTTCGCGACATTCATGCAAACCTCGGTCTGTAGCGCTGTCCAATCATGGATACCGCTCATGGCTTCACCGCCAATTCCAATGCGGTCGCAATCGGTCCGCTAATCGAATGCTGTATGGTTTCGGGGGTCACCCCATGTTGCAGAAGCAAGGACACCAATATTGCCGATGTCTCGGCGTGCTGTTGCAGCGGCGTATTGATCTTGCCGGTATCAAGGAAGATTTCAGCCAAGCGACCGTCAGCGAACCGCGACGCACTTGCGCGGTATCGGTGGCCTTCATGCTCGAAGTTGAACGAAACGCTTATGCGCTTGTTGGGAAGAGCACTCCTCATCGGGACGCCTCCCCAAATGCCAGCTCCGCGATCGTGCAGGCTGTATGCGTCGGCAATGCGAATACCTCGGCGAGGTATTGCTTGCGCAGGGTTTCGAGGGCATATTCCCGTTTGATCGAAGCGCCCGCCAGATCAGTCACCGGGAGCCCCGCGTGCGCCGCCAGCGCCGCGGGGTTTTCCATGCTAGAGGCCATGCTTATGCGGCCTCCGTGATCAGCGTGGGAAGGCTGCGCAGCCAAATCTCGGCATCGTCGCGAGTGATCAGCGATTTCCTGCCGACCTTCCGGACGGTCAGCCGCTTCTCCTTCACCTCTTCATAGAACTGGGTCTGACCGATGCCATATTGATGGCAGAACTCTTTCACGGTCAAAGCTCGGGGGGTATCCATTCCAGGCCTCCGGTTTTCACGCACGATTGTGCGAACAACCGCGAACCTAGAGACCGGTATGGCCGGCGCCTTCGGGTACTAACTCAGCGATTTAGCCACACGGCGCGCGAGGTCAGCCCTGACATGAGGCCACTCGCGCTCAACGATCCGCTGTAACTCTCGCTGGTCCGGAAATTCCAATTCGTCGCAGATACTCTTCCACGACTTGCGGCTAAGCCGCATGTCTATGGCCCGCTTCGCCATTTCGAAATGCTTGCCGGGTTTGTCCGCCTTCGGCCGTCCTTTTGGACGGCGAAGTCCAAATGCCTGATCGATCGGGGTGCCGGAAAGGACCGCCTCAAACGCCTGGGCGGTTCGAACAATCAGCTCGGCCTCCCCGGCAGATCCAAATTCGCCGGCATAGTTCTTAAGTTCGTCGACCAGCCGTTTGATATCCCGGTCGCTAAATGGCTTCACGACTGGCCCTCCAGGATGGTGCGAAGGTTGCTTTCCCATAGGGCAAGCGCGGCACGCTTTTCCGACAGGTAGGAATACCGGTCGTAATGCTTGGTGCCGACGTCCCCGGATATGTGGTTCATCAAGCGGTCGCGGATATCGGCGGCCACGCCCAATTGCGGGAGCCGGGTTCGGAACGTTCGCCGCAGGTCATGGGGGGTTGGCGGCTCGGCCTTCCACGATTTCACGGCCGGATCCGTCCCGGTCATCCGCTCGGCCAATCGCCGCATCGCCGTGGAATAGGAATGCGAAGCGACGGAGACCAACTGCCGCGCAATATCCAATGCCATTGGCTCAAGCGGCACGACGTGCGCGCGCCCGTTCTTGGTTCGCTCACCCGGAATATTCCAGACCGCTCGCCCCGGCTGATCGAGGTGTTCGAACTCCTTCCGGCTGGCGCCGCCCACCTCGCCCGGCCTGGCGCCCGTCAGCAATGCGAAGCGCAGCCCCAGACCGGTTTCAGGCGCCAATGGCGATTCGATCACTCGCCGCCAGAACAAGCGGATTTCCGGGTCATTCAGCACGCGATCGCCAATGCCCTCCTCGCCCCTCTTCTTGAGCCGGGAACATGGGTTGGCGTCGATCAGGTCGCTATCCACAGCAAAGCTGAATACGACCGAGATTAAGCTCTGCAAACGGTTTGCCAGCACCGGCTTGCCATCAGCTATGACAGCCTCGATCAGCTCGATCGCATCCCGGCGCCGAATCTCGGCATAGTCGCGCTCACCCCACCTAGGCAGAATATGCAGGTTCAGGTTTCGCTCATCCGCACCGGCTGACCGCTTATTGCGGCGCGCGTATTCATCAAGGTAGCGAGCGGCCAACACCTCGAAGGTTCGTCCGGGTGCATCGCGCCTCGCTTGGCGCTTTGCCTCGCTTGGATGCCCACCCTGCGATATGCCCTTCCGGTAGTCGTTGGCTCGCTCACGCGCCTCGGCCAGCGTCACCTCGGGATAGGGGCCGATTGTTACCCGGGAGAGCTTGCCGGATACCGGCGCCCGATAGCGGTATGACCAGGACCGCGCACCGGCCTTGGTGATGCGAAATTCGAGGCCCGGGCACGACTGATCGGCCAATTCCAGACGGCCACTGGCGGGCGGCTTAAGCGATCTGAGATAGGTGTCTGTGAGGGCCTTGATCATGCTGTGGGGGCACACCGGGGGCGCGATTTCGCCGAAAGTCAGCGAAGCCCCGTGAATTGCCACGAAGCAGAAACGCTTGTATCACAGGCATTCCTGATTTCGCAGGCATTCGCTGCGTTCCGCTGATGTTCTCCACAGCGTGACTTTTAATCACGGGGTCCTGGGTTCGAGCCCCAGCGCGCTCACCAATAAAATCGGATACTTGCGCTAATACGACCTCATTCACCTCAATTGCGAGATCAGGTCTAGATTAGGTCCAGCAGGCAGAAAAAATCACTGATCGTCATCCCCTAGATCGGTGCGGACGGCATGTCCGCGACGCTTCGCCTCCTTGAGGAAGTCGATGATCGATTGTGGGAGCGGTCGCTTCTCACCCCGCCTGCGCCGCCGAATTCCTTCAATCTCGTCCTTCCTGATAGCAGCGTGCGGATTCCGACGAAGTCGCCCAGGCGTACCGATATGAAGTCGCCCGTGGATTCCGAGACGATGTCGCCCACCTTT
>NZ_JBVVPS010000022.1:0-128396 GCF_055811355.1 Bradyrhizobium sp. WSM4873 | reverse complement strand
CCGCGCGACGCGCGCATCACATAGCGCCGTAGCTAGCGCGGCTTGGCCGCGGAGGCCGACCCGTTACCCCATCTACGGGCAGCTATGCGCGCCCAGCGTTGACAACGCGGAACGCGAGAGTAACTTTTTCCTCGACAGAGCGGGACCAACCGCTCGCGGTTCGCGGGAGAAACGTCATGACGATCGCCATCCGGCAGCTTCACAAACATTTTGTCGGCGAGGTCTCTGGCCTCGATCTGCGACAACCTCTCACCGAGGCCGAGGCGCGCGAGGTTGAAGCCGCCATGGACAAATATGCGGTGCTGGTGTTCCACGACCAGGACATCACCGACGAACAGCAGATGGCCTTTGCGCTGAATTTCGGCCAACGCGAGGACGCGCGCGGCGGCACCGTCACGAAGGAAAAGGACTACCGGCTCCAGTCGGGCCTGAACGACGTCTCAAATCTCGGCAAGGACGGCAAGCCACTAGCGAAGGACAGCCGCGCGCATTTGTTCAACCTCGGCAATTGTCTGTGGCATTCCGACAGCTCGTTCCGCCCCATCCCGGCAAAATTCTCGCTGCTGTCGGCCCGCGTGCTCAACCCGAAGGGCGGCAACACCGAATTCGCCGACATGCGGGCGGCCTATGACGCGCTCGACGACGAGACCAAGGCGGAGATCGACGACCTCGTCTCCGAGCACTCGCTGATGTATTCGCGGGGATCGCTCGGCTTCACCGAATACACCGACGAGGAGAAGAAGATGTTCAAGCCGGTGCTGCAACGCCTCGTGCGCACCCACCCCGTCCATCGCCGCAAGTCGCTCTATCTCTCATCGCATGCGGGCAAGATCGTCGGCATGAGCGTCCCCGAAGGAAGGCTGCTGCTGCGCGACCTCAACGAGCACGCGACGCAAAGCGAGTTCGTCTACGTCCACAAATGGAAGCTGCATGATCTCGTGATGTGGGACAACCGCCAGACCATGCACCGCGTCCGCCGCTACGACCAGTCGCAGCCCCGTGACATGCGCCGTGCGACGGTGGCGGGCACGGAGCCGACGGTGCAGCAGCAGGCGGCGGAGTAGGCGCTACTCAGCAATCGGTGTCATCGCCCGGCTTGACCGGTTGAATCCGCCCTGGATGCCCGGTCAAGCCGGGGCATGACAGCGGTGGGTGATACACAAGCAAGAGGCGCTACGCGTGCCCGGCTTCGTTCGAGAGCATGCCGGGATCAATGCCGATCTTGCGCAGCGCGCGTCCGTATTTTTCGTCGACGTCGTCGCCGAAGATCAAATCCGAATCCGCGTCGCAATGCAGCCAGCCATTGCTCTGGATTTCGGTCTCGAGCTGGCCCGGCGCCCAGCCGGCATAGCCGAGCGCCAGGATGGCATGCTTGGGGCCGGAGCCGTTGGCGATCGCGCGCAGGATATCGACGGTCGCGGTGAGGCAGACGCCGTCGTCGATCCGAAGCGTCGCGTTCTCGATGTAGAAATCGCTGGAGTGCAGCACGAAGCCGCGGCCGGTATCGACCGGACCGCCGCGCAGGACCTTCATGCTTTCGGCATTCTCCGGCAGCTTGATGTGCTCGCCCTTGTTGATGATGCCGAGCTGCTGCAACAGCTCGGGGAAGTCGATGCTGCCGGCCGGGTGGTTGACGATGATGCCCATCGCGCCTTCGGCGGAGTGGGCGCAGAGATAGATCACCGAGCGCTCGAAGCGCTCGTCGCCCATGACCGGCATGGCGATCAACAGCTGGCCGTCGAGGTAGCCCGCCGAACTGGGGAGCGCGGGGCTGGGCTTGCGGGTGCCTTCGCCTGTCCTTTTGCCTGTGGGAGCCATCGGTGAAGCACTCCGGGTTCAATTCCTATCCTGATGTCGGGCCGGGCCGCTGTCAAATCAAGGCTTGCAGGGACCTGATTCAAGTGCATCCATCACAAGCAATTCAATGGTTTGCCGCGGGGCGACCCTGTAAAGACGTACCATGCTGACAAGAGTTCCCCGGCGTGCGGCGATTGGCGTCGCAACAACCCTGCTCGCGTCGTCGCTGGCGCTTGCGGCCCATGCCGACGATGCATCGCCGTGGCAGCGGGATGGACATTCCGCGGTGCGGTTGCTGGCAGGATCGCGCAGCGGCGCCGTCCTGCTCGGCGGTATCGCCTTCCAGATCCAGCCCGGCTGGAAAACCTATTGGCGCATGCCAGGCGATTCCGGCGTTCCGCCGCGGTTCGATTTCTCGAAATCCGACAATGTCGAAGCGGTGACGGTGATGTGGCCGGCCCCGCAGAAATTCGACGACGGCGCGGGCGGCCATTCGATCGGATATCACGACCAGATCGTGCTGCCCCTGCGCATCATCGCCAAGGCGGCCGACAAGCCGGTGACGTTGCGCGCCGAGATCAATTATGCGGTGTGCGAGAAGCTTTGCATTCCCGTCGAGGCCCGCGCCGAGCTTGGCTTCAACAGCGTCGCCTCGACCGAGGATGCCAATCTGCGTGCAGCGCTCGACACCGTGCCCAAGCCTGCCACGATCGGCGATCCCAACCCGCTCACCATACGCGACGTCAAGCGTGACGGGCCCAAGAATGTGGTGGTCGACGTGGTCGCGCCGGATGCGCGCACCGTCAATCTGTACGTGGAAGGGCCGACGCCCGATTGGGCGTTGCCCATCCCGGCGCCGGTCGAGCCCAGCCCACCGGGCGTGAAGCGGTTTTCCTTCGAACTCGATGGCCTGCCGCCGGGCGCCAAGCCCGACGGCGCAGCGCTGAAGTTCACGCTGGTCGGACCGGAGAAGTCGTACGAGTTCAATACCAATTTGGAGTGAGTGGTCGTCCCGGCGCAGGCCGGGACCCATACCGCGTGATCTATCGACAGTCCACGCTGACAATCCCGAACGAACAGTCTCCGCCAAACCTCTGCCTGGGGTTACGGGTCCCCGGCTCCCGTGCGCAATTGCGCACTCGGCCGGGACGACGTGGGATAGAGACGAGGCCCACCCAACCGAATCTTAACGAATGGTTGCTAATCCCCAGTGCGACTGCGGCAAGTCTGCCGCAGCACTCGTGCGCGCCTCGGGGACTTTTCGAATTGGCCGTGATGGATGCAGAACCCGCAACGACCGGACCTGCCGGCCTCATCGCGCGGCTGCGCGACAAATTGACGGGCGGGTCGAGCGAGGCATCGCTGACGCGGCGGCTGGCCGGCACCATCTTCGTCATCCGCGTGATCAGCGCCGGCCTTGCCTATTTCTCGCAGGTCCTGCTCGCGCGCTGGATGGGGACGTCGGACTACGGCGTCTATGTCTATGTCTGGACCTGGGTGCTGCTGCTCGGCAGCATGATGGACTTCGGCATCTCGGCCTCCGCCCAAAAGATCATTCCGGAATACCGCGCCCGTGGCGAGCATGCGCTGCTGCGCGGCTTTCTCTCGGGCAGCCGCTGGCTGACCTTTGCCGTTTCCGCACTGGTGTCGCTCGGCCTCGCCGGTGTCGTCAAATTGCTGTCGCCCTGGATCGATCCGGCCGAAGAGCTGCCGCTCTATATCGGCTGCATGACGCTGCCCGCTTTCGTCGTGGCCAACACCCAGGACGGCATCGCGCGCTCGCATGACTGGATGCAGCTCGGCCTGATGCCGCAATTCATCATCCGCCAGGCGCTGATCATCGGCATCACGGCCTGCGCCTTCCTGCTCGGCTATCATCTCGGCGCGGTCGCCGCGATGGTCGCGAGCGCCGGCGCGGTATGGATCGCGATGACCGGGCAGATGGTGGTGCTGAACCGCAAGCTCGCCGGTCACATCGAGCCGGGCTCCAAGGCCTACGACGTCGGCGGCTGGCTCGCCGTCTCGCTGCCGATCCTGCTGGTCGAAAGCTTCTACCTGCTGCTGTCCTATACCGACGTGCTGGTGCTGCAGCAGTTCCGTCCCTCCGACGAGGTCGGCGTCTATTTCGCCGTGGTGAAGACGCTGGCGCTGGTCTCCTTCATCCACTACGCGATGTCGGCGACAACAGCGCATCGTTTTGCCGAGTACAACGCAAGCGGCGACAAGGCGCGGTTGTCGGCTTACGTGGCGCATGCCATCAACTGGACGTTCTGGCCGTCGCTGGCGGCGACCATCGTGCTGCTCGCGCTCGGCAAGCCGCTGCTCTGGCTGTTCGGGCCGCAATTCGTGGTCGGCTATGACATCATGTTCGTCGCCGCGATCGGCCTCGTGGTCCGATCCGCGATCGGTCCGGTCGAACGGCTGCTCAACATGCTCGGCCAGCAGAAGATCTGCGCGCTGGCCTATGCGCTGGCCTTTGCGATGAACCTGGTGCTCTGCATCGCGCTGGTGCCGCGCTTCGGCGGCCATGGCGCGGCGGCCGCGACCTCCATCTCGCTCAGTTTCGAGACGGTGCTGCTGTTCTGGATCGTGCGACAGCGGCTCGGCCTGCACGTGCTGGCGTTCGGGAAATAGGATCAGCGTCCCGCTCCTTCGCGCTTCCGCTGGGGAACAACCGTTTCGCGGCACGCTGATAGACGCGGCTAAACTCCTGCCTGTTTAAGAGTGACAGCACGATTTTTCTTATTGCCCCCAAGTAGTTGCACCGCAGGGAAAGTTTATTCTACGTCATATTGCCCAACTGACGAGATAAACCTAAGATTCCCTGGACATGATCGATCCACTCTACGTCGCCTCCGGTTTCGGCGTCGGCCTGCTGGTCGGGATGACCGGCGTCGGCGGCGGTTCGTTGATGACGCCGCTGCTGATCCTGCTGTTCGGGATTCATCCATCGACCGCGGTCGGCACCGACCTGCTCTATGCCGCCGCCACCAAGACCGGCGGCAGCGTGGTGCATGGCTGGTCGCGCAGCGTGCACTGGCCAGCGGTGCTGCGGCTCGCCTGCGGCAGCCTTCCGGCGAGCGCGCTGACGCTGCTGGTGCTGTGGAAGCTCGACCTCAAGAGCGATTCCGAGCGCAATCTCGTCAACCTCGTGCTCTGCTTCGCACTGCTGCTGACTGCGACCTCGCTGATTTTCCGCAGATCGATCATGGAGCGCTATCGCCGGCGTCTGGAGCAGGTCGATGACCGCACCACCGCGATTGCGACGGTCGTCACCGGAATCGTGCTCGGCGTGCTGGTCTCGATTTCATCGGTCGGCGCGGGCGCGGTCGGCGTCACCGTTCTGCTGCTGCTCTATCCGCGCCTGCCGGTGGCGACCATCGTCGGCTCCGACATCGCCCATGCGGTCCCGCTGACGCTGATCGCCGGCATGGGGCACTGGGCGCTTGGCGACGTGGATTGGGCGCTGATGGGCGTGCTGCTGTTGGGCTCGCTGCCCGGTATCGTCGTCGGCAGCTTCAGCGCGACGCGCGTGCCTGAGACGGTGCTGCGCCTGACACTTGCCTGCGTGCTGTTCGTGGTCGCCGGCAAGATCATGTTCGCGGAGTTGGACCTGTCCTCGGCGTTCGAGACGGCGCTGGCCTGGACGCACTGAACGGAGAACGGCCGCACCACTCTCGCTGTCATCGCCCGGCTTGACCGGGCGATCCAGCACGCCGAGACGGCTGTGGTTGTACCGAGACGCCGCGGCGTACTGGATGCCCCGGTCAAGCCGGGGCATGACGAAGAGCGCTGTCTACTCCGCGGTCCAGCCGCCGTCGATCGACAGGTTTGTGCCGGTGATCTGCGCGGCATCGTCGCCGCACAGGAACAGCGCAAGGGCTGCGACCTGCTCGGAGGTGACGAACTCCTTGGTCGGCTGCGCGTCGAGCAGCACGTCGTTGATGACCTGCTCGCGCGTGAGGTTGCGGGCCTTCATGGTGTCGGGGATCTGCTTCTCCACCAGCGGCGTCCAGACGTAGCCGGGGCTGATGCAGTTGCAGGTGATCTTGCTGGTCGCGACCTCCAGCGCCACGGTCTTGGTCAGGCCGGCGATGCCGTGCTTGGCCGACACATAGGCCGACTTGAAGGGCGAGGCGACCAGCGAGTGCGCGGAAGCAGTATTGATGATGCGGCCCCAGCCCTTCTTCTTCATGCCGGGGACGGCGGCGCGAATGGCATGGAAGGCCGAGGACAGGTTGATCGCGATGATCTGGTCCCACTTCTCCGGCGGGAATTCCTCGATCGGCGAGACGAACTGGATGCCGGCGTTGTTGACGAGGATGTCGACCGAACCAAAGCTCTTCTCGCCGAGCGCGATCATCCCGGCGATCTCGGCCGGCTTGGTCATGTCGGCGGGCGAATAGACCGCCTTCACGCCGAAATCAGACTCGATCTTGGCGCGCTCCTTCTCGATGTCCTCCGGCGAGCCGAACCCGTTGATGACGACATTGGCGCCGGCGGCGGCGAAGGCGCGCGCATAGGCAAGCCCGATGCCGCTGGTCGACCCCGTCACGACGGCGTTCTTGCCTGACAGACTTCCCATATTACTCGCTCCTTTTTGGCGGGGGCGCAGTGACGTCCCCCGTGAGATCGTAGGTCACCATGGTCTCGCCCGATTGCGGCCGCTCGAGCCAATCCTTGTGGCGCATCGACAGATGCACATCACGCACGCCGGCTTCCCAATGCTCGACCATGGCGACATGCGAAAAATCGTAATCCTTGGACGAGGATTCGTAATTCTTGCTGCGATAGATCAGGTGCACGACAGTAACGGTGCTTTCGCGCGATACCTTGGCAAGGAATTCCACGGAAGGGTCGTTCTTGAGATAATCGGGCAATTTGGAAATCAGGTCGCGCACGGCCCTGCGGGCGTTGTGCACCTGCTTGTTCTTGTCCGTGTTCATCCGCGTGCGGCTGGAGAAGCGGATATCCTTCTCGCGCTCGTTGGCTTCGAGCAGCGAGGTCGGCAGGTCGCCGCGGGCGCTGAACAGGTCGACCTGGAAGATCAGGAGATCGCGATCGACCTCGGCATCGAGCACGTAGTCGAGCGGCGTGTTGGAGGCGATACCGCCGTCCCAATAATGCTCGCCGTCGATCACGACGGACGGAAAGCCGGGCGGCAGCGCGCCGGAGGCCATGATGTGCTCGGGGCCGATTTTCTTGCCGAGCTTCCTGAACTCGAAATTGTCGAAATATTTGAAATTGCCGGAGGTGACGCCGACCGCACCGACCGAGAGCCGCGTCTTCAGATCGTTGATGCGGTCGAAATCCACCAGACGCTCCAGCGTCTTCTTCAGCGGTGCCGTGTCGTAATAGCTTTCCGCCTCGGGATGGCCCGGCGGCCACATCGGCGCGGGCGGCATGCGCGGGACGAAGAAGCCGGGCACGCCGAAGGTCGCGATCAATGCGGCGCTGGTCGAGTTGAACAGCTCTCGGCTGTGATCGCTCTTGCCGATCGGCTTCCACGGCACCGGCGCGGAGACCATTTCCCAGAATTCCTTGAGCCGCTTGACGCGCGTCTGCCCTTCGTTGCCGGCGACAATCGCGGCGTTGACCGCGCCGATCGAGATGCCGGCGACCCAGTCCGGCTCGAAGCCGGCGTGGCAGAGCGACTGATAGGCGCCGGCCTGATAGGAGCCGAGCGCGCCGCCGCCCTGGAGGACCAGGACACGTTGCGCGTTTGCCGGGATAGTTGCGACTTCTGGGCTATGATGATCGGACATGCGGGAACAATAGCAGATGGCGAGCGACCGTGGCGACAGTCTGCCGCGGCGTCAATGCATCCCGGGATCAAGTCTGGCTTATCGGGCGTCCGTCGAGGCCAGGATCATGGTCCAGAACACCTTGTATTTGGTGCCGGGAGCATAGCCCGCCGCGATGCCCAATTTTGTGACACCGCTCTTGAGCATGTTGGCGCGGTGTGGGGGCGAGTCGCGCCAGCCGGAAAACGCTTCCGCCAGCGTATGATAGCCGGCCGAGACGTTCTCGACCGCAACGGTCGCCGGATAGCCGCCGGCGCTGAGGCGCTTGGCCAGCGGCGCGCGGACGTCATGATCCATCTTGTTGGCCGCAGCCATGGCCTGGGACTGGGATTCGGCGAGACTCATCAGGGCAGGATCGATCACCACGGTGCCGAGCCCGTTGTTCTGGCGGTATTGCGAGATCATGATCGCTGCCGCCTGCGCATCGAGTTTGGAGCCCGGAACGGACATATCGGCATACATCGAAGGCTGCTGGACCGGTGCCTCGTTGCCGGCGCAGCCGGCGAGCAGCAAAAGGATTGATATCGCGGCCGCGGCGCGCATGAACAGGAGCCCCCAAATCAGGCGCCGTTGTTGCATACCAACCGTGGCTGAAAGGTGAATATTGAGGAAAAATTGACCCGTTTAGCCAGCTCAGGTGCCCGCAAAGATCCGGTAGCGGCGGGGCTCCAGGCCGATCGCATCGCCGGCGCGCAGTTCCCTGTCGCGGGGAGCGTCGATCTCGATGGTCCTTCCGCCTGATAGGGCCACCTCGGCCCGCTGCACGGGGCCGAAATTCCGGACATGCTGCACGGCGCCCTCGAAGGCACCGCTGCCGGATGGGCCAACCAGCATGTCGTGTCGCCGCACGAACAGTCTTGACGCGCCAGGCGCAAGGCCATCTGCCGCGAGCCGCAGCGGCCGGTCGCCGAGCGTGATGAGACCGTCCGCGATCAGGACCGGAAGCTCGATGGATTCGCCGATGAAGCTGTGCACGAAGGCGGTCGCCGGGCTCTCATAGACGTCGTCGGGCGAGCCGATCTGCTCGATCCTGCCCTTGTCCATCACCACCACGCGGTTGGCGACTTCGAGCGCCTCCTCCTGGTCATGGGTGACGAAGATCGAGGTGACGTTGATCTCGTGGTGCAGCGAGCGCAGCCATTTGCGCAGCTCCTTGCGCACCTTGGCATCGAGCGCGCCGAAGGGCTCGTCGAGCAGCAGGATGCGCGGCTCGATCGCGAGCGCGCGCGCCAGCGCGATACGCTGGCGCTGACCGCCGGAGAGCTGGCTCGGATAACGGTCGGCGAGCCAGTCGAGCTGCACGAGATCGAGCAGCTCCTTGACCCGCGCACGGATGGTCGCTTCGTCCTTGCGGATCGCGCGCGGCTGCACGCGCAGCCCGAAGGCGACGTTCTCGAACACCGTCATGTGGCGGAACAGCGCGTAGTGCTGGAATACGAATCCGACGTGCCGCTCGCGCGCGCCCTGCGCCAGCGCGTCCTCGCCGTTGAAAGACACCTCACCGGAATCCGGCCAGTCGAGACCGGCGATGATCCGCAGCAGCGTTGTTTTACCCGAGCCAGATGGACCGAGCAGCGCCAGCAGCTCGCCGTCATTGACCTTGAGGTCGACGCCGTCGAGGGCTGCGAAGCTGCCGAACTTCTTGACGAGATTCCTGACTTCAATGCTCACTTGCGTCGTGTCCTTCGTCGAGATGATTTTCCAGAACGGTCTTGGCGATCAGCGTGATCAGCGCCAGCATCGCCAGCAGCGAGGCGATCGCGAACGCCGCGACGAACTGGTATTCGTTGTAGAGAATCTCGACCAGCAGCGGCATCGTGTTGGTCTCGCCGCGAATATGGCCGGAGACGACGGAGACCGCGCCGAACTCGCCCATCGCCCGCGCGTTGCAGAGCAGGACGCCGTAGAGCACGCCCCATTTGATGTTGGGCAGCGTGACGCGGAAGAAGGTCTGCAGGCCCGAGGCGCCGAGCGAGATTGCGGCCTCCTCCTCCTGCGTGCCCTGCTCCTGCATCAGCGGGATCAACGCACGCGCCACGAAGGGGAAGGTCACGAAGGTGGTCGCAAGCGCGATGCCGGGCACCGCGAACAGGATCTGGATGTCATGATCGCGCAGCCAGCCGCCGAAATAGCCCTGTGCGCCGAACAGCAGCACGAAGACGAGGCCCGAGATGACGGGGCTGACCGAGAACGGCAAATCGATCAGCGTGATCAGGAAGGTCTTGCCCGAGAATTCGAACTTTGCAATCGCCCAGGCCGCGACCAGGCCGAAGACGAGATTGAGGCCGACGGAAATTGCCGCCACCAACAGCGTCAACTTGATCGCGGACAGCGCCTCCGGATCGGCCAGCGCGGCGAAATAAGCGAATATTCCCTTCGAGAACGCCTGCGCGAACACCACGACCAGTGGCAGCACGACGAAGACTGAGAGAAAGGTCATCGCCAGCGCGATGATGACGATGCGGACCGCGCGCGGTTCGGTGCGCAGGTTGTTCCGCGCGGCCGCCGCATGCGCGCGTGCCTTGGCGTCGGGGGCCGAGAGTGGGACGGAATCTGCGATCTGCATCGTCATGGTCCCGTCCTCACCGCACCGGAATCCGGCTCTGCGCCCAGCGCTGGAGCCGATTGACGGCGAAGATAATGACGAAGGAGACGACCAGCATGACCACCGCGATGGCGGTCGCATCGGCATAGCGGAATTCGGACAGCCGGATCACGATCAGCAGCGGCGCGATCTCGGAGACGTTCGGCAGATTGCCGGCGATGAAGATCACCGAACCGTATTCGCCGACCGCGCGCGCGAAGGCGAGCGCCAGCCCCGTGAGCAGCGCCGGCCCGAGCGAGGGCAGGATCACGCGAATGATGGTCTGCCAGCGGCTCGCGCCGAGGCTGCCCGCGGCCTCCTCGATCTCGGGATCGAGATCCTGGAGCACCGGCTGCACGGTGCGCACCACGAAGGGGATGCCGATGAAGATCATGGCGACGAAGATGCCGACGGGCGTGAACGCCACCTTGATGCCGGCCGCCGCAAGTGGCGCGCCGAGCCAGCCCTTTTCGGCGAACAACGCAGTCAGCGCGACGCCGGCGACCGCGGTCGGCAGCGCAAAGGGCACGTCGACGATGGCATCGAACAGCCGCCTTCCCGGGAAGCGGTAGCGCACCAGCGCCCAGACGATGATGCTGCCCATCACAAGATTGACGCAGGCGGCCGCGAAGGCGAGTCCAAAGGACACGCGCAAGGCATTCAGGGTGCGGCGGCTGGAGAGGATGTTCCAGAACTGCTCCGGGCTCAGCTCGAGCGATTTCACGAACAGGCCGGCGAGCGGAAGCAGGATGATGATCGACAGCCATGACAGCGTCAGCCCCATCGTGAGACCGAAGCCCGGCAATGTCCGGCGTCGTGCTGCGATTGCGCTCACCAGGCCCCCTGTTTAAGCCCCGCCGACAGCGCCCGATCAGTTCTTGTAGATCTGATCGAAGACGCCGCCGTCGGCAAAATGTTCCCTCTGCGCCTTGGTCCAGCCGCCGAAAAGTTCGTCGATCGTGAACAGCTCGACCTTTGCGAAGGAGTTTTCGTGTTTTTTGGCGATCTCGGGATCGCGCGGACGATAGAAATTACGCGCCGCGATTTCCTGACCTTCCTTGGTATACCAATATTGCAGGTAGGCGTCGGCGACGCTACGGGTGCCTTTTTTATCGGCAACCTTGTCGACGATCGTGACCGGCGGTTCCGCCAGGATCGAGAGCGGCGGCGCCACGATCTCGAATTTCTCCGGACCGAATTCCTTCAGCGCGAGGTACGCCTCGTTCTCCCAGGCGAGCAACACGTCGCCAACGCCGCGCTCGACGAAGGTCACGGTCGCGCCGCGCGCCCCGGTGTCGAGCACCGGCACCTGCTGATAGAGCTTTCCGATGAAATCCTTGGCTTTGTCCGCCGAGCCGTATTTCTTCTGCGCAAAGCCCCAGGCCGCCAGATAATTCCAGCGCGCGCCGCCTGATGTCTTCGGGTTCGGCGTGATCACGGCGACGCCCGGCTTGAGCAGATCGTCCCAGTCCTTGATGCCCTTGGGATTGCCCTTGCGGACCAGGAACACGATGGTCGAGGTATAGGGCGAGGAATTTTGCGGCAACCGCTTCTGCCAGTCAGCCGTCGTGAGGCCTTTGCCTGCGATGGCGTCGATGTCGTAGGCGAGCGCAAGCGTCACCACGTCGGCCTGCAATCCGTCGATCACGGCGCGCGCCTGCGAACCGCTGCCGCCATGCGACTGCTTGATCTCGACGCTCTTGCCGGTTTCCTTCTGATAGGCACTCGCGAACGCCTTGTTGAACTCGACATAGAGCTCACGCGTCGGATCGTACGATACGTTCAGCAGATTGATGTCAGCGGCGAGAGCCGAGCTTGCCAACAAGCCTGTCACGAGCAGTCCTGCCGCGAGCGGAACGATACGGCGCATCATGTCCATCTCCATTCACATCAATGACGTCGGCGTCATCGATGGCAGGCATAACTCGGGGCGAAACGCGCTTAAGTCAACGGAACCGGATTTTCTTGTTCGTAGCCGGGCAGCGTAACTTTGCTACGAAGTCTTCATCGTGTGGATGCCGCATTCCGTCTTGGCCCGACCGCGCCAGCGACCGGCACGCTCATCCTCGCCCTCAGTCGTTCTGCTCGTGCAAGGCATACACCCAACCGACAGGAAACCGGACGCAACCAGCGGATGACGCGGCAATTTGGCGCGGACGAAAATCGCTTCGAGTTCCTCGCGCGAAACATTGGCAAAGGGATTGAACTTCAACCGCGCACCATCGTCCTCGACCACCGGGATGTCGGCGCGCGAGTTGCCCTGGAAGCGCTTGCGACCGTTGAGCCATGCATCGAACGGTGTCAGCGCCCGCGCCAGCGGCTCGACCTTGCGAATACGGCAGCAGGCGTCGGGATCGGAGAACCAGAGGTCGCGATCGGGATCTTCGCGCGACAGCGTCTCCTCGGCAGGTTTGACCGAGCGGACGTCCTTCAGGCCCAGCGTCGCGATCAGCGTGTCGCGATAGGCCAGCGTCTCCTCGAACAGCCAGCCGGTGTCGAGGAAGATCACGGGGATCGCCGGATCGACGTCGGCCATGACCTTCAGCAGCGTCGCCGATTCCGTCCCGAAGGACGACACCAGCGCAAGCTTGTCGCGCCCGACCGTCTTCAGCGCAGCGGCGATGATTTCGGCGGGCGAGGCATCGCGCAAGGCGCGATCGAGCTCCTCCGCCAAAGGCAGCGCAGAGGCGGAGATTGACGAAACTGGAGACGCGACTGCGTTCACGTGCCGACCCCCTCGGAATGACGCAGTTGCATGCGCCGGTGCAGCGCCGTGATGCGGCCGTCACCGGTGGGCTGGTAAAAGACCGAGTAGCGCTTCGCGGTCTGCATGAAGGCTTCCGCGTCGGCCTGCTTCCTGACGTCGAAAGAATCGAAGCCCGCACGCAGCATGAACACGAACTGGTCCCGCAGGATCTGGCCCGTCGCACGCAATTCGCCGCGATAATTGTAACGCTCGCGCAGCAGCCGCGCCTGGCTGTAGGCGCGTCCGTCGCGGAAGGTCGGGAACACCAGCGCGACGACGGCGATCTTGCCGAGATAGGGCACCAGCTCGGCGATGTCGCGATTGTTCGGCCAGATCACACCGATTTTGCCGGTCCTCTTGAGCAACGCATCCGCGTCGCCGACGAAGCGCTCCGCCGGCACCAGGATGTCGCCGCCCTCGGGCAGCGGCGTGTCGACGGCGAGCTTGACGAAGCTGTCGTCGGCGATCTTTCCGCCGTTAACGAGTGGCATAAACGCGCTCCTTGAAGGGTTCGACGCCGAGGCGCTTCACGGTGTCCATGAACAGCTCTTCGGGCCGCTCGCGCAGCGCCAGATAAGCTTCCACGATATCCTCTACGACATCGGCGACCTCGTCGAACTTGACGCCGGGGCCGATCAGATTGCCGAGCGCGGCACTCTCGTCGGCGCGTCCCCCGATGGTGATCTGGTAGACTTCCTCGCCGTTCTTCTCAACGCCGAGAATGCCGATATGGCCGACATGGTGATGGCCGCAGGCGTTGATGCAGCCGGAGATGTTGATGTGGAGACGGCCGATCAGATTGGCCAGTTCGTGATTGGCGAAGCGCCGCGTCAATTCCTGCGCGATCGGGATCGAGCGCGCATTGGCCAGCGAGCAATAGTCGAGACCCGGGCAGGCGATGATGTCGGTGATCAGATTGACGTTCGGGGTCGCGAGGCCAAGCTTGTCGAGCGCCTTCCACAGCGCCGCCAGGTCGCGCTTGGCGACATGCGGCAAAGCAAGGTTCTGCTCGTGGCCGACGCGGATCTCACCGAACGAATATCTGTCGGCGAGATCGGCGACCGCATCCATCTGGTCGGCGGTGGCATCGCCCGGAGGCGCGCCGATCGGCTTCAGCGAGATCGTGACGATGGAATAGCCCTGGACCTTGTGCGGAGCGACCGAGTTCTTGCGCCATGCCTCGAAATCCGGATCGGCCGCGGCCTGGCGCAGCTCGTCCGGCATGTGCGGCAGCTTCTCGTAGGCGGGATAAGTGAAGCGCGAGCGGATGTCCTCGACCACTTCGTCGTCGATCTGGAGCGAGGAGTTGCGGATGTGCTGCCACTCCTCCTCGACCTCGCGCGAGAACTTCTCGATGCCGAGCTCGTGCACGAGGATCTTGATGCGCGCCTTGTAGATGTTGTCGCGGCGGCCGTACTGATTGTACACCCGCAGAATTGCCTCGATATAGCTGAGGATGTCGCGGCCGTGCACGAAATGCTTGATGGTCTTGCCGATGAAGGGCGTGCGGCCGAGTCCGCCGCCGACCAGCACCTCGAAGCCCGTCTCTCCCTTCTCGTTCTTGATCAGGCGCAGGCCGATATCGTGGATCTTGATCGCGGCGCGATCATGGTCCGACGCGGTGATCGCGATCTTGAACTTGCGCGGCAGGAACGAGAATTCCGGGTGCAGCGTGGTGTGCTGGCGGATCAGCTCCGACCAGATGCGGGGATCCTCGATCTCGCCGGGCGCGACGCCTGCCCACTGGTCCGATGTGACGTTGCGCATGTTGTTGCCGGAGGTCTGCATCGCATGGATGCCGACCTCGGCGAGATCGGCCAGCGCATCCGGCAATTCGGCGAGCTTGATCCAGTTGAACTGGATGTTCTGCCGCGTCGTGAAATGGCCGTAGCCGCGGTCGTATTTGCGCGCGACGTGGGCGAGCGCCCGCAACTGGTTGGACGCCAGCGTCCCGTAGGGGATCGCGACCCGGAACATGTAAGCGTGCAGTTGCAGATAGACGCCGTTCTGCAGCCGCAGGATCTTGAACTCGTCCTCGGTGAGCTCGCCGGACAGGCGGCGCTTCACCTGGTCGCGGAATTCCGAGACGCGCTCGTTGACGAGCGTACGGTCGATTTCGTCGTAAGCGTACATGAGAGAATGCCTTAAACCTGGACCGGCTGTCCGATGGTCACGCCGGTGCGGCGGATCTGTTCGCGCAGATTGCCGGGCTCGATCTTGCCGTCCGCGCCGACCTGCACCGGCGCGATATAGGGACCGATTGCGCCGACGTCATCGGCCACGGACTCCGCAAGCAACGCTTTCGCCTCGTCGGAGTTGCGCACGATCGCGGCTTCCGACAAGTCCGCGGACCAGCTCTTGGCGGCGGTGCGGTAAACCACGATGCCGTCCCAGGTGCGGTTGGCGGTCACGACCGAGGGGCCGGCGATCTTGATCTTCTTCTGTTCAAGCGGGGAGGTCATTCGGCTGCATCCAATAGGTCAGAGATGATTTGTTTTGGGGTTTGGCGACGAAGCGAACCGGCATGCCGGACCACATCGCCGATGATGAGAATGGCGGGACCGCCGTTGGTCCGGCGGACCAGCTCAGGCAGGTCGCGCAGCGTGCCGATCGCGCCTTGCGCATCGGGCCGCGTGACGCGGGCGAACACGCCGACCGGCGTCTCCGGCGAACGACCGGCGGCCAAGAGGCCGGCCCGTATCGCCGGCGCAGCCGTCATGCCCATGTAGACCACGACGGTCATCCTGGCGTCGGTCAGTGTCGACCAGTCCACGACTTCCGCGTCGCGCGCCTTGTGCGCGGTGAGGAAGGTGATGCGGGTCGCTTCGTTCCGATAGGTGAGCGGCACCTCGAAATCGGCGGCACCGCCGAGCCCTGCGGTGATGCCGGGAATGATCGAATAGGCAACGCCGGCGGCACGCAACGCTTCGACTTCTTCGCCGCCGCGGCCGAACACGAACGGATCGCCGCCCTTCAGCCGCACCACACGCTGGCCGGATTGGGCGGCCTCGATCATGCGCTTGTTGATGGCGTCCTGCCCGATGCCGGGCTTGCCGACGCGGCGGCCGACCGGCACGCGCGTGGTGTCACGGCGGATGCGGTCGAGAATTTCAGGCGAGACCAGCTCGTCATGGAAGACGATGTCGGCATCCTGGAGCGCGCGCAGCGCCTTGATGGTGAGCAAATCCGGATCCCCCGGACCGGCGCCGACCAGCGCGACCGAGCCTTCCGGCTTGTCGGCCCGTGCGAACGCGGATGGATCGGAAATCGCCTTGAGCGCCGCGTCCGCCTCGCCTTTGCGGCCGGCCAGAACGGCGGCGCCGATCGGGCCGTCGATGACGCGCTCCCAGAACCGGCGGCGCAGCGGAAACTCGGCAATACGTTCGTTGATGGATTTACGGAAGCCGCCGATGAACTCGGCGAGTTCGCCGATGCGCGCCGGCAGCAGCGCCTCGATCTTCTCGCGCACGCGCCGCGCCACCACCGGCGACGTGCCGCCAGTGCCGATAGCGACCACGACATCGCCGCGATCGACGATCGCCGGGAAGATGAAGCTCGAATGCTCGAGATCGTCCATGACATTGACGGGCAGGCCGAGCGCCTTGGCGCGGACCGACATCGCCACGCCGACATCGCCTGCGCCGGCGCAAACGACCGCGATGATTCCCGAGAGATCGGCGGTCAGCGGATCGGCCGCCGCAATGTCGATACGCGCGGCGTCCTCGGAGCTCAGACCCAGGTCCTGATTGCCGTCGATCGCATGCACGCGAATGCGCGCACCGGCCGCAGTGAGCACGCGCAGCTTGGCGCGCAAAAGCTCACCCGCGCCGATGAGGACCACCGGACCGGCCTTGAGATCGAGGAACACGGGCAAGAACCGCATACGATACTCGCTTCCCCCACATCCGGGGTTGACTGGAATTATTTTCTATATATGTGTCGTTTCGAGCGCGCAAAGAGAAAATTTTTTCTTCTCTCTTGCACCGCAACTATAGAATTTTCGCCTCCAAACGCAAAGTGGCAGAGATGCATCTTCTCAAGGACAATTCCCCTGCTGGCGGGCTGAGCAGCCCGGCCGCGGCCGAGCGCGCGCACACGCAAGAATTTTCTGCTGACCTTGCCCCGAGCATGGACCATCTCGACCAGCTCGAGGCCCAGAGCATCTACATCTTCCGCGAAGCCTTCGGCCGCCTCAAGAAGATCGCCCTGCTGTGGTCGCTCGGCAAGGACTCCAACGTCATGATCTGGCTGGCGCGCAAGGCGTTCTACGGCCGCCTGCCGTTCCCGGCCCTCCATGTCGACACCGGCAAGAAATTTCCGGAGATGTATCGCTTCCGCGATCACTACGGCAAGGAATGGGATCTCGATCTGCGCGTCGAGCCCTGCCCGCCGATTGATGCCGTCGACCCAACGCTGCCGCCCGCCGCCCGTTCCGCCGCGCGCAAGACCGAGGGCCTCAAGATGGCACTCGCCAAATACGGTTTCGACGGTCTGATCGCCGGCATTCGCCGCGACGAGGAGGCGACGCGCGCCAAGGAGCGCGTGTTCTCGCCGCGTGGGCTCGAAGGCAATTGGGACGTGCGTGACCAGCCGCCGGAATTCTGGGATCACTTCAACGCCTCGCCGCCGCAAGGCGCGCATTTGCGCATTCATCCGATCCTGCATTGGACCGAGTCAGATATCTGGGCCTACACCAAGCGCGAGAACATCCCGATCATCCCGCTGTATCTGTCGCAAAACGGCAAGCGCTATCGCTCGCTGGGTGATCAGGACATCACCAACCCGGTCGCCTCAAACGCGTCGACTATCGACGAGATCCTGATCGAGCTCGAGCAGACCAAGGTGCCGGAACGTTCCGGCCGCGCGCTCGACCACGAGACCGAGGACGCTTTCGAGCGCCTGCGCGTCGCCGGCTATCTCTGATCAAGGACGCGAGCGTCGTATGAACATGATCGTCACCCCCGCATCGCCCGCCACACCGAACGGCACCACGCGTCCGCAGGTCCGCATCGTCATCGTCGGCCATGTCGACCATGGCAAGTCGACGCTGGTCGGCCGCCTGCTGCACGAGACCGGCAGCCTGCCCGACGGCAAGCTCGACATGCTCAAGGCCGTCAGCGCGCGGCGCGGTATGCCGTTCGAATGGTCGTTCCTGCTCGACGCACTCCAGACCGAGCGCGACCAGGGCATCACCATCGACACCACGCAGATCCGCTTCCGCACCAATTCGCGCGACATCGTGCTGATCGACGCACCCGGCCACGCGGAATTCCTGCGCAACATGATCACCGGCGCCTCGCAGGCCGACGGCGCGGTGCTGATCATCGACGCGCTTGAAGGCGTGCGCGACCAGACGAGGCGGCACGGCTATCTCCTGCATCTGCTCGGCGTGAAGCAGGTCGCGATCGTCGTCAACAAGATGGACCGCGTCGACTTCGCCGCCGAGCGCTTCAAGGCGATCAGCGACGAGATCTCGGCGCATCTGCAGAGCCTTGGCGTGAAGCCCACGGCCGTGATCCCGATTTCCGCCCGCGACGGTGACGGCGTCGCCGAGCGCACCGACCGCATTGGCTGGTACAAGGGTCCCACCGTGGTCGAAGCGCTCGACAGGCTCGAGCCGGCGCGGCCGCTGGAAGCCTTGGCGCTGCGCCTGCCGGTGCAGGCGATCTACAAGTTCGACGACCGCCGCATCGTCGCGGGCCGGATCGAATCCGGCAGCCTGGTTGCCGGCGACGAAATCGTGATCATGCCCGCCGGCAAGATCGCCAGGATCAAGACGGTCGAGAGCTGGCCGGTGACGCCGGTCGCGGGCCGACAGGGTGCGGGCCGCTCGGTCGGCATCACGCTCGACCGCGAGCTGTTCCTCGAACGTGGCGATATCATCGCGCATACCAGCAGCGCGCCGCGCGAGACGCGACGGCTGCGCGCGCGGATATTCTGGCTGCACGACAAGCCGCTGGCCAAGGGCGACCAGCTCCTGGTTCGCTGCGGACCGAAGGAAAGCCGCGCCACCGTCGTCGCAATCGAGAAGGCGGTCGATCCCGGCGAGCTGTCGAGCGTCGAGAACAAGGCGATCGGGCGCAACCATGTCGGCGAGATCGACATTTCCCTTTCGAATCCGATTGCCACCGACCCCTACACGGAAAATCCGCGCACCGGCCGTCTCGTGATCGAGGTGTCCGGGCGCATCGCCGGCGGCGGTCTGGTGCTGTCGGTCGATGCCGGCCAGCGCGCCCTGCCCGTCGACATCGTGCCGGTGGAATCGGCGCTGCGGCCCGACGAACGCTCCGCGCGCTATCGTCACAACGGCGCCGTGATCTGGCTCACCGGCCTCCCCGCCTCCGGCAAGTCGACGCTCGCAAAAGCGTTGGAGCGGCGGCTGTTCAGCAATGGCGGCTCGCCGATCCTGCTCGACGGCGACACGCTGCGTGCCGGGCTCAACAGCGATCTCGGCTTCTCGGCCGCTGATCGCAGCGAGAACATCCGGCGTCTCGCCGAAGTCGCGACGCATCTCGCCCGCAACGGCCACATCGCGATTGTCGCCGCCGTCTCGCCCGCCCGCGAGGACCGCGCCACCGCGCGCCGCATCGCCGACACTTCGTTCCGCGAGATCCACGTCGCGACGCCGGCGGGAATCTGCGAGGAGCGCGACCCCAAGGGCCACTACAAGAAGGCCCGCGCCGGCACGCTCGCGTCGTTCACCGGCATTCTCAACGACTACGAGACGCCGCAAGCCGCTGAGCTCGTGATCGATACCTCGACGCGGACGGTCGCCGAGGCGGCGGACGAGATCGAACAGATGCTCAAGACGACCGGCGTGCTGTTCGACGAACTCGTGGACCTCGCCGCGAATATTTGAAGCCGGGCTGCTGCCCCGCTGTCGTCGCCCGGCTTGACCGGGCGACCCAGTATTCCACCGAGAGCAGTGATTCAGCCGAGAGGCCGCGGCGTACTGGATTCCCCGCCTTCGCGGGGAATGACACCGTGCGTCGGCCGCCCACCCCGCCTTGACATTTTGACAACTTTTGGGGGCCTTCTCACGGCCCCGATTTTGGGGCTAATAGGGCCCTGAAAGCCGCTCCTTGGAGCGCATTTTGCTGCTGTCGGATCAAAAGCAGCCAAAAACAGCCATTTCCAACGAGAAAGCCCATCATGAAACGCGTCGACGCCCACGGATTGAAGATCGCTCCCGTCCTGTTCGATTTCATCGCCAAGGAAGCGGCCCCGAAGACGGGAATCGCGCCGGATGCGTTCTGGGCCGGGCTCGCCGCCATCATCAAGGAGCTGGGCCCGAAGAACCGCGCGCTGCTGGCGGAGCGCGACACGCTGCAGGCCAAGATCGACGACTGGCACCGCGCCAACAAGGGCAAGGCGTTCGACCTCAACGCCTATACCGCCTTCCTGAAGGAGATCGGCTATCTGGTCCCGGAGCCGGCGACGCAGACGGTCGAGACCGCCAATGTGGACGAGGAGATCGGCACGATCTGCGGCCCTCAGCTCGTCGTGCCCCTGACCAACGCACGCTATGCGCTGAACGCGGCGAATGCGCGCTGGGGCTCGCTCTATGACGCCTTCTACGGCACCGACGCGATCCCGCACGATCCGTCCGAGAGCGGCAAGGGCTACAACAAGGCACGCGGCGACAAGGTCATCGCAAAAGCGAAAGCGTTCCTCGATGCCGCGGTGCCGCTGGCGACCGGCAGTCACACCGACGTCACCGCCTATAGCGTGGTCGCGGGCCAGCTCGCGGTGAAGCTGAAGAGCGGCAATGCCACCGCGCTGAAGAACGCCGCGCAATTCGCAGGCTTCCAGGGCGATGCGGCCGCACCGAGCGCGGTGCTGCTCGCCAACAACGGCCTGCATGTCGAGGTGAAGATCGACCGCAGCAGCGCGATTGGCAAGGACGATCCGGCCGGCGTCGCGGACATGGTCATGGAGTCCGCGGTCTCCACGATTCTCGACATGGAAGACTCGGTCGCGGCCGTCGATGCCGAGGACAAGGTGCTGGTCTATCGCAACACGCTCGGCCTGATGAACGGCACGCTGTCGGCCGATTTCGAGAAGGGCGGCAAGACGCTGACGCGCTCGCTCAATGCCGACCGCAGCTACAAGACGCCTGACGGCAAGGGCGAAGTGAAATTGCACGGCCGCAGCCTGCTGCTGATGCGCAATTGCGGTCACCACATGTTCACCGACGCGGTGCTGGACGACAAGGGCGAGGAGATTCCGGAAGGCCTGCTCGACGCCGCCGTCTCCGGACTTCTTGCCGTGCATGACTTGAAAGGCAACTCCAACGTCAAGAACAGCCGCACCGGATCTGCCTATATCGTCAAGCCGAAGATGCACGGCCCCGACGAGGTGTCGCTGACCTGCGAGATCTTCGATCGCGTCGAAAAGATGCTGTCGCTGCCCGAGAACACGCTCAAGGTCGGCATCATGGACGAGGAGCGGCGCACCACCGTCAACCTCAAGGCCTGCATCCAGCGCGCCTCCAAGCGCATCATGTTCATCAACACCGGCTTCCTCGACCGCACCGGCGACGAGATCCACACCTCGATGGAGGCGGGTCCGATGATCCGCAAGAACGAGATGAAGGCGCAGGCCTGGATCAAGGCCTATGAGGACTGGAATGTCGACATGGGCCTGATCTGTGGCCTGCCCGGCCATGCCCAGATCGGCAAGGGCATGTGGGCCGCGCCGGACAAGATGGCGGACATGCTGGCGCAGAAGCTCGCCCATCCGCAGGCCGGTGCCACCACCGCCTGGGTGCCCTCGCCGACCGCCGCGACGCTGCACGCGCTGCACTACCACCAGGTCCACGTCGCCGCGCGCCAGCAAGAGCTCGCCAAGGCCGGCCCGCGCGCAAAGCTCGAGGACATCCTCACCATCCCGGTGTCGAAGTCGAACTGGGCGCCCGACGACGTCAAGCAGGAGATCGACAACAACTGCCAGGGCATCCTGGGCTATGTCGTGCGCTGGATCGACCAGGGCGTCGGCTGCTCCAAGGTGCCTGACATCCACGACGTCGGCCTGATGGAAGACCGTGCCACCCTGCGCATTTCCAGCCAGCACTTGGCCAACTGGCTGCACCAGGGCGTCATCACCGAGGCGCAGGTGATGGAATCGCTCAAGCGCATGGCGGTCGTGGTCGACAAGCAGAACGCCGGCGATCCCGTCTACAAGCCGATGGCGCCCGCCTTCGACGGCACGGCCTTCAGGGCGGCGAGCGACCTCATCTTCAAGGGGCGCGAGCAGCCCAACGGCTACACCGAATACATCCTCACCGCCCGCCGCCGCGAGGCCAAAGCGGCTGGCTGAAAAGGCGACCGGCTGAGGCCAGCCAGTCAACACCGAAAGCCCCGGCTCGCGCCGGGGCTTTTTTGTTCGCGCAGTAGCCCGGATGGAGCGAAGCGTAATCCGGGGCCGCTATCGCTTGGGGCAAGACCCGGATTGCGCTGCGCTCCACCCGGGCTACGAAGCGGGCTAGAATACTGCCAGATATTTCAGCAGCGAGACGATGCCGATGATGATGACGACCACCCGCGCGATCTGCTTGGCGCGGCCGTCCATCGGCAGCATGTTGATGAGGTAAAGTACGAGAATGACGACGAGAAAGGTGACGAGGACGCCGACCAACATTGCTAGGACCCCCCTTTTAGGCAGTTGCTGACGCTCTCTTAACGCACAACTCTCGTGCCGGTTCCATTGAGGCAACCCTCTGCAACTTCTAGTAATTCCGTACTTCTACCGTCAGTCGGCCTGCCTAAAACTTTACCCTTTTCCTTTCAGATGCAGTCGCCGTTTGGGCCCTGAGCCACAAACGGCATGCGATTGCCTGGTCTTGCGTGCCCCTTTTTCCGATGTTGCCGGGGCGACTTCACGAACTTTGTAATGGGAATTGGGGACTTCGATGCTGAATCGTCTGACCGTATCCGCGCTGCTGAAGGCGGTGATCGCGATCACATCGATCTGCGTGGTGATCGCACTCTCGCTCACCGCCTACGAGTCCTGGGATCGCCTGAAGACCGCCAACCGCATCTCGCAGATCGCCGTCACATCCGCCGATCTGTTCAAGGCGATGCACAATCTGCGCACCGATCGCTCGACCACGGTCCGCCTCCTGAACGCGACCGAGCCGATGGACGGCGAGATCGAGAAATATCTGCGCGCCCTGCGCGATGCCCAAATGCCTGCCATGGCGCGCGCGATCGAGCTGCTGCCGGCCATGGACTTTCCGCAATCGGGTACGCTGGTGCCGGAGCTCGCGCGTCTATTCAAATTGCTGACCGAAGAGCAGAAGCAGTTCTGGGAGGATGTGGCCAAGCCGAAGGACCAGCGCCGCGCCGGCCTGCCCAAGGAATACATGGAGACGACGCAGGGCCTGCTCGACACGCTCGACAAGCTCTCGAACACGTTGGCAGCCACGGTCAATCACCTGGACGCCACGATCGACCAGCTCCTGTCGATCAAGCAGAATGCCTGGCTGCTCCGCAATACCGCAGGCGAGGCGTCGCTGATCGTCTCGACCGGGCTTGCCGCCGGCAAGGTCACGCCGGAAGGCCGCTACGCCTATACCCAGCATGTCGGCGGCACGAGCGCAATGTGGAAGGCGCTGGAGTTGTCGACGTCCGGCATGCAGTTGCCGGCGGGGCTCGCCTCCGCGATGGCCTCCGCCAAGACCTCCTATTTCGAGCCGCAATATCTGGCCTTGCGCGACCGTCTCGCGGACGCGCTGGTCAAGGGTGAAAAGCCCGAGATGACGGCGAACCAATGGAGCCCGCTCACGGTCGGCCGCATGGCGAGTGCGGTCGCAGTGGCAGAAGGTGCGCTCGATGCTGCCAAGATCCACACGCAGGAGCAGCGCGGCACCGCACAGCGCGCACTGATCGTGCAGCTGACGCTGCTGGCGCTCGCCGTGGGGCTTGCCGTCGGCGCGATCATGCTGGTCAGCCGCCGCGTCATCACTCCGCTCAACACCATTCGGGACGCCATGCTGAAGGTCGCTGGCGGCGACCTTGCCGTCGACAGCGGCTATCTCGATCGCAACGACGAGATCGGCGCGCTTGCCGGCGCGCTGGAGACCTTCAAGCAGCAGGCCAACGAGAAGCTCACGATCGAGGCGCAGGAGCGCGAACGCAATGCGGGCGCCTCCGCGCGCCAGCGCGCGGTCGAGACCTATGTCGGCGAGTTCGAGGGCGCGGTGCGCAAGACGCTCGGCGAATTGAGCGAAGCCTCCGGCGAAATGCGCAAGACCTCGGGCGATCTCTCCGCGGTGTCGCGGCAGACCAACGACCGCGTGCAGGTCGCAGGCAAGGCCTCCAATGACGCCTCTATGAGCGTCGACAGCGTCGCCGCCGCCGCGGAAGAGCTCAGCGCCTCGATCAACGACATCAGCCAGCAGGCCGCGCATGCCGCAGGCATCGCCAGCCGCGCCGTGACCCAGGCGCGCGAGACCGACGGCACGGTGCAGGGACTTCAGAAATCGGCCGGCCGCATCGGCGAGGTCGTCGGTCTGATCAACACCATTGCGCAGCAGACCAATTTGCTCGCGCTCAACGCCACGATCGAGGCGGCCCGCGCCGGCGAAGCCGGTCGCGGCTTTGCCGTGGTCGCCTCCGAGGTGAAGTCGCTGGCGAGCCAGACGGCCAAGGCGACCGAGGAGATCTCCGAGCAGATCGCCGACATCCAGAAGGTCGCGGGCGACGCCATCAGCGCGATCCAGACCATCGGCGGCATCATCGGCGAAGTGAACGAGGTCGCAACCGCAATTGCCGCCGCCGTGCAGGAGCAGGGAGCGGCCACGCAAGAAATCACCCGCAGCACCCAGTTTGCGGCGCAGGGCACCAAGAACGTCTCGGACAACATCACCGGCGTCAAATCCGATGCGGACGCTGCTGCCGCTGCCGCCGACAACGTGAAGCACGCCTCCGAGATGCTGGAGAACCAAAGCCGCCAGCTCGGCCATGAGGTCAGCGACTTCCTCGGCAAGATCCGCGCGGCATAGGGCGGGTATCTAGAGCCACACAGGCTTCGGTGTCGTCCTGGCGAAAGCCAGGACCCATAGCCACCGCACTCTGCAAGGGGCAGGCCGGTGGTCAGCCGTGTGGGGGCAAGATCGGCATTTGGGGCAATGGGTCCTGGCTTCCGCCAGGACGACGTTGACGCTACTCCTTCGCCACCACCGGCACCTGGCGGAATCTTGCGCGCACCGAATCGGGCAGCGGGGAGAAATTCATCGCGACGCCGCGGCGGTCGTTGGCACTGCGGCTGGCGACCACCAAGCCGTCGGCGCCCGCAACGATGTCCCCCTTGCGCAAGGTGGGATCGTCGTCGACCTTGACCTGAGCGAGCCCGACCGGATCCTTGCCGTTGCAGGTGCAGCCTGCGACAATCTCATTGCGATAGCGGAACGCGTTCGGCAGGTCGGAATAGGATTTCCCCTTGTCCGTCGTCGCGTCGTCGATGTTGCCACCGTAGACCAGGGAGGTCTCCGAGGCCGGGCAGAAGCTCTTGCAGGATTGCGCCTTGCTCTCGGAATCGTTTCCCTGCGCCGGGAAATACCGTCCGTCGCAGCCGCGCACGCAATAGGCCGTGCCGCCGCCATAGGAGGCCCGCTGGCGCGGCGTGTCATAGCGCGGCGTGTCGTAGCGCGGCGCGTCATCGGTCTGGAACGGCATGCGGATCTCGGGCGCCGCCCGCCCGCGGAAGCCGCCGAACAGGGCCGAGAAAAAGTCCTCCGCATGGGCAGATGGCGTAAGCGCGAGGCCGAAGGAGGCAACGGCGACGAATGCCGCCACGCCACCGGCGAGTTTGCCGATCGAACGTCTCTTCATGTGACCTCACTCAACTTAGTTCACGGCCGAATTCGAAATGTTCAGCGCCTGCCGGCCGGAGGGCAGCGCCGTCACAGCCGGACGCTTGCGCACGGAATCCCCGCCTTTTGCCATCAGCGGCGCGTTCTTCGGCAGCACAACGACCTTGGCACCGACGTTGACGCGGTTGAACAGGTCGGTGACGTCCTCATTGGTCATGCGGATGCAGCCGGACGAAACGAACTTGCCGATCGTGGTGGGATCGTTGGTGCCATGGATGCGGTATTCGCTCGATCCGAGATACATCGCACGCGCGCCGAGCGGATTGCCGGGGCCACCAGCGACGAAGCGAGGCAGATAGGGTTGGCGCGCGATCATCTGGGCCGGCGGATGCCAGTCCGGCCACTCCGCCTTGCGGCTGACGCTCTGCACACCCGACCAGGTGAAACCTTCGCGCCCGACGCCGACGCCATAACGGATGGCGCGGCCTTGGCCGAGTACGTAGTAGAGATAAGTATTGTTGGTATCGATGACGATGGTACCGGCCGGCTCGCTGCGGTCGAAACTGACAATCTGCTTGCGCAGGCGATCGGGTAGCGCGGCATCCTCGTCAGCGGCCTGCGCGTTTTGGCTTGCGTAGCCTTGGTTCGCATAGCCTGGGCTCGCATAGCCCTGCGAATAGCCCTGGCCCTGCGGGTAGGCCTGATCCTGCGGATAGGTGTAGCCCAGCGTCTGTGCGCTTGCGGCGCCGAACGGCACTGCCAGCAAAGCGGTTGCGAAGGCGAATGCGGTGATGCGGCGCGGCGATAAGCGGCGTCGGACTGCAGAGAACTTTGTCATGTGCTGCCCCGTTGAATGCCCGCATCTGGGTGATGCGCTGTTCGATCAACGCGGCCGAGCCGATACAAGTTCCGCGCAGCGATGCAGCAGCGACGTCACAGTCAAGCGAGCATTTCTTCACGAAGCCGCGATGGAACCCGGAGGGTGCTTGGACGTTCTCCCCTCGTCATGGGCGCGCGGACCGAAGACTCCGTGCCGGAGAGGTATTGTGCGCGTCCTTCCCAGTGAACGTATGACTTCCGGCAACGGCGAAGGCACTCCGCTTCCCGAGAGCCACGGCGAGCTTCCGCCGGTGATCCGCCGCACCGAACTCGTCGCCTTCTCGCTCGCCGGACTGCTCCTCATCGCCATCGTCGCGGTGCTCTATGTCGGCAAGGCGTTCTTCCTGCCGGTCGTGATGGCGTTCGTCACGGGCACGATGCTCTCGCCGGCAGCGACCTTCCTGGAGAAACGGAAAGTGCCGCGGAGCCTCGCGGCCGCGCTGATCGTGTTCGCGGTGACCGCCGTAGTCGGGTTCATCGTAGCGCTCATTGCTTCGCCAGCGATGGAATGGAGCTCGCGCCTGCCCGAACTCGGCGCGCAGTTGAAAGACAAAGTCCACGTGTTCGACCGGCCGCTGGCGCTGTGGCGAGAGCTGCAGATGATGCTCGGCGGCTCGGAGGGATTGCCAAGCTTCGAGATGCCGAAGTTCGACTGGGTGCAGCCGACGATCGAATTCCTGTCACCGACCTTTACCGAATTCCTGCTGTTCTTCGTCACCCTGATCCTGTTCATCGCCAGCTGGCGAGACCTGCGACGGGCAATGATCATGACCTTCAGCGATCATGAGGCACGGCTGCGCACCCTTCGCATCCTCAACGAGATCGAGGTCCATCTCGGCAACTATCTCTTGACCGTGACCCTCATCAATGTCGGCGTCGGCGTCGCCGCCGGCCTCGTTTGCGCCCTCACCGGAATGCCCAATCCGGCTGGCCTCGGCGCGCTCGCGGCCACCCTCAATTTCATTCCGATCATCGGACCGGTCGCCATGTTCGCCATTCTGGTCGTGGTGGGACTGGTCACCTTCCCGACCGTCAGCGGCGGCCTGATGGCGGCGCTCGCCTTTGGCGGCATCACCTTCCTGGAGGGACATTTCGTTACGCCCACCATCATCGGCCGGCGGCTGGCGCTCAATGCGCTGGCGGTGCTGCTGGCGCTGGCGTTCTGGACCTGGCTGTGGGGCCCGATGGGCGCGTTCCTGTCGTCGCCGCTGCTGATCGTCGCCCTGATCCTGAAGGAGCATCTGTTGCCGCAGGATTCGCCGCAGCTCCCGCAGGACTGAGCGGTTTCCGTGAACGGAACTTACCCGACGACGAAACGTTTCCCGGCTGTCTCAACCGTCAACAGCTCGGAGCCCCTGATGTCCACCACCAACGCCGAAGCCGGGATGAGAGACTGGACCGACAAAGCCACCCGAGAACGCCTCGAGAAGGATGTAGCAGCCGTGAAAAGCGATATCGCCGCCCTCACCGATCAGATCACCGACGCGCTCAATACTTTTGCCAACTCCTCCGGCAAGCAGGCCCGCCGCGGCTATCGCCAGGCGCGCGAGAACGTGGATTCCGCGATCGACGACATGTCGGAGCGCGGCAGCGCGATGATGGACGCCGCACAGGAGGCCTACGGCTCGATCGAGGAGACGCTGGAGGACGCGATCAGCCAGCGGCCGCTCGCGACCGTCGGGCTCGCGCTCGGCATCGGCTTCCTGATCGGCGCGGCCTGGCGCCGCTGAGGTCGCGAACTTGTATCGAGACGGTGGCGCAGCGGCGCCGCCGGTGCCGGCTTGTGGGGATCTGAGGAGCAAGACCATGTTTCAGCGCATCATCGACGGGATCAGTGCATCCACCGGCACCACCGTGCGGCTGACCTCGCTGGCAGCAGGCGCGGCGTTCGCGCTCTTCATCACCACCTGCTTCCTGTGCGCGGCGGCATTCATTTCGGTGCTCAACAAATATGGTCCGGTGCAGGCCTGCCTCGCCGGTGCAGGCATTTTCTTTCTGCTGACCCTGACCGCGGCGGTAAGCTATTGGGTCTCCAAACGGCAGCTGCGCAAGCAAGCTCATATCGTAGCCGAGCGCGCCACGAAGTCGGCGGCCTCGAACATGCTCGCGGACCCCATGCTGCTCGCCACCGGACTCCAGATCGTTCGCGCCGTCGGGATCAAGCGGCTGTTGCCGATCCTGGCGATCGGCGGCGTCGCGCTCGGAATCATGGCGAGCCGCGCCGGCGCACCCGACGAGGCCTCGGCCGAACCTGCCGAGTAGCAGCTACCGCGGGTTAGAATATTTCGTCAGAAGTCGCGCGAACGCATCTATCGAATAGGTACCGGCGGCCCGGCGTCAGATTTGGCGCCGTCCGGCCGTTTGCCTGCGCCATCACGCAAACGCTACTCGGACAGGCAGGCGGTTGCCGCTAAAAGCAGCGCCCCTGATTCCAAAAGCCATTTTCTCGATGAAACCGTCCGTCCAGGCGAACCTCGCCGCATTCCATCATGACCCCCGGCTCTATTTGACGCTCGGTATCGCCAACTGGTCGGTTTTCGTCGACCACATCCCGAACAACGTCGTCAATTTGCTGACGCTGCGCAACTTCGGCTTCAGCGGCGCCGCAGACTTGTTCGTGTTCGTGGTGGGCTATGGCGTCGCGATTATTCACGGCAGGATCGCACTGGAGCGCGGCTACGTCGTCGCGGCGACGCGCATCTTTCGCCGCGTCTGGCGGCTGTATGCCGCCTATGTCGTGCTGTTCGTGATCTATATCGACACCATCGCCTATGTCGCCTCGCAATCGATGGCGCCCGAGATCATCCACGAATACAACATATCGGGAATTCTCGAGCACCCGCTGCGCATCCTGGTGCGTGGCCTCGTGCTCCAGGAGGAGCCGCTGAATCTCGACCTGTTGCAGCTGATGATCCCGCTGATGGCCTTCTTTCCGTTCGCGCTGTGGGGGCTGTTGCGGCGGCCGAACCTGACGCTTGCGGCATCGGTCGCGCTCTACGTTGCGGCGCGCTGGTTCGACTGGAATTTCCGGGTCTATCCGGACCAGGAGTGGACCTTCAACCCGTTCTGCTGGCAGATGCTGATGGTGCTGGGCGGCTGGTTTGCCGTGACGGGTGCGTCGGGCCGCGCGCTGCACGGCTTGTCCTGGCTGCGCGTGCTTGCGGGCGCCTATCTCGTATTCGCACTGGCGATCACGCTAATGCGCCACTCGCCGGCGCTTGCCGCCTACCTGCCGGACATCGTGCTGGACAATATCACGCCGACCGACAAGGAAAACCTCGCACCCTATCGCGTGGTCCACTTCCTCGCGCTCGCTTTCATCGCTACACATCTCGTCCCGGCCGATCATCCCGGCCTGCAATGGAGATCGCTACGGGCGGTCATCCGATGCGGCGAGGAGTGGCTCGCGGTGTTCTGCGTCGGCGTGTTCCTGTCACTTGCTGGCCATCTCATCCTGATTACCGGCGCGAATCTGGTGGTGATGCAGATCGCCGTGAGTCTGGCGGGCTTCGCGGCGATGGCCGCGGTCGCATATTACATCGCCTGGTCGAAGCGGCAGGACCTGCCCGCGGCCTTGCGGCAGCAGGCCTAACCCCGCACCTTCCGATTCCGCTAGGCCGGCCATCACGGCTGGGCTATGCGGAGCGGCAGCGGATTGCGCGAGGAGGCCGGGCGTGGTGATGGCGAATGGCGGGAGTGAGGGAGCCGACAGCGCGCCCCGGCGCGGCCGGCCAAGGTCGATCGAGACCACCAACGCCATTCTCCAAAGCGCCTATGCGCTGATGGCCACCACCGGGCTTGCCGCCACCACCATCGACGCGATCGCACGCCACTCCAGCGTCTCCAAGATGACGATCTACAAATGGTGGCCGTCCCGCGAAGCCTTGCTGATCGACGCCTTCCTTCACCATGCCGCGCAGATGCTGCCGCTGCCGCCTGCAAGCTCGGGCAGCCCCGCCGCGCGCGCACGCCGCCATGCCGCGGCCTATGCCGAAGCGCTCCAGGGCGAGTTCGGCAAAGTCCAGCTCGCCGTCATCTCCGAATGCATCTCCAAGACCGGCTCGGCGGAGCTGTTCTACGCCCGTTATCTGCAATTCCGGCGCGACGCGCTGATCGAGATGATCGCCGCGGGCCAGAGCGACGGCAGCATTCTGGCGAAAGCTCCGCCCCAGGATCTCTACGACGCGATCTATGGCGGCCTGTTCTACCGCTACGTCTTCGGCATCGCGCCGATCACGCCGGCTTACGCGCGGACTCTGGTTGACCTCGTGCTGCGGCCGAAGAGCTAGGCGTTTTCGAGCGAACTCCAGCCTCGAATTACCGCGCCGGCCGGATCGGTGCTGACAGCTTGTCGGTACGGTCGCGCTCGGTCATGTCCTCTACCGTCTCCATCGGCGCGGTCAGCTCGTAGACATAGGAGACGTCGGTGAAATAGCGCTTGGCGGTGCCGCCGAGCGCCTCGGGCGCGACGCGGTCGAGCAGGATCAGGCCGAAATCGGAATCGGGGCGGCGCGTCGCTTCGCTGGTGTTGAACTCCTCCCAGCGGAAATAGAAGACCTCGCCGGCCCCCTCGTTGGTCACCGTCCAATTGGCAGTGATGTGCGGATGCTTGCCGACCAGCGATAGGCCCTCGTCGGAGTGCGAGGCGAGCTCGAAGAACAGCAGCGACAGGCTCTGCGCCGCGCGCGCGCTGACTGCGATGTCAGGACCGGTAACGGCGATGCGGTCGGCATGCGGGATGGCGCGCGCCTCGAACAGGCCCTTCAGCTTGACGCCCTGCCACTGGCTCTCGCTGAGCAGCGAGACGACGTTGGACATGGCATGGATGCGACCGATCAGGAGCTCGCGCGCGACATCGATGTCGGAGCCATGGCGCAGCGTACGGGTCACGATCGACTGGATCACCGCCAGGATGTTTTTGACCCGGTGGTTGAGCTCGTCGATGACAGCCGTCAGCCGGCGCTCGAAGCCGATTCTGACCTGGATTTCCCGGCTGAGCCGCAAATTGTTGTAGGCGACATAGCCGAACAGGCCGCACACCATCGCGGTGATCGCAAGGCCGATTGCCGCCACGATGATCGCAGTCTGCTCGGCGCGGCGCGCCGAATTGGTCTTGGCGTAATAGCCGAGCTGCCAGTCGCGACCACCGAAGCTCACCGTGCGCGTCGCCGACGGGGCCGGCCCATCGGCCGCCGTCGTGCGGGCCGAGACCACGCCTTGATCGTTGGCGACGAGCTCACCACCCTCGCGGCGCGGATCCTTCAACGCGACCGCGAACAACGACATGTCGTCGTTGGTCAGCATCAGGGAGGAAAGCTCGTAGGAAAATGTGATGAAGCCCGCCGGCTCCGTCGCGCCCTCTGGGATGACGGGAGCGGCCACAATGATGCCGATCGGGCCGCCGCTACGCAGGAGGGCAACCGGTTCCGAGGCAACCGACCTCTTCTCCACTCTGGCGCGCGCCAGCATGGCGCCGCGCACCTGGTCCTGGTCGTAACTGCGGCCGGGCAGCCCTTTGGTCTCGTTGCTGCGCGGCTCGAGATCCATCAGCACGTCGATCGGCTGGGTAACACCTGCCGGATCGATCGGCTTGTCGTCATAGCTGCGGATTCGCGGATTGGGGAAGCCGGCGCTCGCGATGGCGGCCTGCGCTGCGGCAAGCTCGTTCGGCTTCAGGCGGGCGACCCAGCCCGCCACCACGAAATCGGTCTTGAAGGCGTAGATGGCCGAGCGCAGCGGCTCGAGCATGTTAGGCTTGAGCACCGACGGCGCCCGGAACAGGCCGGAGGCAACCCGCGCGAGCAGTTCGCGCTCGGTGAGCCGGTCCTGGACCAGGCTTGCATGGACATCGATCGCGCGCGCCAGCGCGATCCGGTCCAGCGCCAGCTCCTGGTCGTGGACGCGATAAGCCGCGAGCCCGGAGAGCAGGGCTCCGAGAAGAGCAATGAAGCCGATGATGAAACCCAGCCGGACCACGCGACTACTCAGGCGAAAGCTGGAGGTCGGCAATAAACACGGAGCATATGGACGCCGCTCGAACGGGCACGTGCCGAAACAGGGTGGACCCCAATGGCCGGGATAATGAAGGAGGAGGCATCGGTACGCAACTTGGTCGCCTGAGAAGCTTAAATCGGCCCGCCGATGGTCGGGCCGGGTGGATTTGCTCCGGGCACCGGAGGTAATCAATTGCCGTGACCGAAATTTGTTCCGCGGACACGGCTCTGCCCAACGCGTTAACGGGGGAAACGCCTGCGTTAGGTCGTCGCGCCGGTCAGCCGGCCCGTTTCAAGCCGCCTTTGGCCTCAATGAAGCCGATGATGTGGTCCAGCCCCTGGCTCTTCTTCAGGTTGGTCATGACGAACGGCCGCTCGCCCCGCATGCGCCTGGCGTCCGTCTCCATCTTTTCCAGGGAGGCGCCGACATAGGGCGCCAGGTCGATCTTGTTGATCACAAGGAGGTCGGACCGGGTGATGCCTGGCCCGCCCTTGGACGGGATCTTGTCGCCGGCCGCCACGTCGATGACGTAAACGGTGAGATCGGCGAGCTCCGGGGAAAAAGTGGCAGCGAGGTTATCACCGCCGGATTCGATCAGCACGAGATCGAGCCCCGGAAACTTGGCGCGCATATCCGCCACCGCGGCGAGATTCATCGAGGCGTCCTCGCGGATCGCGGTGTGCGGGCAGCCGCCGGTCTCGACTCCGGCAATGCGATCCGGCGTCAGCGAGCCCGAGCGCACGAGGAATTCCGCATCCCATTTGGTGTAGATGTCGTTGGTGATCGCGGCGATGTCGTAGCGCTCGCGCATGGTCTTGCAGAGCAGGTCCATCAGCGCGGTCTTGCCCGATCCGACCGGACCGCCGATGCCGACACGCAAGGGGCCGTGAGATTTCGACATGCTCTCTCCTAATGTCGTCCCGGCGAAGGCCGGGACCCATAGCCACCGAACTCAGTTGATGTGGCGGGCTGTGGCCACATCCCTCCATCCCCACAAAGATTCGTGCTTATGGGTCCCGGCCTTCGCCGGGACGACGGAGTGAGGCTCGTGCTCAAGATCTGAACAGCCGCGTATATTGCGTCTCGTGCCGCAGGCTGGCGAGGTCGGCGCGAAACGTCGCGCCACCGAGATGGTCCAACATCGCACCCAGCGCACGATTCGCCGTCGCGGCAACCGCGGCTTCCAGCCTCACCAGCACGCGCTGGCTGTCGGTCTGGCCGAGCGGAATGAGCCGGCTGGCCGCGGAGATCCAGTTCGAGACCAGCGCATGCAGGAAGGCGTGCAGCGTCGGCCCCAGCGGCACGCCGTGCACCGCGGCGACCACGCCAACAGCAACGGGATAGACCAATTGCGTGCGGCATGCCGCAACCATCGCATCCAGCCCGTCGGCATCCCACGCTGCGCGGGCGATATCGATAAAGGCACGGCCCTGCGACGTCGTCTCCAGCTGCCGCTCGCGCGACGGCACGAAGGCCGCGGCGAGCTCGGCGATATCGCCCAAGTTGTCGCCCTCGCCCGCTTCAGTGGCGCGATAGGCGTGGACCAGAAACGTCGCATCGCAGAAGCCGGAGCCATCGCGAAGCATCGCATCGAGCCAGTCCGCCAGCGACGCGGTCTCGGTGATGTCGCCGGCCTCGACCGCCCATTCGATGCCGCTGGAGTAGGAAAAGCCGCCGACGGGAAACGCGGGTGACAGCCAGGTCATCAGCCGGTACAGCGCCGCCGCCTCGCGCTCCGCGAGGTCGCGGGCCGCGACCGGCTCATTTGTGGTCATGAGCATGCTTGTGGCCATGGTGATGGTCGGGGTGATCGCAATGCTCGTCGTGGTGATGGTGATCGTGACCGTCGCCATGTGCGGCATGATCATGGTGGTGATCATGACCATGATGATCATGATGATCATCATGGCCGTGATCGTGATGCGCGTGGTCGTCATGTCCATGCGCATGACCGGCATCGGCATAGGCGCCGCCCTCGGGATCGAACGGCGCCTCGATCTCGATCACGCGCGCGCCGAGGCCCTTCACCATGGCTGCGATGACGTGGTCGCGGCGGATGCGCAGGCCCTTGGCCATGATCTGCGTCGGCAGGTGGCGATTGCCGAGATGCCAGCCGACGCGAATAAGGTGGTGCGGATCGTGGCCGCGGATCTCGAGCAGCGGCTCGGGCGCTGCGACCACCTCGACCAGCCGGCCGTCCTCCAACACCAGCGCATCGCCGCCGCGCAGTGCGACGGCATTCTCCAGGTCGAGCAGGAACTCGAGCCCCCGCGTTCCCGTCATCGCCATGCGGCGGCGGTGTCGATCGTCGAAATCGAGCACGACCGTATCCGCCGGCGCTTCCGCGAAACGGTGTTGTCCCCTGACCTGCGTCGCCCGGATCATGCGCTTTTACCCCGTTACCGTGTCTCGACCTTCTCGGGCGTGATCACTTCGATCTTTGGCGGCGCCGTAAAACACTTCACCGCAACGCGGCCGAACGTCTTCATGTGCTCCATGGCGCGATGCGGCACCAGCGCCTCGGCATTCTCCCACTGCTCGACGAACACCATCTTGGCGGGATCGGTGACGCTCTCATGCAGATCATAGGCGATATTGCCGGGCTCTTTCCGCGTCTCCTTGATGCAGGCGGTGGCGGCTGCAATGAATTCGGCGCGCGTTTCAGGCTTGATGGTCAAGGTGGCGACGACATAGATCACGAGAAATCCTCCCGGCTTTTCTTCTGGGCTTCAGATACCCGGCGGGACCTTAGACCAGGCGGGATCGAACGCAAAACCGGAAAAGCTGTCTCCGATATGCGACCACGACATGGTCCTGGGACATGCGTTGAGGCGCTATTTCAGTACATGAAATATCGCTGCGCCATCGGCAGCACCTCGGCGGGGGCGCAGGTCAAAAGCTCGCCGTCGGCGCGGACCTCATAGGTCTCCGGATCGACCTCGATATTGGGCGTGGCGTCGTTGTGGATCATGCTCTTCTTCGAGATCCTGCCGCGGGTGTTCTGGACCGCATAGAGCTTCTTGTCGATGCCGAGCTTGCGCGCGAGGCCGCCGGTGATCGCGGCCTTCGAGGTGAACACCACCGAGGACGCGGTCATCGCCTTGCCGAAGGCGCCGAACATCGGCTGGTAATGCACCGGCTGCGGGGTCGGGATCGAGGCGTTGGGATCGCCCATGGGAGCCGCGACGATCATGCCGCCCTTGACGACGCAATCCGGCTTGACACCGAAGAAGGCCGGCGACCACAGCACGAGATCGGCGAGCTTGCCCTTCTCGACCGAGCCGATCAGCTTCGAAACGCCATGCGCGATCGCGGGATTGATCGTGTATTTGGCAATGTAGCGCTTGACGCGGAAATTGTCGTTGTCCTTGCCCTTGTCCTGCGGCAGCGACCCGCGCTGCTTCTTCATCTTGTCGGCGGTCTGCCAGGTCCGGATGATGACCTCGCCGAGGCGGCCCATGGCCTGGGAGTCCGAGGAGATCATGGAGAGCGCGCCGAGATCATGCAGGATGTCCTCGGCCGCGATGGTCTCCTTGCGGATGCGGCTTTCGGCGAACGCCAGATCTTCCGCGATCGAGGGATCGAGGTGGTGGCACACCATCAGCATGTCCAGATGCTCGTCGATGGTGTTGCGCGTGAAGGGCCGCGTCGGGTTGGTCGAGGACGGCAGCACGTTCTTCAGCCCTGCGACCTTGATGATATCAGGGGCATGACCGCCGCCGGCGCCCTCGGTGTGGAAGGCGTGGATCGTGCGGCCTTTGAACGCCTTGATCGTATCCTCGACGAAGCCGGATTCGTTGAGCGTGTCGGTGTGGATCATCACCTGGATGTCGTAGTCGTCGGCGACCGACAGGCAGGTGTCGATCGCAGCCGGCGTGGTGCCCCAGTCCTCGTGCAGCTTCAGCGCACAGGCGCCGGCCTTGATCATCTCGACCAGCGCGGCGGGCCGCGAGGCGTTGCCCTTGCCGGAGATGCCGAGATTGACCGGGAAGGCGTCGAACGACTGGATCATCCGCCCCATGTGCCAAGGCCCCGGCGTGCAGGTGGTGGCGAACGTACCATGCGAGGGACCGGTGCCGCCCCCCAGCATCGAGGTGACGCCCGACATCAGCGCGTGCTCGATCTGCTGCGGGCAGATGAAATGGATGTGGCTGTCGAAGCCGCCGGCGGTGAGGATCTTGCCTTCACCCGCGATCACGTCGGTGCCGGGGCCGATGATGATGGTGACACCCGGCTGGATGTCGGGATTGCCGGCCTTGCCGATGCCGGCGATCATACCGTCCTTGATCGCGACGTCGGCCTTCACGATGCCCCAATGATCGACGATCAGCGCATTGGTGATGACGGTGTCGGCCGCGCCCTGCTTGTTGGTGACCTGCGACTGCCCCATGCCGTCGCGGATCACCTTGCCGCCGCCGAACTTCACTTCCTCGCCGTAGGTGGTGAAATCCTTCTCGACCTCGATGATGAGGTCGGTGTCGGCCAGCCGCACCTTGTCGCCGGTGGTCGGGCCGAACATGTCGGCATAGACGGAACGCTTTATTTTGACGGACATCACAAGCCCCGTTTGCGTTTGAATTCTGGATCGGTGTTCACAGCGAGGTCCTCGCTGTGAGCACCATGTCGTCGAATGTCGTATCGAGCCAAGAGTTGCCGCCGCGGCAACCGGCGACAACCTGCTCGGCCCAGTCGGTGTAATCGACCAGGTCGTCACGTTCCTCGGCCGTCGGATCGGAATGCACGCGCGCGCCGATATTGCTGATCTTGTCGGCGATCTTGATCAGCCTGGCGCCATCCGATTTTTCCGGTGCGTCGAGCACCTGGCGCCGCCGCCGCTCCGGCTTCGGCAGGCTCATATCGTCGGTGCATTCCTCGACAAGCGACGCGACACGGTCGGAGAATTTTTGCACGAGCTCCTCGCGCGTGGTGTCGGTGTCCTCGATCGCATCATGCAGCCAGCCGGCGGCAACGAGTTCGGCGTCGGCGCCGTCGGTCGCGATCGCAAGCAGGTTCGCGACCTCGGCGAGGTGGTTGATGTAAGGCTCATGACCGCGGCCCTTGCGCGCCATGCCGTTGTGGCGGCGCGCGGCGAGTTCGGCGGCTTCGGAGACGAGGCGGACAGGTGACAGCATGGCAAAGTCCTCCGTTTTCGCCTCAACCGTGGCGCGCCACGCTCGTTCCTGTGGATTTCACAGCTTCCCCATCACGTCGCCGCGGAAGCCGTAGATGGTCTTCTTGCCTGCCACCGCGACGAGCTGGACGTCGCGGGTCTGGCCCGGCTCGAAGCGGACCGCGGTGCCGGCGGCGATGTCGAGGCGCATGCCGCGGGCTTTCTTGCGATCGAACTTCAGCGCCGGGTTGGTCTCGAAGAAATGATAGTGCGAGCCGACCTGGATCGGGCGGTCGCCGGTGTTGGCGACCGTCAGCGTCACGGTCTTGCGGCCGGCATTGAGCTCGATCTCGC
Source organism: Bradyrhizobium sp. WSM4873 (assembly GCF_055811355.1). Lineage (NCBI taxonomy): Bacteria > Pseudomonadati > Pseudomonadota > Alphaproteobacteria > Hyphomicrobiales > Nitrobacteraceae > Bradyrhizobium > Bradyrhizobium sp. WSM4873. Next base: position 90,314 of record NZ_JBVVPS010000022.1, on the reverse strand, counting down.
CGTCCTGGATGAAGAGTTCGCCGGGGATCATGCTTCTCTCCTACCTGATCGGCTCGTGCACAGTGACGAGCTTGGTCCCGTCCGGAAAGGTCGCCTCGACCTGGATGTCGTGGATCATCTCGGGAATGCCCGGCATCACCTGCTCGCGGGTGAGAACCTGCGCACCCGATTGCATCAACTCGGCGACGGTGCGGCCGTCCCGTGCGCCTTCGAGGATGAAATCGGAGATGAGCGCGATCGCCTCCGGATGGTTGAGCTTGACGCCGCGATCCAGCCGGCGGCGGGCCACGATCGCCGCCATCGAGATCAGAAGCTTGTCCTTTTCGCGCGGAGACAGGTTCATACGAAATCTCTTCCGTTCACTTCGTCAATTCAGCCAGAGCCGCGGCAGCGCCGCACCGGTGCGCGCCAATACGGCCATCATGTCGCCGCGCAACCGCGCCGCATCTTGGGCACAGAACCGCGCCATTGCAAAGCCATTCCAGGCGGATATCCCGACCTCGCCGGCGAAGGATTCCGAGACCTCGCGGAGACGCTCGATCAGGGCCTCGTCGCCGGGCACGATCAGCGCCGTGCCGATCGCAGCGCCGCCCTTGGCCACCGCCGATCGCGCAAGCTTTGCGCCGATATTGCCGTCGAGCCTGACGGTCTCGGCGAATACTAGCTTGCCCCCGCGACGCAGCCGCCAGCGGTCGACGAACTCGCCCTGCTCCATCCGTTCGCCCATCGCGGTACGGCCGAACACCACGATCTCGCACAGCAGGAGCGAGGCAGTCGCATCGAGGTCTATGTCGAAGCGGCGCTGCACGCGCGCCCGGTTGAACAGGATCGTCTCCTGCGGCAGCCAGCCGAGATGCGCGCCTGCAGCAACCTTCAGCGCTATATTGAGCTCCGCCGCCTGCCCTGGCGCGCGGTAGACCTTTTCCGCGGCCGCCGTGGTCAGCGTCAGCTTCGCACGATCCGCGGCCGCGATCTCGATGTCGAAGCGATCGCCGCCGGCGACACCGCCGGCGGTGTTGACGAACACGCCGGAGAGCCCTTCGTCCTCCGGCGAAGGGAAGCGTACGCGCAGGGAGCCGGACTCATGCAAGATCCCGCGACGCGTCACACCGTCGCGCGCGTGGACCTCGAAGCGCACCGCGCCGCGGGCCCGGTTGGCGTCGAACACTGAAGATGTCGCTGAAACGTCGCTGCGCATCCGCCTCCCCAGCCGGTCGCGGCAGAATGGCCTACAGCGCCATCTGGCGGCTGATTTCGCTCGCGTCGAGATTGGAGCGGTCGCAGGTGAACTTCACCGCGCCGCGATCCATCACCGCAAAACTGTCGCCGAGTTCGCAGGCAAAGTCGAGATATTGTTCGACCAGCACGATGGCGATGTTGCCGAGGTTGCGCAGGTACGAGATGGCTCGGCCGATGTCCTTGATGATCGAGGGCTGGATGCCCTCCGTCGGCTCGTCGAGCAGCAGCAGCTTTGGTCGCATCACCAGCGCGCGCCCGATCGCGAGCTGTTGCTGCTGACCGCCGGAGAGGTCGCCGCCGCGCCGGCCGAGCATGGATTGCAGCACCGGGAACAGTGAGTACACGTCGTCCGGAATGTGCTTGTCCTCGCGCTTGAGCGGGCCGAAGCCGGTCTTGAGATTTTCCTCGACGGTCAGAAGCGGAAATATCTCGCGCCCCTGCGGCACGAAGCCGATGCCCTTGCGCGCACGCTCATAGGGCTTCAGGCCGGTGATATCGCTGCCGTCGAGCACGATCGCGCCCGAGGAAATCGGGTACTGCCCGACCATGGCGCGCAGGAGCGAGGTCTTGCCGACGCCGTTGCGCCCGAGCACACAGGTGACCTTGCCGGGCTCGGCCGCGATCGACACGCCGCGCAGCGCCTGCGCCGCGCCGTAGAACAGGTTGATGTCCTTGACCTCAAGCATCGCTCACCGCCCCAAATACACTTCGATGACCCGCTCGTTGGACGAGACCTGGTCGATGGTGCCTTCAGCGAGCACGGTACCCTCGTGCAGGCAAGTGACCTTGACGCCGAGCTCGCGCACGAACGTCATGTCGTGCTCGACCACCATCACGGTGTGGGTCTTGTTGATTTCCTTGAGCAGCTCGGCGGTGAGATGCGTCTCGACGTCGGTCATGCCAGCAACGGGCTCGTCGACGAGGAGCAGTTTCGGATCCTGCGCCAGCAGCATTCCGATCTCGAGCCACTGCTTCTGGCCGTGGCTGAGGCTGCCGGCGAGACGGTGGCGGGCATCGGTGAGGCGGATCGTCTCCAGCACCTTGTCGATCTGTTCGGATTCCGCCCGGCTGCCGCGCCAGAACAGCGTACCCTTGACGCTGTGGTCGACATTGAGCGCGAGCAGCAAATTGTCCTGCACGGTCTGGCTCTCGAACACGGTCGGCTTCTGGAATTTACGGCCGATGCCGAGCTCGGCGATACGGGTTTCGTCCAGCCGCGTCAGATCGGTGACGCCGTCGAACAGCACGGTGCCTTCATCGGGCTTGGTCTTGCCGGTGATGATGTCCATCATCGTGGTCTTGCCGGCGCCGTTCGGGCCGATGATGGCGCGCATCTCGCCGGGCTCGAGCGTCAGCGAGAGGTTGTTGATGGCGTGGAAGCCGTCGAACGAGACGTGCACGCCGTCGAGATACAGCATTGCGGAGGTCGCGCGGGTGTCCATGACGTTCATTGCACCTCCTCCGCCATTTTGGGTTCGGCGACGCCGTCTTCGGCCGCAGCACTCGCAACGGTCGCGGCGTCGCGCCTTTCCTTCGACGAGTCCCACCAGGCGTTGAAAGTGCCCACGATGCCCTTGGGCAGCAGCAGCGTTACCAGGATGAACATGGCACCCAACATGAACAGCCAGTAGGGCGCGAGCATGCCGGAGGTGAAGAACGTCTTTGCGTAGTTGACGACGACGGCACCGAGCGCAGCGCCGACCAGCGTACCGCGGCCGCCGACCGCTACCCAGATTACCGCCTCGATCGAATTGCCCGGTGCGAATTCGCTCGGGTTGATGATGCCGACCTGCGGCACATAGAGCGCGCCGGCGACGCCGGCCATGCAGGCCGACACCGTGAACACGAACAGCTTGTAGGATTCGACGCGGTAGCCGAGGAAGCGCGTGCGCGATTCCGCATCGCGCACCGCGATCAGCACCTTGCCGAGCTTGGACGAGACGATGGCGCGGCAGATCAGGAAGCCGGCGATCAGCGCCAGGCAGCTCAGCGCGAACAGCGCAGCACGCGTGCCCTCGGCCTGCACGTTGAACCCCAAAATGTCCTTGAAGTCGGTCATGCCGTTGTTGCCGCCGAAGCCGAAATCGTTGCGGAAGAAGGCAAGCAGCAGTGCATAGGTCATCGCCTGGGTGATGATCGACAGATACACTCCCGTGACGCGGGAGCGGAAGGCGAGCCAGCCGAAGCAGAAGGCGAGCAGCCCCGGCACGATCAGCACCATCAGCGCGGCAAACCAGAACATGTCGAAGCCGTACCAGTACCAGGGCAGCTTCGAATAGTTCAGGAACACCATGAAGTCGGGCAGGATCGGGTTGCCGTAGACGCCGCGGCTGCCGATCTGCCGCATCAGGTACATGCCCATCGCGTAGCCACCGAGCGCGAAAAAGGCACCGTGGCCGAGCGAGAGGATGCCGCAATAGCCCCAGATCAGGTCGATCGAGAGCGCCAGGATGGCGTAGCAGACATATTTGCCCCAGAGCGCGACGAGATAGGTCGGCACCTGCAGGAACGAGCCCGCGGGCAGCAGCAGGTTGGAGAGCGGGATGAGGATGCCGCAGGCCACGACGACGGCAAGGAAGATCGTGGCGCCGCGGTCCAGCGATCGCGTCAGCATGTGAGGGGTCATGCTTCCACCGCACGGCCCTTGAGCGCGAACAGGCCGCGCGGCCGCTTTTGAATGAACAGGATGATGAGAACGAGGATGGCGATCTTGCCGAGCACGGCGCCGGCGACCGGCTCCAGGAATTTATTGGCGATGCCGAGCGTGAAGGCGCCGACCAGCGTGCCCCAGAGATTGCCGACGCCGCCGAACACCACGACCATGAAGCTGTCGATGATGTAGCTCTGGCCGAGATTGGGGCTGACATTGTCGATCTGCGACAGCGCCACACCGGCGATGCCGGCAATGCCCGAGCCGAGGCCGAAGGTGAGCGCGTCGACGCGCGAAGTCGCGATGCCCATCGAGGCCGCCATGCGGCGGTTCTGCGTCACCGCGCGCATCTCCAGCCCGAGCGCCGTGTAGCGCAGCATCGCGAGCAGAATGACAAACACCGCGAGCGTGAAGACCAGGATCCAGAGCCGGTTATAGGTAATGGTGATCTGGCCGAGCTCGAACGCGCCGCTCATCCAGGAGGGGTTGCCGACCTCGCGGTTGGTCGGGCCGAACATGGTGCGCACCGCCTGCTGGAGCACCAGCGACAGGCCCCAGGTCGCCAGCAGCGTCTCCAGCGGACGGCCATAGAGAAAGCGGATGATGCTGCGCTCGATCACGACGCCGAGCGCGCCCGCCACCAGGAAGGCAAGCGGCACCGCGATCAGCAGCGAACAGTCGAACAGGCCGGGATAACGGGTGCGGATCACCTCCTGCACCACGAAGGTGGTGTAGGCCCCGATCATCACCATCTCGCCATGGGCCATGTTGATGACGCCCATCACGCCGAAAGTGATGGCAAGGCCGATTGCGGCAAGCAGCAGCACCGAACCGAGCGAAAGGCCATACCAGGCATTCTGCACCATCGACCAGACCGCGAGCGAACTCTGGATCGAGCCGATTGCGCTCGCAGCAGCCTTGGTCACCGAGGCCGGCTGGTCGCCCATGCCCGTCAGCAGCGCCATCGCCTCCTGGTCACCGCGCGCCTTGATGGTGGCAACGGCTTCGAGCTTCTCGATCTCGGTGGCATCAGGCTTGAACAACAGGATCGCCGCGCGGGCGTCGCCCAGCGCAGCCTTGACGGATCGGTTGGTTTCTTTGGCGAGCGCGCCATCGACGGCTTCGAGCGATGTCTCCTCATGCGACTTGAAGACGGATTGCGCGGCCTGAAGACGTGCTCCGATATCGGGTGACTGCAGCGTCAGGCTGCCGATCGCGGCATCGACGCTGCGGCGCAGGCGGTTGTTGAGGCGGACCGCGCTCGCACTGTCGGGCACGCTGGCCACGGCCTGACCGGTCGCGGCATCGATCGACTTGCCGTCGGTGCCGGTGACGTAAACCTTCTTGCTGTCAGGATCGGCCATGAGGCGGCCGTCCTGGAGCGCGCTGATGATCGGAAAGGCCAGCGTATTGCCGCTGCTTGCGACCACGCCGATCGCCTCTTCCGTGTCGGAATAATCGTCGTTGGCGAATTTTGCGACCGCATCCTCGAACGGGCCGGCCAAGGCCGGCATTGCGAACGCGATCAGGAACAACGAGAGCACGAGCGAACAGAGGCGGGCGGACAGATTGGCTGGCACTGTGAAAGACCCCGGCAGAAAAGGGTGGAGAAGGCGGCGGGATCGCCGCCTTCTCCGATCGTGCAATGGAGCGTCAGATCCGGATCAGGAGCCCGAACCGAGGCACTTGTTGGTCTTGGTGTTGAAGTTACCGCACTTCTTGCCGACCCAGTCGCCGACCAGGTCCTTGGAACCGTCGAGCTCCTTCGACCAAGCGTCGCCCGCGACAAGACCCGGGGTCTTCCACACCACGTCGAACTGGCCGTTGGCTTTGATTTCGCCAATGAACACCGGCTTGGTGATGTGATGGTTCGGAAGCATCTTGGAGGTGCCGCCGGTCAGGTTCTTGGCTTCGATGCCCGGGAGCGCATCGATCACCTTGTCCGGATCGGTCGACTTCACCTTCTCGACCGCCTTGACCCACATGTCGAAGCCGATCACGTGCGCTTCCATCGGATCGTTGGTCACGCGCTTCGGATTCTTGGTGTAGGTCTGCCACGCCTTGATGAACTTCTCGTTCTCCGGCGACTTGATCGACTGGAAGTAGTTCCAGGCGGCGAGATGGCCGAGCAGCGGCTTGGTGTCGATGCCGGCGAGTTCTTCCTCACCCACCGAGAACGCGACGACCGGAATGTCCTTCGCCTTGATGCCCTGGTTGCCGAGCTCCTTGTAGAAGGGAACGTTGGCGTCGCCGTTGATGGTCGAGACCACTGCGGTCTTCTTGCCGGCCGAGCCGAACTTCTTGATGTCGGCCACGATCGTCTGCCAATCGGAATGACCGAACGGCGTGTAGTTGATCATGATGTCTTCCTGGGCGACACCTTTGGACTTCAGATAGGCTTCCAGGATCTTGTTGGTGGTGCGCGGATAGACGTAGTCAGTGCCCGCGAGCACCCAGCGCTTCACCTTCTCGTCCTTCATCAGATAGTCGACGGCGGGGATCGCCTGCTGGTTCGGCGCGGCGCCGGTGTAGAACACGTTGCGCTCGCTCTCCTCGCCCTCGTACTGCACGGGGTAGAACAGGATGCTGTTCAGCTCCTTGAACACCGGGAGCACCGACTTGCGTGACACCGAGGTCCAGCAGCCGAACACGACCGAAACCTTGTCCTTGGTGATGAGCTCGCGCGCCTTCTCGGCGAACAGCGGCCAGTTGGAAGCGGGATCGACGACGACGGCTTCGAGCTTCTTGCCGTTGACGCCGCCCTTCTTGTTCTGCTCGTCGATCAGGAAGAGGATGGTGTCCTTCAGCGTGGTTTCGCTGATGGCCATGGTGCCGGAGAGGGAATGAAGTACGCCGACCTTGATGGTGTCGTCCGCGGCCTTCGCACCAGAAATGGAAGCCAGACCAAGCATCAGTCCGGCGGTCGCGGCGAGAACGCCACGGCGGCTAAATGGCGCCGCTATATCGTGAGTGGATTTGCTATGCATGAGTGTCTCATCTCCCTGACGCAGACGTGAAAAACGCTGCGAAACGGCCCCAACGGCCGCCTGCGATTAACGCATTCGCAAGAACCGTGCCATGGATTTGACACCTACTAAGCACTTGAGTGTGTTGAAGAAATAGACGGAAAACGAAGTGTCGCCACGACGGTACCGCCTAAACATTGAGCAATTCAAATGTATGCGAATGCGGCAGGCAGGTTATTTTCTGAGCAAATTTCTCCCTCTGGCTAAATTTCCGGCATAACTATTTCTGCACCGCGATCGCCGTTTGTGTGGGGCGTGCCTTGAAAGCGCCGCCTCAATGTTCCATATGGGGGCTGAGGTCTCTTGCGAATCAGGCGACCGTTGCGAGCCGCGTGTTCTTAAGCCCTTACGGGCGTCTGGCTTGCCCCATCCCATCAAGCCATCCGACACCCCAAACACGCAGGTGTCCCTCTCGACACCCTTTTGCGCGCGCCGCGCCGAATGCGCCGGGCGCCCGCTTTTGACATGGAAAGAACCCATCTTTTGACTTCGTTTCAGGATTTCGGCCTCGCCGAGCCCATCGCCCGTGCTCTCACCGAAGAGAACTACGTCACCCCCACCCCCATCCAGGCCCAGACGATTCCGACCGCGCTGACCGGCCGCGACGTCGTCGGCATCGCCCAAACCGGAACCGGCAAGACTGCGTCCTTCGCGCTGCCGATCCTGCACCGCCTGCTCGAGAATCGCATCAAGCCGCAGCCGAAGACGGCCCGCGTCCTGGTGCTGTCGCCGACCCGCGAGCTGTCCGGCCAGATCCTCGACAGCTTCAACGCCTATGGCCGCCACATCCGCCTGTCCTCGACCCTCGCCATCGGCGGCGTGCCGATGGGCCGTCAGGTCCGCTCGCTGATGCAGGGCGTCGAGGTGCTGGTCGCCACCCCCGGCCGTTTGCTCGACCTCGTGCAGAGCAACGGACTGAAGCTTGGCAGCGTCGAATTCCTCGTGCTCGACGAAGCCGACCGCATGCTCGACATGGGCTTCATCAACGACATCCGCAAAATCGTCGCCAAGCTGCCGATCAAGCGGCAGACGCTGTTCTTCTCGGCCACCATGCCGAAGGACATCGCCGAGCTGGCCGACGCCATGCTGCGCGACCCCGCCCGCGTCGCAGTAACCCCGGTCTCCTCGACCGTGGAGCGCATCCAGCAGCGGATCATTCAGGTCGATTTCTCCGCCAAGCCGGCGTTCCTCGCCCAGCTGTTGAAGCAGGAGCAGGTCAATCGCGCACTGGTTTTCACCCGCACGAAGCACGGCGCAGACAAAGTGGTGAAGACGCTCGAGAAGGCCGGCATACCCGCCAGCGCCATCCACGGCAACAAGTCGCAGAACCATCGCGAACGGACGCTTGCCCAGTTCCGCACCGGTGAAATCCGCACGCTGGTCGCCACCGATATCGCCGCGCGCGGCATCGATGTCGACGGCATCACCCATGTCATCAATTTCGACCTGCCCAACGTGCCGGAGACCTATGTGCATCGCATCGGCCGCACCGCGCGCGCGGGTGCCGAGGGCACCGCGATCTCGCTGGTCGCAGGCGGCGAGGAACTCAGCTATCTCCGCGACATCGAGCGGCTGATCAAAGTGGCGCTGCCGCGTGAGGATCGCCGCACCGACGCCGGGCGCCGCGATGCGGGCCCTCCCCCGCAGCAGCAACGACAGGGTCGGCCGGGCCGTCCGGGCCAGCGTCAGCAAGGCGCAAGGCATGGTGAGGGACGCCACGGTGACGCTCGACGTGCCGACGAAAGGCATGCGGACGGGCGCCACCACAGTGCCGCCAAGCAGGGCGACGGAAGGCCCGGCAGCGGCCCGAAGGCAGCTCCTCGCGGCCGCTCCGGAGGCAAGGCGCATTCTTCGCCAAACGGCCGTCCGGAACAGCGTTCCGCGCATAGCGCCGGAGCGTCTGATGGGATACAAGGCGTTGCCTTTTTACGCCGCGAGAGTCGGCCGAATGGCCAACCGAACCGCAAACCCCATTCGCACTAGCCGTCCACGACCTGGAGAAATTCATGGCTAAGGAAGAGCTGATCCAGTTCGAAGGACTGGTCACCGAAATCCTCCCCGACGCGCGCTACCGCGTGCAGCTCGACGCCGGACACGAGATCGTCGCCTACACCGCCGGCAAGATGAAGAAGAACCGCATCAAGACTCTGGCGGGCGACCGCGTGACGGTGGAGATGTCGCCCTATGACCTCGAAAAGGGCCGGCTGATTTTCCGCCACAAGGACGAACGTCCGAGCGGGATGGGCGGACCTCCGCGTCCCGGGCAGCGTGGCGGGCAGTTCCGCCGCCGCTAGTCGGGGCTCAGCGCGCGAGCGCAGACCCGAAATTCCGACCTGTATGCTGATCCGCCGTGAGCATCACGGCGGATCAAAAAATCGTGCACGTCAGCATTGTTTTGGGGGTCTGTTTCCAATAAAATGAATTAATCGATTTTCGGCCGGACGACATTAGCATCCACCGGTACAGCCGGTTCAGACACGCTGACGACCCTTCCAAAAATTCGATCTAACCTGTCCGCGCAAGCGGGCTCTGACATTGTGTTATCTGAGAAGGGACTACCCCCATGAGCATGGGAACCGTGAAGTGGTTTAACGCGACCAAAGGCTTCGGCTTCATCCAGCCCGACGATGGCGGCCAAGACGTGTTCGTTCACATCAGTGCTGTGGAGCGTGCAGGCCTCGGCACGCTGCGCGAAGGTCAGAAGATCTCGTACGAGATCGTGGCCGACCGCCGTTCCGGCAAGTCGGCAGCGGACAACCTTCGCTCCGCCGGCTGAGCCTACCGCTTACGGGCCCCGATCGGCTCGAGCGAACAAATAACAAAAAGGCCGGGCGCGATGCCCGGCCTTTTTCATCCCGCTATTTGCTCGCAGATCTCAACACGCTGCATTGTTGTAACGAACGCAGGTGACCTGGCGCGGCCGCGTGTAGGAGACATCGCTCAGCGTGATGCCCGACTTCAGGACGAACTTGACAGAAGGTGTGTACACGTAGCTCGCCTGGCTGAAAATGAGGTAGGTGGACGCGATCAAGAGCGTTGGCGGAATCATCGAGGTGACCGTGGTACCAGGTGTCAGAGTCGGAGGCGGAGCCGTCAGCGTGGCCTGCGTCGCCCCGTTCGCAATGGTGGCGGACTTGCTCCATTGAATCTTGGCGACTTTGCTTGAGTCGATTTGGATCTGAAGGACCGTGCCGTTCACGAGGGTAGCGTCGTACGGCATGATCATCGATATGCTTGCCGTGAACGTGTCCTGCATGGCAGGATCGTCGACCCCCGTCGACTGCGACGTCAAATCGGACAGAGTCCGTGCAATCATTGTGACTTTGCGATTGATCGCGACGGCCGATGAAAACTCGACGGTCCCGAAGAACATCACCAGCATTAGCGGCACGATGACCGCGAACTCGGTCGCCGCGATCGCACGCCTGTCGGCGACGAAGTCGCGCACGGAGCTACGGGCATTCCTCCAGATATTCGCGATCGCCTGCATCTGTCCGCTCGGGTCCATCTGTCTCAGAAGGGTTCATTCTTGAAGGCCGCGGTCGCAATCAGCAGCCGCTTGTTGCCGCAGCCCATGTTGAAGCCAAGGCCAGTGACGAAGAGCGGCCACTGATAGAACAGCCGCACCACGACGACCTGGTTGGCGGCCCCGGCACTGTACTGCACGCCGGTTGGATTGAAGCTGCAGGAATTGCCATAATTGGTGAGGCTTAGCGCTCCGAACGAGTTTGTACTCACGACGTCGACGTAGAGCTTGCTGCAATCAAACAGAGCCGGGATCTGGCTGCAGACGTAAGCCTTGAACGTGGTTTGCGAGCAGGGTGTGCTGACGCCGGAGACCGCGCAGGCCGTTAGCGTGCCGCCTTGCGCCTGCCCGGTCAGCAGCACGCGCGCAGAATTCTGCGAGGCACTCTCGAGCACCTGGCTCGCCAAGAACATCAGCGCCGACTCGATGATGGCGAACAGCAACGCGAAGAACATCGGCGCGACGAGCGCGAACTCGACGGCTGCGGAGCCGCGGCGGCTGACGCGAAACCGACGCAGCATGGCGAGGAGCGTGAATCTCGTAGGTGCAGGCGAAGGCATCAAATTCCCCAGCAGCAGCAGCAATCATCTGCCATGTTCAATAGCGGAAACTGATTGTTTAAGTGTTTCAGGCGATCCGCACCCGGCGGCCCGGGCCGTTAAGGGCGGGTTAACCGCAAACGACCCAGGCCATGGCGACGAGGACATGCAGACGAGGGCATGGAGACGAGGACACGGAGAGTGAGACTCGCGCGCGTGCGCCGGGTGGGGACGATCCTTGCCCCGCCAAACCCGCAAATCAAACTCGCTGGCTGGTCTTGGTCAGTTCGTCTTGGTCAGTTCGTCTTGGTCAATTCGTCTTGGCACCCGCACCGGCACTGCCGCTGGCCGAGCTGCTCAACGAACCGGCCTGGCTCATCGCGCTGTTGAAGTAGGTGTCGCTGTCGCCGAGCGTCACGCGGCGCTGGCAAAGCGGCGCGCAGCTATAGGACTCGCGCTCGATCCCGCGATAGACGGTAACGAGCCGATCGGTCGGACCTTCGACCTGGATCTGGCGGTCGACCAGGATCTCGCCGCCCCGGTCGAGCGCGATGAAATTGGTGGCGCCATAGCCCTTTCCGGTGACGACGATCATGCCGCCGGGCTGGAGCGTGACGTCGGCGATCAGGGGATTGCCGACCACGATAGTTGCCACCTTGCCAGGCAACCGCACCAGCTTGGCCTGGTCGACATTGACGGCGATGGTATCGGCGGACTCGGCAACGACGGCAGCCGGCGATGCCAGCACCGCGGCTGCAACCAGAAGACAGACGCGCGCATGACGGCGCAGCAGTTGTTTACGCATACTCTTACCCCCGGGACGTCACAAACCGGCAGAAGCGATCAGATAACAGCCGAGCCGGTGCCCGACCCGGCTAACCTGCTCTCAATTCGTGAACGTTCCGCAAATTCGCCGACTATTGTTTGAACGGACTGGCGTTTCGCGGCCCTCGAGAACCTAGCGGCGGAACGGATAGGCAAGCTGCCCTCCGATTTCCTTCGGCATGGTGGCTTCATCCTTGCCGTAATCCTGCGGCAGTTGCCCCTCGGGCATGCGGAAAGTGCCGAACAGCAAGTCCCAGATCGGGAACGTGCCGGCAAAATTGGTGTCGCCGCCCTCTGCTAGCGCGGTGTGGTGCCAACGGTGGAACACCGGCGTCGCCAGCACATATTTGAACGGCCCGAAGGTCCAGTTCAGGTTGGCGTGCACGAAGGCCGAATGGAAGGTCGTGAACGGGGCGAGCCAGACCATGGCGTTCGGCGAAATGCCGGCCATCAGAAGCACGACGTCAACCGCGATGGTACCGAGCACGAGATTGACGGGATGGAAGCGGGCCGCAGAAATCCAGCTGATCTCCTCCGAGGAGTGATGGATCGCGTGGTACTTCCAGAACCCGCCGCCGTGGAACAGCCGGTGCAGCCAGTACAGCATGAAATCAGACAGCACCAGGAACAGCATGGCCTGGACCCAGAGCGGCAATAGCGCCAGCGGGCCGTGGCCATTGTCGTAGAAGGCGATGAGCCCGTCGGCATCATGGATGTTGAAGACGAAGCTCGCACCGACGATCAGAAGGCTGATCCGCATGACGCGTGCGAACACCGGAACGACAAACCAGTAGCAGATGTCCGTGACGATCTCCCGCTTGCGCCACCAGGGCACGCCGGGATTGCAGGCCCAGACATGCTCGAGCACGGTGAAGACCACCGCGAGCGCGAAGGTCGTGGGGATCACCTTCGCGATGGTCTCGCCGAGCATCAGGGCGATTTCCATGGGCAGGCTCGACATTGTCGCCTCTCTTGCGAATTGCTGGTCCCGCCTACGCGTACTCCCCCAAATTTAAGGGACGGTGAAGCCGGTGCTGAGCCTGCTGCACATCCGGAACCGGAACGAATTGCAGCTGGCTGCCTTAAGGCGAAATTCACTCTGGCCGGCGGCAAGCGGGTTTGCCCGATCGAATTAACTCTCCCGAAAGAGCTCGGATCTCATGGTCGTTGCGTCAAGCACACGCCGAACGAGGCGATCCCACCAGATGGAGTTTTGTTCATGAAGAACCTGATTGCGCGTTTCGCGAAAGATGAATCCGGCGCCACCGCCATCGAATACGGTCTGATCGCCGCCGGCATCGCGCTGGCCATCATCACCGTCGTCAACAATCTCGGCACCACGCTGAACGCCAAGTTCACCTCGATCAGCAGCTCGCTGAAGTAAGCCATCGACGAACGACGGCAAAAGCCCCGGGTCTCCGGGGCCTTTGTTTTTCAGACGGCGAGTTCCAGTGGCGTTCAGCAAGTACAGAACCGATGCCGCAGTCGCGGCAAACGCGGCGGAGGCCGCGCAGACCGGCTCGCCGGCTTACTGGGTCTGTCTGGCCCTGCTGCTTGCAACGGTCGCGCTCGCCGCACGCATCGCGTTCCTCTGGTGAGCACGCCTTCGGCTGGTTCCGCCCATCGGGACCGCTGCCGCCGTTTTCGGTTTGTTTAGCACTGCCGGCTAGAATCCGGCGACGCCAGCTCCGCGGCAAACCTCAAGACGCAGCCCATGATCCTCGACCTTGCGCGCCTTCTGCTCTTCCCGGCCCTGATGGCGTTTGCCGCCGCGAGCGATCTCTTCACGATGACAATCTCGAACCGCGTATCGCTGGCGCTGGTCGCCGGCTTTTTCGCGCTCGCTCTCGCCGGTGGCATGGCACCTTACGACATGCTGAGCCATGTCGGGGCCGGCGCGCTCGTCCTGGTCGTGGCCTTCTCCTGTTTTGCGATGGGCTGGGTTGGCGGCGGCGATGCCAAGGTCGCGGCCTCTGTCGCACTCTGGTTCGGGTTCCCACAGCTGATGAACTTCCTGCTCTACGCCTCGCTGATTGGCGGGGCGCTGACGCTGCTCCTGCTCCAGTTCCGGCAGTGGCCGCTGCCTTACGGGCTGGCCGGCCAGACCTGGCTGGCGCGACTGCACGCCAAGGAGAGCGGCATTCCCTACGGCATCGCGCTCGCACTGAGCGCGCTGATGGTCTACCCGGAGACCGAATGGGTGAAGGCGATCGATCTCGCTCACCTCGCATTGCGCTGAACGCATCGGGGTCAACCCGGCGTTAAGGCGATTTAGATACGCCTCATTAACCATGCTTTGACGAATAGCTGGTCAACTGCCGATTACGGCGGCGTCAGCGTCGCGGCGTTTGTTGGAAAGTGAAGCGTATGAATAGGGCACGCATTGTCGTCCTGACGGTCGCCATCTGCGCCGGCGGTGTCGCCGCGTATCTGGCGAGCGGTTCGGACAATTCTGCACCGCCTCCGGCTCCAGTCGCGCAGCTTCCCACCGTCGACGTCCTGGTCGCCAAGAACGACATCGGCCTCGGCCAGACCGTCAAGCCGGAAGACGTGCAATGGCAGACTTGGCCGTCCGCGACCGCCAGCACCACCTTCATCCGCCGCAACGAGCGCCCCGAGGGGGTAACCCAGGTCACCGGCTCGATCGCACGATCCCCCTTCATCCAGGGTGAGCCGATCCGCGACCAGAAGCTGGTCAAGGCCGAAGGCTCCGGCTTCATGGCGGCAATCCTGCCCACCGGCATGCGGGCGATCTCGACCGAGATCTCGCCAGAAACCGGCGCAGGCGGCTTCATCCTCCCCAACGATCGCGTCGACGTGCTTCTGACGCGCCGTCTCAAGAACCCGGACCAGAGCAGCGGCGCTCCTGATGTCATCACGTCCGAGATCATCCTGGCCAATATCCGCGTCCTGGCCATCGACCAGGCTCCCAAGGAGAAGGACGGCCAGAACGCGGTGGTTGGCAAGACCGTCACCCTCGAGCTCAATCCCGCGCAGACTGCGACGCTCTCCTCCGCACGTCAGAGCGGCACGCTGTCGCTCGCGTTGCGCAGCATCGTCGACGTCAAGCTGAGCGAGATCACGCTCGATGATTCCACGCAGAAGCGCGATGGCATCTCGATCATTCGGTACGGTATCCCAAGCTCGACGGCGAAGGCACGATGAGGACTGTCGACATGAAATGCAGGGCGAATTTGGCGACGATGCGAACCCCTGTGGTCCGCGCCCTGTCGTTTTCGGCCGCCGTCGCGCTCGCGCTCAACCCGGTGCTGACCCCTGTGGTCGCCGCCGACTATCGCCCGGTGGCGCAGGCTGCGGCCGACGGTCAGATGAACGCGCGATTCCTCTCGCTCGGCATCGGCAAGTCGATCGTGATCGACCTTCCGCGCGACATCAAGGACGTGCTTGTCGCCGATCCTAAGATCGCCAATGCAGTCGTCCGCTCGGCGCAGCGCGCCTACATCATCGGCGCCTCGATCGGGCAGACCAACATCGTGTTCTTCGATTCCGCCGGCCAGCAGATCGCGGCCTATGACATCGCGGTCAAGCGCGACCTCAACGGCGTGCGGGCCGCGCTGAAACAGGTCCTGCCGAACTCGGACATCCAGATCGACGGGCTAGGCGACGGTATCATCTTGACCGGCTCGGCCGCGAATCCAGCCGAAGCCCAGCAGGCCAACGACCTCGCCGTGCGCCTCGCGGGCGGCCCCGAGAAGGTCGTGAACTCGATCGTGGTCCGCGGCCGCGACCAGGTCATGCTCAAGGTGACTGTCGCCGAAGTGCAGCGCAGCATCGTCAAGCAGCTCGGAATCGACCTCACCGCCAACCTCAGCTACGGCACCTCGGTCGTCAGCTTCAGCAACTCCAATCCGTTCACGGCTCTCGGCCACAACCTCGTCGACGGCAACAACCTGACCACGAAGTTCGGCGGGGCCCCGTCGGTGCAGGCCACGCTGCGTGCGATGGAGACCGCGGGCGTGATCCGAACGCTGGCCGAACCGAACCTGACCGCGATCTCCGGTGAATCGGCAACGTTCATCGCCGGCGGTGAATTCCCGGTGCCTGCGGGCTATGCGTGCGACCCCACCACGCACGTCTGTACCACCCAGATCAGCTTCAAGAAGTTCGGCATCTCGCTCAACTTCACCCCCGTCGTTCTCACCGAAGGCAAGATCAGCCTGCGGGTGATGACCGAGGTGTCCGAGCTCTCGAACGAAAACGCGATCACGCTGTCCCAGGCCGTGACCTCGACCTCGGTCAACTCGCTCACGGTGCCCTCGATCAAGACCCGCCGCGCAGAAACGTCGCTGGAAATTCCCTCAGGCGGCGCGATGGCGATGGCCGGCCTGATCCAGCAGCAGACCAAGCAGGCGGTCAGCGGACTGCCGGGTCTGATGCAGCTCCCGGTCCTCGGCACGCTGTTCCGTAGCCGCGACTTCGTCAACAACGCGAGCGAGCTGGTCGTGATCGTGACGCCCTACATCGTTCGCGCAGTTGCACAAAAGGATCTGTCGCGGCCGGATGATGGCTTCTCCGCGCCCGCGGATCCGCAGGCCGAGCTGCTCGGCAACATCAACCGCATCTACGGCGTGCCCGGCCGGACCGAACCGACCAAGAACTACCGCGGCACCTACGGCTTCATCACCGACTGAGGCGGAACGGGGACTTCATGAAGATCACTAGACCACCCCAGATTCGCAGACGCGCCATCCACCTCGGCGGCGCGCTCGTCGGCATGGCGCTCGCCCTTGGCGGTTGCCAGCACGACGAAGCGGTCACGGCCTCCATTCCCGACGACTACAAGCAGCGCCATCCGATCGCGATCGAGGAGCAGAATCGCTCCATCGTCGTCTTCGTCGGCCACGCCCGCGGCGGCTTGACCGCGGCCCAGCGCGCCGACGTGATGGGCGTCGCGTCGGCCTGGATGCACGAAGGCACCGGCGCGATCCGGATCGACGTACCGTCCGGCACGCCCAACGCGCGTCCGGTCGCGGACACCATGCGCGAAATCCAGGCAATGCTGTCGGCGGCGGGCGTTCCGCCGCGCGGTATCAGCGCCCGCTCTTACCAACCGGAAGACAAGCGATTCCTGCCGCCGATCCGGCTCACCTATTCCAAGATCGCCGCGGTCGCGGGTCCCTGCGGCCTGTGGCCGGAAGACATCGGCCCTTCGATGAAGAACAAGAGCTGGTTCGAGAACAAGGACTATTACAATTACGGCTGCGCTTATCAGCGCAACCTTGCGGCGATGGTCGACAATCCGTCGGATCTCGAGCAGCCGCGGCCCGAAACGCCGTCCTACACGCCGCGGCGCACCGCCGCGTTCGAGAAGTATCGCAAGGGAATGCCGACGGCGGTCGCCTATCCTGAGGCCGACAGGGCCAAACTCAGCGACACCGGCAAATGATCAGCTACGCTCGCCAGCCCCAAGAAGAACAGTCCGAGGCATCGCTCCCGCCGGTCGAGGAGCATATTGCGCCTGCGCCCCGCGTTTCCGTCCAGGCTTTCTGCGAGACCGTGGAAACGGCGGCCGCCGTGCAGTCGGCCGGCGAAGATCGCCGTCTCGGCAAGGCCCATCTGAAGATCCAGATGGGCGGTATGGCGGCTGCGGTGGAAGCCTACCGGTCGGCACCCACGCCGAACGTGATCGTGCTCGAAAGCGACGGCCGCAACGACCTCCTGGGCGGGCTCGACCATCTCGCGACCGTCTGCGACGCCGGCACCCGCGTGGTCGTGATCGGCCGCATCAACGACGTCATGCTCTACCGCGAGCTGGTGCGCCGCGGCGTCAGCGACTACGTGCTCGCGCCGGTCGGCGCGATCGACGTCGTGCGCTCGATCTGCAACCTGTTCTCGGCGCCGGAAGCCAAGGCCGTCGGCCGTATCATCGCCGTGGTCGGCGCCAAGGGCGGCGTCGGCGCGTCAACCATCTCCCACAACGTCGCCTGGGCGATCGCCCGCGATCTCGCGATGGACGCGGTCGTCGCCGACCTCGACCTCGCCTTCGGCACTGCCGGGCTCGACTATAACCAGGATCCGCCACAGGGTATTGCCGATGCCGTGTTCTCGCCGGATCGCGTCGATACCGCCTTCATCGACCGCCTGCTGTCGAAATGCACCGACCACCTCAGCCTGCTGGCGGCGCCGGCGACGCTCGACCGGGTCTATGATTTCGGCGCCGATGCCTTCGATGCCGTGTTCGACACGCTGCGCTCCACCATGCCCTGCATCGTGCTCGACGTTCCGCACCAATGGTCGGGCTGGACCAAACGCGCCCTGATCGGAGCGGACGACATCCTCATCGTGGCGGCGCCCGACCTCGCCAATTTGCGCAACACCAAGAACATGTTCGATCTCCTGAAGGCCGCGCGCCCCAACGACCGGCCGCCGCTCTACTGCCTGAACCAGGTCGGCGTGCCGAAACGGCCCGAAATCGCCGCGGCGGAGTTCGCCAAGGCGATCGAGAGCCAGCCGGTCGTCTCGATCCCGTTCGAGCCGCAGATCTTCGGCTCGGCGGCCAATAACGGCCAGATGATCGCGGAGATCTCGGCCAACCATAAGTCGATCGAGATGTTCCTTCAGATCGCCCAGCGCCTGACCGGCCGCAGCGAAACGAAGAAGCAAAAGTCGTCTCTGCTTTCACCCCTGATTGACAAGTTGCGGGGAAAATAGGTCGCCGCATGGAGTTTTTAAGTGTTCGGTAAGCGTAGCGGAACAGACGCCGACACCCGGGCCCCGAAGCCCGGTGCCGTGTCGCCAGAGCCTGCCCAGGCTCCGGCGCCCGCCGTGTCGCGCGTGCCGCCGCCGCCGGCAGTCTCCTCGCCGCCGCTCGCCCCGGCGAGGCCTGCGCCGACCATGGAAGCCCGCCGCTCGGACAATTATTACGAGGTCAAGGCGACCATCTTCGGCGCGCTGATCGAGGCCATCGATCTCGCCCAGCTCGCCAAGCTCGATTCGGAGTCCGCGCGCGAGGAAATCCGGGACATCGTCAACGAGATCATCGCGATCAAGAACATCGTGATGTCGATCGCCGAGCAGGAAGAGCTGCTCGACGACATCTGCAACGACGTCCTCGGCTACGGTCCGCTGGAGCCGCTGTTGTCGCGCGACGATATTGCCGACATCATGGTCAACGGCGCCGACACCGTCTATATCGAGGTTGCCGGCAAGATCCAACGCACCGGTATCCGCTTCCGCGACAATCAGCAGCTCCTCAACATCTGCCAGCGTATCGTCAGCCAGGTCGGCCGACGCGTCGACGAATCCTCGCCGATCTGCGACGCGCGCCTGGCCGACGGCTCCCGCGTCAACGCCATCGTGCCGCCGCTGTCGATCGACGGCCCCACGCTCACGATCCGCAAGTTCAAGAAGGACAAGCTGACGCTCGATCAGCTCGTCAAGTTCGGCGCAATCTCGCCGGAGGGCGCGGAAATCCTCCAGATCATCGGCCGCGTTCGCTGCAACGTGCTGATCTCCGGTGGTACCGGCTCGGGCAAGACCACGTTGCTCAACTGCCTGACCAACTACATCGAACACGACGAGCGCGTCATCACCTGCGAAGACGCCGCCGAACTCCAGCTCCAGCAGCCGCACGTGGTGCGACTGGAAACCCGCCCGCCCAACATCGAGGGCGAGGGCCAGGTCACCATGCGCGAGCTGGTGCGCAACTGCCTGCGTATGCGTCCCGAGCGCATCATCGTCGGCGAAGTCCGCGGACCCGAGGCGTTCGACCTGCTCCAGGCCATGAATACCGGCCATGACGGGTCGATGGGCACGCTGCACGCCAACAATCCCCGCGAGGCGCTATCGCGCTGCGAATCCATGATCACGATGGGCGGCTTCTCCCTGCCTTCACGCACCATCCGCGAGATGATCTGCGCCTCGATCGACGTCATCGTCCAGGCCGCACGCCTGCGCGACGGTTCACGCCGCATCACCCACATCACCGAAGTGATGGGCATGGAAGGCGACACCATTATCACCCAAGACGTCTTCCTCTACGACATGGTCGGCGAGGACGCCAACGGCAAGATCATCGGCCGGCACCGGTCGACCGGAATCGGCCGCCCGAAATTCTGGGAACGCGCCCGCTATTACGGCGAAGAGAAGCGCCTTGCCGCGGCGCTAGACGCCGCGGAAGTGGCGCCCCCGACGTGAGCAGGTCAGCGCAGCCATGAACATGCAAGTCCTTAACATGCAAGTCCTTGCCCTCGCCTTCCTTGCCACCGCCACCGTCGGCGGCCTCGCCTGGGTCTTCCTTTATCCAATGCTGTCCGGGGAACGGAAGGCCGAGAGCCGCCGCGCCTCGATCTCGCGGGCCGAGGCGCCCACGGCCCGCGCGGCCGAGAAGACGCAGCGCTCGCGGCGCGAGCAGGTCGAAACCTCGCTCAAGGATCTCGAGGCGCGGCGCCAGCAGGAGAAGAGCGTACCGCTCAGTGTTCGCCTGTCGCAGGCCGGCCTCGACTGGACGCCGCAGAAATTTTGGATCGTGTCCGCCGTCGTGGCGGGCGTGCTGTTTGCAGTCGCCTTGTTCGTCGGCGGTGGCCTGCTCGGTGCCGCCGGCTTCGCCTTTGCCGGCGGCTTGGGTCTGCCCCGCTGGGCGCTCGGGTTCCTGAAGAAGCGCCGCGAGGCCAAATTCCTGAAGGCGCTGCCCGACGCTGTCGACGTGATCGTCCGCGGCATCAAGGCGGGCCTGCCGCTGTTCGAATCGATCAAGGTCGTCGCCGCCGACGCGCCAGAGCCGCTGCGCTCCGAGTTTCTGTCCATCATCGAGACGCAGGCAATCGGCATGCCGCTCGGCGAGGCCTGCACGCGACTCTACGATCGCATGCCGCTGCCCGAGGCCAATTTCTTCGGCATCGTCATCTCGATCCAGCAGAAATCGGGCGGCAACCTCTCCGAAGCGCTCGGCAACCTCTCCAAAGTGCTGCGCGACCGCAAGAAGATGAAAGAGAAGATCCAGGCGATGTCGATGGAAGCCAAGGCCTCGGCCGGCATCATCGGCTCGCTGCCGCCGATCGTGATGTTCCTCGTCTACCTCACGACGCCGGGATACATCTCGATGCTTTGGACTCATCCCACCGGCCAGCTCATGCTGGTCGGCTGCGTCGTCTGGATGTCGATCGGCATCATGGTGATGAAGAAGATGATCAATTTCGACTTCTGATGGTGCCTCAATGGTAGAGTTCCTCGTTGCGAAACTTCACGACGTCCACTTCATGACGATGCTGCTGGCGGCCATTGCCGCCAGTGCCACCGTCTATACACTGGTGATGCCGCTGTTCGCCGGCGAAGGCCTTTCCAAGCGCATGAAGGCGGTGGCGAACGAACGTGAGCGCATTCGGCAGCGCGAGCGCGAGCGCCTCCACAAGAGTGAAAAAGTCTCGCTGCGTCAGACGCCGAAGCAGCTCGTCTCGAAGGTCGTCGATGACTTCAACCTGACCAAATGGCTCGCGCAGGAAGCTGCGCGGGACAAGCTCATCATGGCGGGCTATCGAGGCCAGGCGCCCTACATCACCTTCCTGTTTGCCCGCCTGGTTGCCCCGATCGTGCTGTTCGTCGGTTCGGTCGTCTACGTGTTCCTGATCGCGCATATGCAGCAGTCGATGCCGATCAAAATCGGCATCTGCGTCGGTGCGGCCTATCTCGGACTTCAGGCCCCTATGCTGTTCCTCAGGAACGCGATCTCCAAGCGCCAACTCTCGATCAAGCGCGCCTTTCCCGATGCGCTCGACCTGCTCCTGATCTGCATCGAATCCGGCATGTCAGTCGAAATGGCGTTCCGGAAGGTCGCGGTCGAAATCGTGAGCCAGTCGATCGCGCTGTCCGAGGAGTTCACCCTGACCACGGCCGAGCTGTCCTATTTGCAGGATCGCAAGGTCGCCTACGAGAACCTCGCGCGGCGCACCGGACTCGAGGGCGTCAAGTCGGTATGTCTCGCGCTCCAGCAGGCGGAGCGTTACGGCACCCCGCTCGGCCACTCCTTGCGGGTGATGGCGCAGGAAAACCGCGACATGCGCATGAACGAAGCCGAGAAGAAGGCAGCTGCACTGCCGCCGAAGCTGACGGTACCGATGATCCTGTTCTTCCTGCCGGTGCTGTTCGTCGTCATTCTCGGACCGACCGGCATCAAGGTCACCGAGATGCAATGACATTAGACGTGGACCGCATACGGTCCGCGGCTGCCCTCAAGATTGGAAGATCACGTCTGATCAGTCGGACTGGCCGAGCGAGGCGACCGGGGTCCGCTTCGGCGCACCCCGCCTGACGTCGCTGCGGGTCAGCATTTCCTTGAGATAGGCGACATTGGCCGCAGCCTGGTCGGGCGGTAGGTCCGCCTTCACGATGGTCTCGGCTTCGGCGAAGCGGCCCTGGAGACCGACGACCAGACCGAGATTCTGCCGCACCCGCGCGCTTGCGTGCGGCGAGGCATAGGCTTGCCGCAGCGCGTCTTCGGCCTTCGGCAGATCTCTCGACAACATGTAGGACAGGCCGAGATTGGAGAGCACGCCGGGATCGCCAGGCGCGATCTTGAGGGCACTCGCATAATAGGAGCGCGCTTCCTCGTGACGGCCCATCTGATCGAGCGCGGTACCCTGCACCGAGAGCAGGCGCCAATCCGGGTTATCGGGCGAATGCGCCTTCGACAGCACGTCGAAGGCTTGCTGGAAATTGCCGTTGTCGGAGAGCGCGCGGCCGTATTGGGCCATCAGCGCCTTGTTGCCGGGATTGGCGATGGTCGCCTGCTCGAGCACGGCGGCGGCTTGGGCGCGCTGGCCGTTGGCGCGTAGCGCTTGGCCGTAGGCGAGCGCCGCGTCGGCGTCCTTGGGATTGGCACGATAGCGCTCGCCATAGACTTCGGCAGCCCGCGCGGGATCGGTGGGAGCGGCTTCCGCCCGCGACCCGACCGAGCCGGTAACGTCGGAGAGTTTCGACATCGCCGTGCAGCCGCCGAGGCCCATGGCCACCGCCGCCACCAGCGACGTGGACGCAAGAAGCCGTCCAAGGCTGAGCCTTCCAAGGCTGAGCCGTCCAAGACTGAACCGTTCACGACTGAACCGTTGACGCATGACGCTATGACTCTCGAGCCGATTGATCGAGCCGAACGCGCCAGCAATAGACTGTTAACCCTAACGGCCGGTTAATGCTCCCGATCCGCGCCCGTCACTGCGGCGTCCGCGGCGGCATCTCGCCGCCGAGACCCGGATCGAAGCCGAGCGTCTTCGCCTGCTCGTTGAGGTCCCGCAGCAATTGCAGTCGTTGCCGCGTCTCGATCTCGACATCGATGCCCGGGCGCACGACCCCCGGCAATTCGCGCAGAAGATCGTCCCGATTGACCAGACGCCTCGCGCGGAGCTCGTCGAGCTGAAACTCGTCGTGCATATCTCGAGAACTTGCTTTCGAGATCCTCCCAGGCGTGAGAGGTCGCGAGATAGACGTGGAGCAAATCGGCCCAATCCACCTCGCCATCGGCATAGAAGGCGCCGCGCAGCAGGAGCCGGCGGGCGAATGCCGCGACCTGATCCCGTTTCAGCGTCGTGCATACGTCGATCTCGATGCCCGACTGGATGGCCGGATCTCGGGAAAGATCCCGCCCGGCCGGCAGCCCGACGACGCCGTGCGGCAGGTTTGAATCGAGCGGCCTGAAGACACCATCCTTGCGCGGACGTGAGTAGCGGGCGATCGCGAAGCGAAACTCGGTGCGGCCGCCATGGGACATCAGGTGGGACATCGGCCCGAAAATGGATGACGTTGAAGCCGGCGTCGTCACCGGCCTGCCCGGTCGATGACGGACAAGACAAGACGTAGATCGTGCGCCAGAATGCTTCATCGCTCTCGCTCGACGTGGCGCGCGGGTCGGGAATCGAATAGCGCGTCAGCCCTTCGACATGCCGGTGTCCGTGCAGAACCAGATCGACGTTGAGCGATGTCGCCGCTTCGAGGAAGGTCGCGGGCGCCGCGAGCTACATCAGCGGCTCGTCGGGTACGCCGAGAAACCGGTTTCCTTCTCCGGTCGCCTGCGGCAGTGGATGATGGTGCAGCGCCAGAACGCGCACGAGGTTTTCCGCCGGTTCGGCATAATGGGCGCGGCCGCCCGACCCGAGGCTGCCCGCGAGTTCGACGCTCAGCCGCGCGGAATCCGAAACCATGGCGCTATAGGCGCTCTGGTCGACGTTGCCGCTCGCGAGCGTCGTGAGGCTCGCGCGGTTCGAATCCAGCAGCACCAGATCGAGGCCGGCCTGACGGTAGTAGACGCTCTTCGAGGTCTGCGGCAAATGCAGGTAATCATAGACGTCGTGGCGGCCTGCACGCTGGCTCGGTCGCTTGACGTCGTGATTGCCGGCAATTGCCTGGATGTCGGTGAACAGCCCAGTCTGCCGGAAGGACGCAATGACGGCGAGCGCTTCCTCGAGCGCAGGCGGCGTCGGGTCGTCCACGATATCGCCGGTGATCAGCAGGATGCGATCGGGAATGCCCGCGAAGTCCGCCATCCTCTCGCGAATTGCGGCATTGAGCGTCTCGATCGTCGCAAGCAGCCGACCCGACCCGTCCAGATGCAGGTCGGAAATCCGTACGATGACGAACGATCTATCCATTTTGCGTCGCTTATTTGCGAATGCCGCGCCGCGCAAACGATGAGAGAAATGCCTTCGACGATAAGGTTCAGTCCGGTATCAGCCCGCGACGAGATGAGCTGGGGTAAGAATCGACTCTCGCCACGTGCAGAACCGCACGACACAATCTAAAATATTGGCCAATAATGCCACAACCGCAACGCTAGAAAAGCCCTGCGGCTGCTCGCGTGAACGGCAGCTCTCAGCATGAGATACGGAGCCTTCCCGATGATGGTTTCGCTCACCCGATCAATATTCGATGGCGAGCCGCTTGCGGATTTCGTCAATGCGCTTGTCTAAAGCATCGAACCGCGCGTGAACGGAGCGGTCGTGGAGATAGAAGACGTAACCACCGGCAAGGAACGCGAATATCCAATGATGATGCTCGACATAGCCAAAAATCGCCTCCACCGCCTGGCCGATGAATGTGACCACGCTCCACACAAATTCCATTGCATTTCCTCCCAGCCGGCTTTGTCGTCGGAGGTCTTCGCACCGACGGCCGTTGCCGGAACCTAGCATGGCCCCTTTGCTGCGAGTAGCGGATCACTGAACGATGGCAGCAAAGCGGATTGCAGCGGCGGCAAAACTCTGCGAAATCTCGTCCGTTCGTATGACCCGCTCGATCTGACGATCCGGACCCGCCAATGCCTTCTGTCTTCGAGACGTCGACTACCGCCATTCCGATCACCTTCGTCACCAAGTCGAGCTGGGATCAGGTCGCCGGGCGGCTACCCGCGGTGCAACGCCAGTTCGCCACTGCGAGCGCCTTTACCGCAAAGCCGGGCGGCTATCTCGCGCTGCCCGCGCCCGATGGCGCGATCGCGCAAGTGCTGTTCGGACTCGAGGACGAGGGTGCAAGATCGCGCGACCTGTTCCGACCGGGCGCCCTGCCCGGCCTGCTGCCGCCGGGCATTTATCGCTTCGCCAATGCGCCGCACGATGCACGGCTCGCCGCACTCGCCTTCGCGCTCGGCAGCTACCGCTTCGCCCGGTACCGCAAGGCCGATCGCCCCGAGGTCCGGCTCGTGCCGCCCGACGGCGTCGACGCGACCGAGATCAACCGCATCGCGGACGCCGCGATGCTGGCGCGCGACCTCATCAACACGCCGGCCAACGACATGGGGCCGGAGGAGCTGGCCGCAACCGCGAAGGATCTCGCCGCCGAATTCGGCGCAAGCTTTGCCTGCACCATCGGTGACGACTTGAAGACGAATTTTCCGCTGATCCACGCCGTCGGGATGGCCTCGGACCGCGCGCCGCGGCTGATCGACATGGGCTGGGGCGACCCGGCTCATCCCAAGGTGACGCTGGTCGGAAAGGGCGTCTGCTTCGACACCGGTGGGCTCGACCTGAAGCCGTCGAGCGGCATGCTGATCATGAAGAAGGACATGGGAGGCGCCGCCAACGTGCTGGCGCTGGCGCGCATGGTGATGGATGCGAAGCTGAAGGTGCGGCTGCGTGTGCTGATACCGGCCGTGGAGAACGCGGTCGCGGGCAATGCCTTCCGCCCGCTCGACATCTTCACCTCGCGCAAGGGTATCACGGTCGAGATCGGCAATACGGACGCGGAGGGGCGGCTGGTGCTCGCCGACGCGCTGGCGCTTGCGGACGAGGAAAAGCCGGACCTGCTGATCGATCTCGGCACGTTGACCGGAGCGGCACGCGTCGCGCTGGGGCCGGATTTACCGCCGTTTTACACCAATGATGAGACGCTTGCCGACGACGTCGCACGATGCGCGGTGAGCGAGAACGATCCGTTGTGGCGCATGCCGCTGTGGCCGCCTTACGATGCGTGGCTGGACTCCAAGACGGCCACCATCACCAACGCACCATCCGGCGGCTTTGCCGGCTCGATCATCTGCGCGCTGTTCCTGCAACGCTTCGTCGAACAGGCCAGGAGCTGGCTGCATGTCGACATCTACGGCTGGACGCCGTCGGCGAAGCCCGCACGCCCCGAGGGCGGCGAGTGCCAGGCCGCGCGCGCGATCTACACATTGCTGAGCGAGCGCTATGCGTGATCCGGGACTCGATTCGAGGCTGACACCGGCGCGCGGCGACCTTGCCGCAAAGTATCTCGAAGGCAAGGTGCAGGCGGATCGCTTCGTCACGGGCGAGGAATTCGAGATAATCGAGGCGATCGCGCCCGTGCGCGAACAGCCGTCGCCGAATGCGATGCTGATGACACAAGCGTTGCGCGGCGAGCGCGTCACGGTCTACGACCGCAACGGCGAAGGCTGGGCGTGGGGTCAGCTCTCCCTTGACGGCTATGTCGGCTGGCTGCCGGATGCAGCGCTGATGAAGCCCGCGGCCGCGCCGACCCACATGGTCAGTGCGCTACGAACCTTTGCCTTCCCCGGTCCCTCGATCAAGCTGCCGCCGGCGGACACGCTGGTGATGGGATCGAAGATCGCGGTTGCACGCGAGGACGGCAGCTTCGCCGTGACACGCGACGGACAATATCTGCCCAAGGCCCATCTCACCCCGCTTGATCATCGTGAGTCGGATTTCGTCGCAGTCGCCGAGCGTTTCGTCGGCACACCCTATCTCTGGGGTGGCAAGAGCAGCCTCGGCGTCGATTGCTCCGGCCTCGTCCAGGTCTCGCTGACATCAGCGGGCATCGGCTGCCCGCGCGACAGCGACATGCAGCAGGCCGGCCTCGGTCGCGCGCTGGAGCCGCATGAGCAGAGCAGCTTGCTGCGCGGCGATCTCATTTTCTGGAAGGGGCATGTCGCCATCGTCCGCAATGGCAGCACCATGGTTCACGCCAATGCGCATCACATGGCGACGGTGGTCGAGCCGATCGAGCCGGCGATTGCACGGATTAAGCAAGCCGGCAGCGAGGTCACCGCGATCAAGCGGCTCTGACGGAGGCTACGTCGCCGCCGACCCGTTCCCCGCCGTCTCCAGCCGGAACGCCGCCGCAAACAGCGCGCGCGTGTAATCCGTCTTTGGGTTCTTGAAGAGCTCGGCGGCCTGGCCTTCCTCAACCACCTTGCCGCCACGCATCACGATCAGATGGCTGGCAAGCGAGGCGACGACGCGCAGATCGTGCGAGATGAACATGTAGGTGAGATCGCGGCGGCGCTGCAGTTCACGCAGCAGATCGACCATTTGCGCCTGAATCAGCATGTCGAGCGCACTGGTCGGCTCGTCAAGCACGACGAAATCCGGCTCCAGCACCACCGCCCGCGCGATGCTGATGCGCTGGCGCTGGCCGCCGGAGAATTCATGCGGATAACGGTGGCGGGTATCCGGCTTCAGTCCGACGTCCTCGAGCGCCTTGACGACGCGCTCCTCACGCTCGCCGCGCGAGAGCTGCGGCTGATGCACGGTGAGGCCTTCGGCGACGATGTCGGCGACCGACATGCGCGGGCTGAGCGAGCCGAACGGATCCTGGAACACGATCTGCATGTCGCGCCGGAACGGCCGCATCTCCTTGAAGCGCAGGCCCTGGATATCCTTTCCCAGGAACACGATGCGTCCGTTCGAGGAGATCAATCGCAGCAATGCGAGCCCCAGCGTGGTCTTGCCCGAGCCGGACTCGCCGACGACGCCGAGCGTCTCGCCCTTGCGCACGGCGATGCTGACACCGTCGACCGCCTTGATGTGGCCGACCGTCTTGCGCATCAACCCGCGCTTGATCGGGAACCAGACTTTCAGGTCGTCGGCCGACATCACCACCGGCGCATCCGGCTGCGGCGGCGCTGGATCGGGCTTCGGTTCCGCGGCGAGCAGGTCGCGCGTATAGGGATGCTTCGGGCTCTTGAAGACCTGCTCGACCGGCCCCTGCTCGACGATCTCGCCGCCTTTCATGACACAGACCTGGTCGGCGATGCGACGCACAATGCCGAGATCGTGGGTGATGAAGAGCAGGCTCATGCCGAGCCGGCCGCGGATCTCCGCAAGCAGCGTCAGAATCTGCGCCTGCACGGTGACGTCGAGCGCCGTCGTCGGCTCGTCCGCGATCAGCAGGTCCGGCTCGTTGGCGAGCGCCATCGCGATCATCACGCGCTGGCGCTGGCCGCCGGAGAGCTGGTGCGGATAGCTCTTCAGCCGCGTTTCAGGCTCGGGAATGCCGACCTGCGTCAGCAACTCCAGCGTCCGCCGGCGCGCCTCGGCATTGTTGGTCGGATTGTGCAACTGGATGATTTCGCCGATCTGCGCCTCGATGGTGTGCAATGGATTGAGCGAGGTCATCGGCTCCTGGAAGATGATGGAGATGTCGCTGCCGCGAATCACCCGCATCTCCTGCTCCGACCGGTCGATCAGTTCCTGTCCCTTAAAGCGGATGCTGCCCGAGGGATGCGAGGCGTTCGGATAGGGCAAGAGCTTGAGGATCGAGAGCGCGCTGACCGACTTGCCGGAGCCGGATTCGCCGACCAGCGCCACGCACTCGCCGCGCCTGATCTGGAACGAGACCTTGTCGACCGCGAGCGTGGTGGCGCCACCCTGGTGGAAGGCCACCGAGAGCTCGCGCACGCTGAGCAGGGGTTGGTTGATCGCGTCCATTGGCTTACCTGAACGTCTTGCGCGGATCGAACGCGTCGCGCACGGCCTCGCCGATGAAAATCAAGAGCGACAGCATGATTGCGACCGAGAAGAAGCCGGAGAAGCCGAGCCAGGGCGCCTGCACGTTGGACTTGCCCTGCGACAGCAGCTCGCCGAGCGACGGCGAGCCGGGCGGCAGTCCGAACCCGAGGAAATCGAGCGCCGTCAGCGTCATCACCGAACTCGACACGATGAACGGCAGGAACGTCATCGTCGCGACCATCGCGTTCGGCAACAGATGCCGGAACATGATGACCTTGTTCGACACGCCGAGCGCCCGCGCCGCCTGGATATACTCGAAATTGCGCCCACGCAGAAATTCCGCGCGCACGAGTCCGACCAGCGACACCCAGGAAAACAGCAGCAGGATGCCGAGAAGCACGAAGAAGCCGGGCACGAGCACCGAGGACAGGATCAGCAGCAGATAGAGCGAAGGGATCGCAGTCCATATCTCGATGAAACGCTGGAATAACAGGTCGATCCAGCCGCCGAAATAGCCCTGCACCGCGCCGGCCGCGATGCCGACGACGGAGGAGACGATGGTCAGGCAGAGGCCGAACAGCACCGAGATGCGGAAGCCGTAGATCAGCCGCGCCACCACGTCGCGGCCCTGATCGTCGGTGCCGAGCCAGTTGTATTCGAGATCGCGGCAGCTCTTGAGGCCTTTCTTTTCGACGACAGGCTTGCATTGCGCTTCCGTCAGCATCCAGGTCGGCTTCGACGGCGCCGGCGTCGGCAGATCGAGATTGTGGGTATCGTAGGAATAGCGGATCAGCGGCCAGACGATGCTGCCGCCCTTGTCCCTGATCAACTTCTGCAGATAGGGATCGCGATAGTCGGCTGCCGTTTCGAAGTCGCCGCCGAAAGTGGTTTCCGAATAGGTGACGACGGACGGCCAATAGAGGTGGCCATCATATTTGATCAGGAATGGCCGATCATTGGCGATCAGCTCGGCGAACAGCGACACCACAAACAGGATCAGGAAGATCCAGAACGACCAATAGCCGCGCCGGTTCGCCTTGAAATTCTGCCAGCGGCGCCTGTTGAGCGGCGATGGCACGAACGGTTTGCGCGTGATCGGCACGGCATTGCCGAGCGGCGACTTCGCAGTGGTTTCGATCGGCGTGGTGGGGGCGGCCAGCGTCATCAGACCTCCCGCGCCTCGAAATCGATTCGCGGATCGATCCACATATAGGTCAGGTCAGAGATCAGGTTGATCACGAGGCCGACGAGCGAAAAGATGAAGAGCGTACCGAACACCACGGGATAGTCGCGGTTGAGAACGCTCTCGAAACTGAGTAGTCCCAGCCCGTCCAGCGAGAAGATGGTCTCGATCAGAAGCGAGCCCGAGAAGAAGGCGTGAATGAAGGTGCTGGGAAAGCCGGCGATGACGATCAGCATCGCGTTGCGGAAGACATGACCATAGAGCACCCGGTTCTCGCTGCAGCCTTTCGCCCGCGCGGTCATCACATATTGCTTGCGGATCTCGTCCAGAAACGAGTTCTTGGTCAGGAACGTCATGGTGGTGAACGCGCCAAGCCCCATGGCAATCAGCGGCAGCGCCAAATGCCAGAAGTAATCGATGATCTTCCAGTACCATGGAAACTGCGACCAGCCGTCTGATGTCAGTCCGCGCAGCGGGAACCAGTTGAAGAACGAACCGCCGGCAAACAGGATGATCAGGAGGATCGCGAACAGGAAGCCGGGTATGGCATAGCCGAGCACGAGCACGCTCGACGTCCAGGTGTCGAAGCGCGTCCCGTCCCTGACCGCCTTGCGGATGCCGAGCGGAATCGAGATCAGGTAGGTGAGCAGCGTCAGCCAGATGCCGAGCGAGATCGAGACCGGCAACTTCTCCTTGACGAGCTGCAGGACGCTGACGTCGCGAAAATAGCTCTTGCCGAAATCGAAGCGGGCGAAATTCCAGACCATCAGCGCGAAGCGCTCCGGGGCCGGCTTGTCGAAGCCGAACTGCACTTCCAGCTTCTTGATGAAATCGGGATCGAGGCCTTGCGCGCCGCGATATTTCGAGTTGATGGCATCACCACCGGCCCCTAGCTGCCCAGGGGCGCGCTGCGCAAAGTCGCTGCCGCCCGAGATGCGCGAGGTCCCGCCGGTATCGGCGCCCGAGAGCTGCGCGATCACGCGCTCGACCGGCCCGCCCGGCGCGAACTGCACGACGATGAAGGAGACGAAGAGGATCCCGAGCAAGGTCGGGATCATCAGCAGGATGCGGCGGGCGATATAGGCGCTCATGGCTGTTTCGCCTGCTCGAGCTTGGCGGCCTTGCAGCCATCGTACCACCAGATGTCGGGGGCGCCGACGCCGTTGGCATAACGCGGCAGCTTCTGCGGACGGCCGAATTGGTCCCAATAAGCAAGCCGGTGCGTCTTGTTATACCATTGCGGCACCCAATAACGGCCGGCGCGGAACAGGCGATCGAAGGCGCGGCAGGCGACGGTCAAATCCTCGCGGTTGTCGGCCGCCATGATCTTCTCGATCATGGCATCGATCGCCGGGCTGGCGACGCCCGCGAGATTGTACGAGCCCTTCGTTGCCGCGACCTGCGAGGAAAAGAACGCGCGCATGGCGTCGCCCGGCGTTGCCGACATGCTGAAGCGCTGGATCGTGATGTCGAAGTCGAAATCTTCCTGGCGCGCCTTGTGTTGCACGGCATCGACGAGGCGCACGCTCGCTTCGATGCCGAGCGTCGCGAGATTCTTGATGTAGGGCGCATGGTGGGGCTGAAACGAAGGCTCGTCCAGCAGGAACTCGATCCTGAATATCTCACCGTTCGGCAGCACCCGCTTGCCGTCCTTGATCGGCAGGCCGGCGTCGCTGAGCAGTTGCTGCGCCTTGCGCAACAGGCTGCGGTCCTGCCCCGAGCCGTCCGAGACCGGCGGCGTGAACGGCGCGACGAACACCTCGTTGGGAACCTGACCGCGAAACGGCTCCAGCAGCTTCAGCTCTTCCGGCGGCGGAGGCCCGTCGCTCGCCATGAGGTCCGAGTTCTGAAATGGCGACACCGTGCGGGCATAAGCACCGTACATGATGGTCTTGTTGGTCCACTCGAAGTCGAAGGCGTCGATCAGTGCCTCACGCACGCGAGGATCCCTGAACTTGTCGCGCCGCGTGTTGATGAACCACCCTTGCGCGCCAGACGGCGTGTCGTCGGGCACGACTTCCATCTTGACGCGACCGTCCTTCACCGCAGGGAAGTCATAGCGCGTCGCCCAGATGCGAGAGGTGAACTCCTCGCGGTAGAGATAGTTCTTGCCGGTAAAACCTTCGAAGGCGACATCCCGGTCGCGGTAGAATTCGTAGCGCACGACGTCGAAATTGTAGCTGCCACGACAGGGGGGCAGATCGGCAGCCCACCAGTCCTTCACCCGCTCGAACTCGATGTAGCGGTTGACCTCGAACTTTCCGACCTTGTACGGGCCCGAACCCAACGGAATATCAAGCGACGTTTCATCGAACGGACGGGAGGCATAGTAGGCTTTCGAGAAGATCGGCAGGCTCGCCACATAGAGCGGCACGTCGCGCGCGCGTCCCTTGGCGAAGGTCACAACAAGTGTTGCATCGTCAACGGCTTCCGCGCTGACCATGTCGCGCATCTGCACGATGATCAGCGGATGGCCTTTCGTCTTCAGCGACGTCAGCGAAAACGCCGCATCGTGAGCAGTGAGCTTGGTGCCGTCATGGAATTTCGCCTCGGACCGCATGCTGAAGCGATAGACCAGCCTGTCTGCCGATATAGTTACAGACTTGGCGGCAAGCCCATACATCCCGTCCGGTTCGTCATTGGCTCGCACCATCAGCGGCGCAAAGGTCATGTCCATGCCCTGCGCGCCATCGCCTTTGAGGATGAAGGCATTGAGCGAGTTGAAGGTCTGGTAGGACTGGTTGTAGGCGCGCACCGACGGGATCAGCGAGAAGGTACCGCCCTTCGGCGCGTCGACATTGACGTAGTCGAAGTGATTGAAGTCGGCGGGATATTTGAGGTCGCCGAAGGCCGACATGCCGTGGGCCTCGGCGGGCATCTCGGACGCTGTCGCGCCCCGGAGCCAGACGGCGCTGAACGCGCCACCGGCACCCAGGGCCAGCACATGCCGTCGTGAAAGCTGCGCCATGCGAGAAATGTCCCTCACGACTTCTTTGCGATCCGCGCCGCCTTGTCCGCGTCGTACCACCAGATGAACGGGAAGCCGGACTGGCCGTATTTAGGCAATTCCGCCGGCCGGCCGAAACGATCCCAGCGCGCGGTGCGCACCTTCGTATAAGTCCACTGCGGCACGACGTAGTGATTCCACAACAGCACGCGGTCGAGTGCCTTGGTTGCCGCGACGAGATCGTCGCGCCCCTTGGCGTAGATCACCCGCTCGATCAGCTTGTCGACCGCCGGATTCTTGATGCCGGTAATATTGCGTGAACCCGCGATGTCGGCCGTCTTCGACGACCAGAATTCGCGCTGCTCGTTGCCCGGTGACTGCGACTCGCCCCAGGAGTTGGTGACGATGTCGAAATCCCACTCGCGCGTCCTGTTCTCGTATTGGGTCGGATCGACTGTCCGCACGCTGACGGCAATGCCGAGCCGTTCCAGCGAGGGCTTGTAGAACAGCGTGATTCGCTCGAAGCTCGGATCCGAGTTCAGCAATTCCAGGGAGAACTGGGTGCCGGTCTTGACGTCGACAAGCTTGCGGTCGCGCACCTCATAGCCGGCTTCCTTGAACAGGCGCAGCGCTTCGCGAAGATTGTCGCGCACGGCTTCCGGACTGCCGCCGACTGGATTGGTATAGGCCGTCGTGAAGACTTCGGGCGGGACCTCGGCGCGGACCGTCTCGAGGATCTCGAGCTCCTTACCCTGCGGCAGCCCGGTCGCCATCAGCTCATCGATCCCGTCGAAATAGCTGCTGATGCGCTTGTACTGGCCGTAGAAGATCTGCTTGTTCATCTCCTCGAAGTCGAACGCGTAGTTGAGCGCGCGTCGCACGCGCGCATCTTTGAACTTGGCGCGGCGCAGGTTGGGCACGAAGGCCTGCATGACGCCCGAGCTGCGATTGGCGAACTCCTCGAGGATCACGCGCTTTTCGGTGACCGCCGGGAAGTCGTAGGCTGTCGCCCAGTTCTTCGCGCTGTTCTCGGTGCGCCAATCGACCTGATCGGCCTTGAACGCCTCGATCGCCACGGTGGCGTCGCGGAAATACTCGTAGCGCAGCTCGTCGAAATTATTTCGGCCCACATTGGCGGCGAGGTCGCGCCCCCAATAATCCTTGACTCGCTCCAGCGCGATCGACCGCCCGGCAACGAATTCCTTGACTCGATAGGGGCCGGAACCCAGTGGCACTTCGAGCGTGGTGGCGGAGACATCGCGCTTGCGGCCCTGCGCGTCCGTGCCCTCCCACCAATGCTTCGGCAGGACCGTGAGCTGCCCGACGATCTGCGGAAGTTCCCGGTTGCCCGGTGCGTCGAACACGAACTTCACCTCGCGCTCGCCGACCTTCTCGGCTTTCACCACATGGCTGTAATAGGCCGAGTACATCGGGTGATGCTTTTTGAAGGAATCGAGCGAGAAGATCACGTCGTCCGCGGTAACAGGCTTGCCGTCATGCCATTTGGCTTGCGGTCGCAAGCGGTAAGTCACGAAAGAGAAATCATCCGGATGGCTGACGGCCTCGGCCAGTGCGCCATATTCGGTCGAGACTTCGTCGAGCGAGGCCGTCGTGAGGGATTCGTAGATGAATGCCACGGCACCGGCGACTTGCCCCTTCACACCGGAGACGACGATGTTGAAATTGTCGAATGTGCCGACGGCGATCTGGCGCGCGACGCCGCCCTTGGGCGCTTCCGGATTGACGTAGTCGAAGCGCTTGAAGTCCGCGGGGTACTTCACCTGTCCGAACAGCGACAGCGCGTGCCGCCAGGTGGGCTCGCTGGCGGATTGCGCGCGTGCCACGCCGACGCCAGGAAGGCCCCCTACGGAACCAAGGGCGGGGAGCGCTGCGGCAGCGGTACCAGTGAGCAGGAGATCGCGTCGGGTAAGGGCCAAATCAACATTCCTGTCTTGAAGGAGGCTACTCCTTTAAGGTCCCAATATAGGCGAGGTTTCGACGGAATATGTTGCTTTTTCCTCATCTTGGAAGGCCGGCTGGCCGATCGCTGCGGCCAAACGCCCCGATAACAACGCCGCGAGGCCCGGATAAGCAAACGGCCAGGCTTTTCAGCCTGGCCGCGTACTAAGATCGTAGTCGATAGGCCTTACTTGGCCGCGGTGGGCAGCGGCTTCGGGCTGTCGGAAAGGCTGTTCAGGTAAGCGATCACGTCGGCCCGCTCGCTATCCTTCGGGATGCCTGCAAAGCCCATCGCGGTGCCCGGGACAGCCGCCTTGGGATTGGCGATGAACTTGTTGAGCGCATCGAAGTCCCAGGTGCCGCCCTTGGCCTTCATCGCGGCCGAGAAGTTGAAGCCGCCGCGGCCCTCGCCAACATGGTCGCCGACCACGCCGTAGAGGTTCGGACCGACACGGTTCGGGCCGCCCTTCTCGAAGGTATGGCAGGCGCCGCACTTCTTGGCGGCGGCGGCGCCCTTCTCGACCGAGGCGGTCTGGAGCAGTTTTTCGATCGGCTCGGCGGCCGCGGGGGCAGCGCCGCCTTCCTTGCCGTGGCCGGCGTCTTCCTTCACTGCGATCTCGAAGCCCGGCTTTTCCGGCATCTTGGGCGAGAACAACGCCTGGGCGGTGAAGCTTGTCACCAGCAGAAGGAGACAGGTGCCGAGCACGGCACCGAGAATCTTGTTTAGTTCGAAAGAGTCCATTTCCGGCCAGGCCCCACACCGCAAGAAGGATCGAGCGGCCCAATGCGGCCGCCAGGACGAGCCTCGGAGAATCAACGTTCCTTACTGTTTCCCCGAGTTTTGCCATTGAGATATCGGTTTGCCCGGGGTCTGGCAACCCGTATAAGCGAGCGGGCTTCACGCCCGTCCCCACCCCATTTCTCGGCGCGGAAAACGCCCCGTTTCCAGGCCCTTGAACGATGATCGATCCCCGCATCCTGGTGCTGATTCCAGCCCGCATGGCCGCCACCCGCCTGCCCGGCAAGCCGCTCGCCGATATCGCGGGGCAGCCGATGATCGTGCACGTGATGCGCCGCGCGGAGGCGGCCGGGATAGGCCGGGTGGCGGTCGCAACCGACACCGCGGAGATCGCGTCCGTCGTGACCGCCCATGGCGGCGAGGCCGTGATGACCCGCGCGGAGCACCCGTCCGGCTCCGACCGCATCCACGAGGCCATGCAAAAGCTCGATCCGGACGGCAAGGCCGAGATCGTGGTCAATCTGCAGGGCGATTTCCCGACCATCACGATCGACAACATCCGCGAGGTGTTGCCGCCGCTGCAAGACCCCGTCGTGGACATCGCAACGCTGGCTTCGCAGATCCACACCGAGGAGGAGGACCTCGCGCCGAGCGTCGTGAAGGCGATCGGGACCTCGCTCGGTGGCAGGCGCATGCGCGCACTTTATTTCACCCGCGCAACCGCGCCGACCGGCGATGGGCCCCGTTACCACCATATCGGCCTCTACGCCTATCGCCGCGCCGCGCTGGAGCGCTACGTCCGGCTTCCGCCTTCGCCGCTGGAATTGCAGGAGAAGCTCGAGCAGCTCCGGGCGCTCGAGGCCGGAATGCGCATCGACTTCACCATTGTCGATACCGTGCCCCGCGGGGTCGACACGCCGGCGGACCTGGAAACCGCCCGCAGCATCCTTTCCAAATCCTGAGCCGCTGTTACAAGGCCGAGCATGAGCAAGCTGAAAATCGCATTCCAGGGCGAGCCTGGCGCCAATTCCCACATCGCCATCGTCGAGGCCTATCCCGACGCCGAGCCGATTCCCTGCGCCACCTTCGAGGACGCCTTGTCGGCGATCTCGTCGGGCGAAGCCGACCTCGGCATGATCCCGATCGAGAATTCGGTCGCGGGCCGCGTCGCCGACATCCATCATTTGCTGCCGGCCTCCGGCCTCTTCATCATCGGCGAATGGTTTCTGCCGGTCCGGCATCAGCTGATGGCGGTGAAGGGCACCCGGCTCGAAGACATCAAGAGCGTCGAGAGCCATGTGCACGCGCTCGGCCAATGCCGGCGCATCATTCGCAAGCTTGGCATCAAGCCGATCGTGCACGCCGATACCGCCGGCAGCGCCCGCGACATTTCCGAGCGTAACGACAGGTCCGTCGCCGCGATCGCCTCGCGCCTGGCTGCGCAGATCTACGGCCTCGACATTTTGGCGGAGGACATCGAGGACGAGGCCCACAACACCACGCGCTTCGTGGTGCTCGCGCGCGAACCGAAATGGGCCGCACAGGGCTCCGGTCCGCTGGTCACGACTTTTGTATTCCGGGTGCGCAATTTGCCGGCCGCGCTCTACAAGGCGCTCGGTGGCTTTGCCACCAACGGCGTCAACATGACCAAGCTCGAGAGCTACATGGTCGACGGCAATTTCTTCGCTACCCAGTTTTACGCCGACGTCGACGGCCACCCCGAAGACAAGGGTCTCGCGTTCGCGATCGAGGAGCTGAAATTCTTCTCGCGCGAATTCCGCATCGTCGGCGTGTATCCGGGGCATCCGTTCCGCGCGACGATGGAGTAGTTTTGTGTCCCGGACGCGCGAAGCGCGAGCCGGGATCGAGACGCTGCTCAGCGCAGGGGCGTGAGAGCCTTATCCGACCGCTTTAAGCCCGAACGCCTCTGCCAGCAGCGAATACGATTTCTTGCGCGCCTCGTGATCGTACACGGCGGTGATCACCATCAACTCGTCCGGCTTGCTCGCATCGATCAGCGGCTGAAGCGTCTCCTGCACGGTCGCCGGGTTACCAACGAACAGGCGCGAGCGGTTGCGCCGGATCGAGATGCGCTCCGAATCCGTATAGGGATAGGCCAGCGCCTCTTCGACGCTCGGCAACGGAAGATACTGGCCGCGGTCGCGGCGCAGGCGGTTGAGGTCGAAAGACGCGGCGAGCTTTTCGGCTTCCTCATCCGTGTCGGCCGCAATGACGGCGACCGCGAGGATCGCGCGCGGGCTCGCACTCCAGGCCGAGGGCTGAAAACGATTGCGATAATGCACCATCGCGTCGATCGCATCGTGGGACGCAAAATGATGGGCGAATGCGAAGCCCATGCCGACTTGCGCGGCGAGCTCCGACGAATAATCGCTGGAGCCGAGCAGCCAGATCGGCGGCAACGGCGTATCGTCGGGCATCGCGACGACGTTGTGGTAGGGATGGCCCGAGGGGAATTCCCGGGTCTGCCACAGGATCAATTCGTGCAGCCGCTCGAGGAAATCGTCGCCTTCGCGGCGGTCGAGCCGGCTGCGCAGCGCATAGGCCGTAGCGCCGTCAGTGCCGGGCGCGCGGCCGAGGCCGAGATCGATACGGCCGGGAAACAACGCCTCGAGCATCTTGAAGCGCTCGGCTACGACCAATGGTGCGTGATTGGGCAGCATCACACCACCGGAGCCGACGCGGATGTGCTTGGTCACCGCCGCGATCTGCCCGATCATCACGTCGGGCGCAGGACTCGCGACGGAGGCGAGGTTGTGATGTTCGGCGAGCCAGTAGCGGACATAGCCGAGCCCGTCGACATGGCGCGCCAGGTCGATGCTGTTGCGCAGCGCCGCGGCGGGCTTTGTGCCAGTTGTGACGACGGAGAGATCGAGGACTGAGAGCGGGATCATGGCGCGCTAACGTAGCGGAGGGCGGCGCAGCGGCAATGGGCAGGGCGCGCAGGTCTGACGTGCAGGCGGCCGCCTCGCGCGACTTCACCGCAGCGTTGGGACAGTTACCGCGCTGATAGTATGACTTTCATATTGCCCACGGACAAATTTGCACCGAACAAGTCTCCATCTTCTGTTATCTACCTGATGTAATATGATTTATCCTAGATCGTCTTCCCACCTCGACCTCTGACCTCACACGATTTTTAATCGATGTGCAGAAAGTGGGCAATTTCCCATCTCTGATGGGCTGTCGAGTGCGGCCGTTTTGGCTTATCTTAGCCTCTCCCAATCTAGACCTGACCGCCGAACCGCCAACGACCCGGCGAGCCCTTGGAGTGAGTGGTGCCCATGACTGACGTGACGACGCCTGCCCATACCAACGGGCAAGACGGGTACCTGAAGCGGCCTGCGATCTCATTCGAGTTCTTTCCGCCCAAGACGGAAGATATGGAGCGCAATCTCTGGGATACCATCAACCGGCTGGCCCCGCTCGACCCGAAATTCGTCTCGGTCACCTATGGCGCCGGCGGCTCGACCCGTGAGCGCACCCACGCGACCATCTCGCGCATCCTGAAAGAAACCGCGCTGCTGCCGGCCGCGCATCTGACCTGCGTCGGCGCCTCGCGCGGGGAGATCGACGAGATCGTCGATCGCTATCACGAGGTCGGCGTCCGCCACATCGTGGCCTTGCGCGGCGATCCCGCCGGCGGCATCGGCACGGCCTATTCCAGCCATCCCGAGGGCTACCAGAGCTCCGCCGACCTCGTCGCCGGCATCAGGAAGCGGCACGGCGATATCGAGGTGTCGGTCTCGGCGTACCCCGAGAAGCATCCCGAGGCGCGCGACTTCGATGATGACATCGACACGCTGCAGGCCAAGGTCGATGCGGGTGCGACCCGCGCGATCACGCAGGTGTTCTTTGATAACGACCTCTACTTCCGTTATCTCGACCGCGTGCGCGCGCGGGGGATCAACATCCCGATCGTGCCGGGCATCATGCCCATGCATAATTTCAAGCAGGCTCGCAATTTCGTCACCCGCAACGGCACCTCCGTGCCGGACTGGATCGCCGCGAAGTTCGAGGGCCTCGATGAAGACGCCGAGACCCGCAAGCTGGTGGCGGCGACGGTCGCCGCGGCCCAGGTGCAGAAGCTCGCCAAGCACGGCGTCGACACCTTCCATTTCTACACCATGAACCGCGCCGATCTCGTGTTCGCGATCAGCCATTTGCTCGGCATCCGCGCCAAGAGCGCGCAGAAGGCGGCTTGAGACACCATGATCGTATCCACTTCTCCCAAGCGAACCGCCCTGCTCGACGCCGCGCGCGAGCGCATTCTCGTGCTCGACGGCGCCATGGGCACGATGATCCAGAACCTCCAGTTCGACGAGGCCGCCTTCCGCGGCGAGCGCTTCAAGACCTTCCATCGCGATTTGCGCGGCAACAACGACCTCCTGATCCTGACCCAGCCGCAGGCGATCGAGGACATCCACGCCGCCTATTTGCGTGCCGGCGCCGACATCGTCGCCACCAACACCTTCTCCACGACCTCGATTGCCCAGGCCGATTACGATCTCGCCGACATCGTCTATGAGATGGCGCGCGAAGGCGCCCGCCTCGCCGGCAACGCCGCACGCCGCGTCGAGGCCGAGGACGGCAAGCCGCGCTTCGTGGCCGGCGCGATCGGACCGACCAACCGCACCGCCTCGATCTCGCCCGACGTGTCCAATCCCGGCTACCGCGCCGTCACGTTCGACGATCTGCGCAAATCCTATGGCGAGCAGATCAACGGCATGCTCGACGGCGGCGTCGATCTGCTGCTGGTCGAGACCATCTTCGACACGCTGAACGCCAAGGCTGCGCTCTACGCGATCGCCGAGATCACCGAGGAGCGCGGCATCGACGTGCCCGTGATGGTGTCGGGCACCATCACCGACAAGTCCGGCCGCCTGCTGTCCGGCCAGTTGCCGGAAGCGTTCTGGCATTCGGTGCAGCATGCGAAGCCCGTTACCATCGGCTTCAACTGCGCGCTCGGCGCGGAAGATCTGCGCGCGCATATCGCCGATATCGGGCGGGTCGCCGACACGCTTGTTTGTGCCTATCCCAATGCCGGCCTGCCCAACGAGTTCGGCCAGTATGACGAGACCCCGGAATACATGGCCCGGCTGGTCGGCGAGTTCGCGCGTGATGGTTTGGTCAACATCGTCGGCGGCTGCTGCGGCACCACGCCGGACCATATCGCGGCGATTGCGGCTGCGGTCGCGCCGCACAAGCCGCGCATCGTGCCGGAGATCGAACCTCGCCTGCGGCTCTCCGGCCTCGAGCCGTTCATCCTGACCGACGCCATTCCTTTCGTGAACGTCGGCGAGCGCACCAACGTCACCGGCTCCGCCCGCTTCCGCAAGCTGGTCACCGCCGGCGACTACACCGCCGCGTTGCAGGTAGCTCGCGACCAGGTCGAGAACGGCGCACAGATCATCGACGTCAACATGGACGAGGGTCTCCTGGACTCGGAAGCCGCGATGGTGACCTTCCTCAACCTCGTCGCCGCCGAGCCCGACATCGCCCGCGTGCCCGTGATGGTCGACAGCTCGAAATTCTCCGTGATCGAGGCCGGCCTGAAATGCGTGCAGGGCAAGCCCGTCGTCAATTCGATCTCGATGAAGGAAGGCGAGGACAAGTTCATTCACGAGGCCAAGATCGCCCGCCGCCACGGCGCGGCCGTCGTGGTGATGGCGTTCGACGAGGTCGGCCAGGCCGACACGTTCGCCCGCAAGACCGATATCTGCAAGCGCGCCTACGACATTTTGGTGAACCGCGTCGGCTTCCCGCCGGAAGACATCATCTTCGATCCGAATATTTTCGCGATCGCAACCGGCATCGAGGAACACAACAATTACGGCGTCGACTTCATCGAGGCGACGCGCTGGATACGCAAGAACCTGCCGGGCGCGCACATTTCCGGTGGTGTATCCAATTTGTCGTTCTCGTTCCGCGGCAACGAGCCGGTGCGAGAGGCCATGCACTCGGTGTTCCTGTATCACGCCATCAAGGCCGGCATGGACATGGGCATCGTCAATGCCGGGCAGATGATCGTCTATGACGACATCGATCCCGAATTGCGCCAGGTGTGCGAGGACGTCATCCTCAACCGCGACCCCGGTGCGTCCGAGCGTCTGCTGGCGCTAGCGGAAAGATTCCGCGGTAACAAGACCCAGACCAAGGAAGCCGATCTCGCCTGGCGCGAATGGCCGGTGGCGAAGCGGCTGTCGCATTCGCTGGTGCATGGGATCACCGAGTTCATCGAGCAGGATACCGAGGAGGCCCGCAAGGCTTCGAAGCGGCCGCTCGACGTGATCGAGGGACCGCTGATGGCGGGCATGAACGTGGTCGGCGATCTCTTCGGCGACGGCAAGATGTTCCTGCCGCAGGTGGTGAAGTCGGCACGCGTGATGAAGCAGGCTGTCGCCTGGCTGATGCCGTTCATGGAAGAGGAGAAGGCGCGCAACCTCGCCAACGGCATCGGCACGGAAGGCTCCTCGTCCGCCGGCAAGATCGTGCTCGCGACCGTCAAGGGCGACGTCCACGACATCGGCAAGAACATCGTCGGCATCGTGCTCCAGTGCAACAACTACGAGGTGATCGACCTCGGCGTCATGGTGCCCGCGGCCAAGATCGTCGAGACCGTGAAGGCGGAGAAGGCCGACATCGTCGGGCTGTCCGGCCTGATCACGCCCTCGCTCGACGAGATGGCGTTCTTCGCTGGCGAATTGCAGCGCGAAGGCCTCAAGCTGCCGCTGCTGATCGGCGGCGCCACGACGAGCCGCGTGCATACGGCGGTGAAGATCGACCCGAGCTATCGCGCAGGCCCCGTGGTGCATGTCAACGACGCCAGTCGCGCGGTGGGTGTTGCATCTGCTCTGCTGTCGCCCGAGAGGCGCGAGACCTATGCCGCCGAAGTCCGGGCCGAATACGCAAAGATCTCGGATGCGCATATGCGCGCCCAGGCCGACAAGAAGCGGCTGAAGCTGGCGACCGCCCGCGCCAACCGCGTGCCGGTCGACTTTGCCGCGAACAAACCGGTGAAGCCGACCTTCCTCGGCACCAGGAGCTTTGACGACTACGATCTCGCCGAGCTGGTGCCCTATATCGACTGGACGCCGTTCTTCCAGACCTGGGAGCTCGCCGGGCGCTTCCCCGCCATCCTCGACGATGCCAAGGTCGG
Source organism: Bradyrhizobium sp. WSM4873 (assembly GCF_055811355.1). NCBI lineage: Bacteria > Pseudomonadati > Pseudomonadota > Alphaproteobacteria > Hyphomicrobiales > Nitrobacteraceae > Bradyrhizobium > Bradyrhizobium sp. WSM4873. The sequence continues at coordinate 47,357 of NZ_JBVVPS010000022.1, read as the reverse complement.
CGAAGTCGCGCGCTCGCTCTACGATGACGCGCGCAAGATGCTCGACCTGATCGTCAAGGAGAAATGGTTCCGCGCGCGGGCCACCGTCGGCTTCTGGCCGGCCAATGCGCAGGGCGACGACATCGTGCTCTATGCCGACGAGAGCCGGACCAGGACGATCGCGACGCTGCACACGCTGCGCCAGCAGCTCGAGAAGCGCGAGGGCCGTTTCAACGCGGCGCTGTCCGACTTCGTCGCGCCTGTAGGCACCGGCGTGCCCGATTATGTCGGCGGGTTCGTCGTCACCGCCGGCATCGGCGAGGATGTGGTCGCCGACCGGTTCAAGATGGCCAATGACGACTACTCCTCGATCCTGTGCAAGGCGCTGGCCGATCGCCTTGCGGAGGCCTTCGCCGAGCGCATGCATGCCCGCGTGCGCCGCGAGTTCTGGGCCTATGCGCCGGATGAGGCGCTCTCGACCGACGATCTGATCCTCGAAAAATACCAGGGCATCCGTCCCGCCCCCGGCTATCCCGCGCAGCCCGATCACACCGAGAAGGCCACGCTGTTCGACCTGCTCGACGCCGAGAACACTGCCGGCGTGAAGCTGACCGAGAGCTTCGCGATGTGGCCGGGCTCTTCCGTGTCGGGGCTCTATCTCGCGAATGCCGAGAGCTATTATTTCGGCGTTGGCAAGATCGAGCGCGATCAGGTCGAGGATTATGCCGCGCGCAAGGGCATGAGCGTCGCCGAGACCGAGCGCTGGCTCGCACCGATCCTGAACTACATCCCGGCGCGAGAGAGCGCGAGCGACAAGGCGACCTTCGTGGCAACACCGGCCAACGACGAAACGTCGAAGGAGCTTGCCTCGCATCCGCCGGGCTGCACCTGCGCCGTGCACCTGGTCTGGCAGAAGAAGCGCGCGGGCGCGGGCTAGGCGCCCTCCAAACACAAAACGAGAAATCAACCCCATGCACAGTAGGCATGGGGTTGAAAAAGCACGATAAATTCGGCCTTACCGAAATTGCTTGCGGCGTCGGGCAAAACACCTGTAACATTCCATCATCGCCGACCGTGTCCGTTTGATACTCGCTGCCCCGTCCGCCGCGATCATGGGCGCATGCCAGACGTTCGATGTCGTCCTGGCGAAAGCCAGGATTCATACCGCGTCCATCGGTGACCATCGCTGGCACTCCCGAACGACCAATCCTCGCCAAATGACCCGCTGGGGTCATGGGTCCTGGCTTTCGCCAGGACGACGTTGGTGAAGCAACGCCTGGCATGTGCCGGGCAACGCGCAGCATCGAACGCAACGCGTGTTCGCTGCGACCAATGCCGGTCGCCGCCGAAGCGCAGGGGAATCGGATGCTGAACGCCCAACAATTGATGTGGACCCAGATTGCCGCCGGCATCGCCGTGCTGCTGTTTGGATTGACGCTGTTCAACCTGGTCCGCATGCGCGGCCGGATGGTGGCGGCGCGGAGCTGGGACAAGGTCGAGGGCATCATCACGGTCTCGCGGGTCGACCAGCCGGCGGCGCATTCCTCGGACGACCGGAACGACGCCAAGCCCATCATCCGCTACCGCTATCAGGCCGGCGGCCAGGAGCTGGAAGGCGACAAGGTCTTTGTCGGCGGCACCGTCATCACCACGAGGGTCCTGGCCGCAAAACTGACCGGACGTTATCCGGTCGGCGCCCATGTCGACGTCCATGTCGATCCCAAGCAGCCGACCGAGGCGCTGCTGGAGCCCGCCGCCGCGCAGAACGTCGCGGCACTGGTTGCGTTCACAATGGTGTTCGGCATCATCGCCGCCACCCTGACCGCGCATTCGTTCGCAGGCCACGTGCTCTACGCCGACAAGGGCGTCCCGCTATTCGCGTTCGCGGTGCCGATCATCGTGCTCGTGGGCGGGGTGTTCCTCGCCGCCGATTATGTCCGGACGCGCCGGCTGGCGAGCGCCAGCCTGCGCTGGCCGACCGCGTCGGGCAGGGTCATCCATTGCGACGTGATCGAGGAAATCATCGAAGAGAAGACCGAGCACGACAATCGACCGACGACGTCAAAGCTCGTCCACCGCTATCAGGTCGACCTGCGCTACGCCTACAGGGTCGGCAAGCGCGACTTCATCGGCACCGAAGTCGATTGGAACGGCACCATGATCTCCGGCCTGCGCGAGGTCGCCGAAGACGCCGCGGCGAAATATCGGCCCGGGAAGAGCGTCCAGGTCTATTACGATCCGGACCAGCCGGGGCAGGCTGTGCTGGAGCCCGCAAGCCGGAAAGGCGCGCTGGGGCCGCTGATCGGTGCCGCGGTCTGCGCGGTCGTCGGCGGCCTGTTCCTGATGATCCTGATCAAAATCGGGTTTGCGTAGCGGCGCTTCTCCTCGCCTGCGCAGCACGATCGCATATGGCGTGCACGATGCAACAGCATCGGCAGTGGGCTCCCTCTCCCACTTGCGGGGAGGGCTGGGGTGGGGGTGTCTCCGCGTTGGCGTTGTCGAGAATTACGGAGGATGTCCCCCGTGTGGTGAGAGCCCTCACCCGCCGCGCGCGGGACGATGCTTCGCATCGCCCGGAGCAAGCCGCGCCGTCCTCGTGAAATCCCCTGCAATTGCGGGAGAGCCTGAAAACGGCTCACCCCTTCGGCGGTGCCAGCGGCTGCACGATCTCCTTGAACGGCGCCAGCGCCTCGCAAGCGGCGGCATGCGCCGACAGCGCCGGATACCGCGACGGCTCGAACGATTGAGGGTGCGCCTCGCGGGTGAAGCGGACGACGCAGGCCACCGCGATGTCGGCGTGACCGATGCGATCACCTAACCAGTACGGCGTGGTCACCTTGGCGCGCTCGGCCTCCAACGCTTTCAGCACGTCCGCGATCTGCGCCTCGCAACGCTCCACCCACAGTGCAAGCTGCTCCTTCCGCAGCACCCGCTCGTAGAGCAGGCTCACCGCCTTGTCGCCGAGGCCGGAAGCGAGCGCGCAGATGCGCAAATGACGCCGGCGCTCGGCGCCGGAGCGCGGCAGCATCGCCTTCTCCGGCCCGACCAACTCGTCGAGATAATCGAGGATGACCGTGCTCTCGATCAGCGCCTCGCCGTCGTCGAGCACCAGCGTCGGCACGCGTCGCAGCGGGTTATAGGGCGCGATCTTCTCGGCATCGCCGAAGGTCGACCACGGCTTGTGCTCGAAGGCGAGGCCGTAAAGCCGCAGCGCGATCGCGACACGGCGGACAAAGGGGGAATCATATTGGCCGATCAGGAACATGTTTTGCGCTCTTCTGGCTTTGGACAAGGCAGGGCCAATCAGTTTCCACGGCAAGGCCGCAGTGGCGCAAGCAAAATCACGGAAGTGGAGCATTGCGCCGGATGCAACGGCACCGCGACAGCGTCCGCCGGATGCGCTGTCAAGGACGGTATCATGACAGCAACAATGGACATCAATCGGGAGCGGATCGCGGCGACTGAGGCCGTCATCCGCCCGCACATACGGTGCACGCCGCTCGTCCAGCCGATCTCGCTGATTTTGGCCTGCCGCCCGTACCGGTCATTTTCAAGCTCGAGCTGTTGCAGCATTCCGGATCGTTCAAGGCGCGGGGTGCCTTTGCCAATCTGCTGTTGCGCCAGCGGCGAGCGGGTCACGGTGCTGGTTTGCGGCGCCAACACCAATGCGGTGAATTTCAACGGCTAACGAGGGTCGTGATGCCGGCACTCCGTCATTGCGAGCACAGCGAAGCAATCCAGGATCTCTCGGCGGAGACAGTCTGGATTGCTTCGTCGCAAGGGCTCCTCGCAATGACGGTGGGGAGGCAGCTGCGCACTAGCCGATAATCGGCACATGCTTTGCCGCCGTCCGCGGCGCGGTGCCATTGAGACGCGGGTCGTCGGCGACCTCGATCTGGCGCCGAAATGCACGGAAGCCTGAGCGCTGGTAGAATGCGACGGCCGACGGATGATCGAAGGTGCAGGTGTGCACCCAGACGCGGGACAGATCGTGTGACCATGCGACCTCAAGCGCGCGGTTCATCATAAAGCGGGCGGCACCGCTGCCGATCAGTTTCGCGGTGACACCGAAATACACGAGCTCGCACTGGCCGGCCTCCCGAAAGTCCAGCTCCAGCAGGCCTTCATCGTGGCTGTCCACGGCAAGCGCATAGACCTCGACGCCCGGTGCGTGGACGATTGCGGCGAGCTCGGCGTCGTTCATGCGCGCGCGCGAAAACCACAACCACTCTTCGCCCACGCGGCGATGGAGGTCGCGATACCAATGAAGCGCGGGGGTATCGACCTTGCGAAGGGTCCAGGCGCCGGGAGGATCGTCACGCGGCGCCGGGCGCGCGGTCATCTCGAGATGCGTGACGACGGCAGCGATCTTGCCGGCGGGAATGTCGGAATAGCCGTCGGGGAGGATCATGGGATGCGTCCCTTTGAAGCTGAACGCCGGCCACACCTTCCGTGTCGTCCTGGCGAAAGCCAGGACCCATTACCACAGCTGGTCGCGGTTGCGGCAGGTTGGGGCGACCAGCGGTCCAAGGCAACTTAGCTCGGTGGTTATGGGTCCTGGCTTTCGCCAGGACGACGGCGGAGTTTGTGGATACGCCTCATTCACCGCGGCGTCAGGGTAATCGCTTCTGGAGACCCCCGGATTTCGCTGCGCTCCATCCGGGCTACGAGACCGGCCTACCCCTCGCCCTCGTCGCTTGCCAGCACGCCCTTCACCGCCCTCGCCCAGCCGGCGAGCTTCCGCTCGCGCGTGGCCTGGCTCATGTTCGGCTTGAAGCGATGCTCGAGGCGCCAGTTGTCGGCGAACTTCGTCGGCTCGGGATAGACGCCGGCCTGGAGGCCCGCGAGATAGGCGGCGCCCAGTGCCGTCGTCTCCTGGATCACGGGGCGATCGACGGGCGCGTCGAGCAGGTCGGCGAGGCGCTGCATGGTCCAGTCGGATGCGGTCATGCCGCCATCGACGCGGAGCACGACGCTTGCGGTTTCCGAGCTTGGCCAGTCGGCGCGCATCGCGGCCCAGAGGTCAAACGTCTGGTAGCAGACGCTTTCGAGCGCCGCATGGGCAAGCTCGGCCGGGCCGGTGTTGCGGGTGAGGCCGAACAGCGCGCCGCGCACGCGCGGATTCCAGTACGGCGCGCCCATGCCGACGAAGGCCGGGACGAGATAGACGCTCTGCATCGAGTCGGACTGATCAGCAAGAGGTCCAGTCTCGGCGGCATGCTTGATGATGCCGAGGCCGTCGCGCAGCCATTGCACCGCGCTGCCTGCGACGAAGATCGAGCCTTCGAGCGCGTAGGTGCGTTTGCCGCCGAGCTGGTAGGCGATGGTGGTGAGCAGCTTGTTCTTCGAGGCCACGGGCGTGGTGCCGGTGTTGAGCAGGGCGAAGCAGCCGGTGCCGTAGGTCGACTTCATCATGCCCGGGCGGAAGCAGGCCTGGCCGATGGTCGCGGCCTGCTGGTCGCCGGCGATGCCGGAGATCGCAATCGCGCCGCCGAACAGGTCCGGCGTGCTCTCGCCGAAACGGGCGGAGGAATCCTTCACCTCGGGCAGCATCGAGCGCGGCACGCCGATGATCTCCAAGAGCTCGTCGTCCCACTCGCCGGTGTGGATGTTGAACAGCAGCGTGCGCGAGGCGTTGGTGGCGTCGGTGGCATGCACCTTGCCGCCGGTGAGGCGCCACAGCAGATAGCAATCGACGGTGCCGAACATCAGCTCGCCGCGGGCGGCGCGCGCCCGTGCGCCGGGGACGTGGTCGAGAATCCAGGCGACCTTGGTGCCGGAGAAATAGGGATCGATGATCAGGCCGGTCTTCTGCGAGATCACGGGCTCGCGGCCGTCGGCTTTCAGCTTGGCGCAGATGTCGGCGGTGCGGCGGTCCTGCCAGACGATGGCGCGGTGCACGGCCTGCCCGGTCGCGCGGTCCCACACCACGGTGGTCTCGCGCTGGTTGGTGATCCCGATCGCGGCGATGTCCTTTGCGCTGATGCCGGCCTGCGCGATCGCGTCGCGGCAGACCGTCACGGTCGAGGTCCAGATGTCCTCAGGCTCGTGCTCGACCCAGCCCGAGGCGGGGAAATGCTGCGGAAACTCGGCCTGCGCCTTCGCCGCAATGGAAATGTCGCCGCGAAACACGATCGCGCGCGAGGAGGTGGTGCCCTGGTCGATGGCGAGGACGAAAGACATGGCGGCTTGCCCTTGGCGTGTTCCCGTGAGGAGGGGTTGTTGTGTTGGGGCAGAGAAAACGGGATTGCCGGCAGCAGGTCAAGGCGCGGGCGTTGATCCTCCCCTGGGGGGTGCGGCGGCATCGGCAGTGCGCTCCCTCCCCCGCTTGCGGGCGAGGGCTGGGGTGAGGGCTGTCTCCGCAATGGGATGTCGAGAATTGCGGAGGGAATCCCCACGGGTGAGAGCCCTCACCCGCCGCGCGCGGACGATGCTTCGCATCGCCCGGGGCGCGTCGGCCTCTCCCGCAAGCGGGCGAGGCGGAGCAAGCGGCGCGGTCCTTTTGAATTTCATATGCCACTTCCCCGGAGCGGGGGAGGACACCGGGCTAGGACAGAGAATGCGAAAATGCTACATGCCGGGCCGGCAAATGGGGCGGCATGACCTTCACTTCTTTTCAGTTCGGCATCTTCGTCGCGATCGTGTTCGGCGTCTATTACCTGCCTTCCCTGCGCGGCTTCCAGGTCCCGCTGCTCGTCCTCGCAAGCGTGTTCTTCTATGGCTTCGGCCAGCCGGAGCTGCTGCCGCTGCTGCTCGTCGCGGTGCTCGGCACCCATCTCTGCCTGGTGCTTGCGTTCGATAATCGAACTTTCTGGATGCCGGCCGGCATCGTCTTCAATCTCGGCCTGCTGGCGTTCTTCAAATACAAGTTCCTGTTCGTTGACGCCGCCGCGACCCATCTCACCGGCACCGCGCCGATTGACTTCCTGCTGCGGCTGCCGCTGCCGATCGGCATCTCGTTCTTCGTGTTCCACAACATCAGCCTGCTGGTCGACCTGACGCGCGAGAAGCGCACCGTGCGCTTGCGCGAGGTGTTCCTCTACATCATCTTCTTTCCGCAGCTGGTGTCCGGCCCGATCACGCGCGCGGCCCAGTTCATGCCGCAGATCGTTCCCAAGCGGATCGGTGACGTTGCCTTCGTCGAGGCCGCGAAATGGATCCTGGTCGGCTATTTCTTCAAGCTGTATGTGGCGAACAATCTCAACGAGATGACGTCCTATATGGACTTCCCGCTCTACGAGACGCTGCGCACGCAGGACCGCTGGCTGCTGGTGTTCCTCTACAGCTACCAGATCTACGCCGACTTCTTCGGCTACTCGGCGATCGCGCTCGGCCTCGGCCTGCTGTTCGGCTATCGCCTGCCCGTGAACTTCAACCTGCCCTACATCTCGACCTCGTTCTCGGAGTTCTGGACACGTTGGCACATCTCGTTGTCGAGTTGGCTCAAGACCTATTTGTACATTCCGCTCGGCGGCAACCGTCATGGACCGGCTCGAACCTGCCTCAACCTCATGATCGTGATGACGCTTGGTGGACTCTGGCATGGTGCCAGCCTGAGCTACGCCCTGTGGGGCATGGCGCACGGAATCCTGCTCGTGATCGAACGACCGTTCCTGAAGCTCCTGGGCGATCGAAGCCCGGCGGTGCGGGTGATCCGGATGGGCATTGTGTTCTTCTGCGTCACGATGCTCTGGATCTTCTTCAAGCTGCCGAACTTCGACCACGCGCTCAGCTACCTCAAGGGAATGTTCATCGCGACGGACACGCCCAATCCGCCAAAACTGTTCACCAACCTCGCTTTGCTCTATGCCTTGCCGGTTATCATCCAGCATGTCGGCATCGGCGCGCTGGTCGAAGGCCGGTTGCGGCGATGGGAGCCGTATCTCTATGGCGCGCTCGCGGCGCTCGCCTGTCTCGAGGCGGGGCCCGACAGCACCTTCATCTACTTCCAGTTCTGACATGCAGCAGAATTTAACGCTTTCATGGCTGATCAAGTGCGCGGCGGCTGCAGCCGCGCTGCTGCTGGCCTGCGCCTTCACGAAGGCGCGCTTCGGCTCGGCCCTGCAGCAGCCGGCGGTCACGACCCGCGGCGGCAGCCTGATCAGTCTCAACCGCTTTGTGCGGGATCCCACGCCTGAAGTCGTGGTGGTCGGCAGCTCGGTCGCCTGGCGCCTCAAGGAGGAGTATTTCTCGCCGCCGCGCGTCCGCAATCTTTCGTTGGCGGGCGGCTCGCCGGTGACAGGTCTCGAGATCGTCGCGAACCGGCCGAACCCGCCAAAGATCGTGCTGATCGAGACGAATGTCCTGACGCGCGAGTCGGACAGCGCGCTGATCGAGAAATTTTCCGGCGGCGCGGGCACGGAAGCGCTGCTGTTGCGCCCGGTGCGAACAGCGGTCGCGGGCTATGAAACGTGGAAGCACGGTGAACCCGATCCCGCCCGGGCGCGCGCCGAGCGGGATCGCCTGCTCAGCCAGCCGCCGGGCACGTTCGACAACAAGGTCTATCTCGACCGTGCGCTGGAGCAGATGAACGAAGCTGACCCGACCGTGCCGGTACGCGCGAATGTGGTCCGCGTCAGGCAGCTCATCGACGAGCTGCAGCGGCGCGGCACCCGCGTGTTTCTGATCCACGTTCCGTTTGCGCCGGAGATCGAAGGCTCCCGCATGGTCCGGATCACCAACGAGATCGTCAACGAAGCCTTCCCGGATCGCGCGCTTTGGCTGCCGATCGATCCGCCGCGACGCGAGCTGCGTTGGGACGACGGCGTGCATCTCGACGAACGTTCGGCCCTGATCGTCGTCCGCGCCATCGAAAGCGCCATCGAACGCACCTTGGCCGAGCGCCGCCCGTAGCGGACGAGCGGCGACTACGGCGCCGCCGTGGTCACGCCCCCGTCGATGACGATGGTCTGTCCGGTCATGAAGCTCGACGCATCCGAGGCGAGGTAGGCGACTGCGCCCGCGATTTCGTCGGGTTCGCCGATGCGGCGAAGCGGCGTGGTGGCGGTGCGGCGCTTCAGATTCGCTTCGTCTTCCCACAGCGCGCGGGCGAAGTCGGTCTTGACCAGGCCGGGCGCGATGCAGTTGACGCGGACGCCTTTCGGGCCCCATTCGCCGGCGAGCGAACGACACAGCGCGAAGTCGGCGGCTTTCGAGATGCCGTAGGCGCCGATCACGGTCGAACCGCGCAGGCCGCCGATCGAGGAGATGATGACGACGGAGCCGTTGCCGCGCTCGGCCATCTGCGGGATCGCCAGCGCGGAGAGCCAGATGTTGCTCTTGACGTTGCTGCCCATGATCTTGTCGAAGGCTTCGTCGGTGATGTCGAGCAGCGGGCCGTAATACGGGTTGACGGCGGCGTTGCAGACCAGGATGTCGATCTTGCCGTAATGCTTGGTCGCGCCCGCGATCAGCGCCTCGACCTCCTGCTTGCGCGCGATGTTGCAGGGGATGACGGTGGCGTCACCACCGGCCGCCTTGATGCCATCGACGACCTCCTGGCACGCGTCGGCCTTGCGCGAGGAGACCACCACTTTGGCGCCGAGTTTTGCGAGCAGCTCGGCGGAGGAGCGGCCGATGCCGCGGCTGGAGCCGGTGACCACGGCGACCTTGCCGGTGAGATCGAACGGGGTGTTTTTCATTGGTGTCGGGGTCCCTGCGTCCACTTGTTCGGTGTCATCGCCCGGCTTGACCGGGCGATCCCGTACGCCGCGGCTGAAGCTGTGTGAACGAACAGCCGCCGCGGAGTACTGGATGCCCCGGTCAAGCCGGGGCATGACAGTCTTCGTGTGGCCGGCTCAGTTCAGATCAACCCGCCACCATCCGCCACGCGGCGCTGGTGGTAGTCGGTGTCACCGAACGAGTTCTCAATCATGGTCAGGCGTTTGAAATAGTGGCCGATCTTCGCCTCCATGGTCATGCCGATGCCGCCGTGGAGCTGGATCGCCTGCTGTCCGACGAACTTCAGCGATTTGCCGATCTGCACCTTGGCCGCCGCAACGGCGTTGCTGCGCTCCTTGGCGTCCTCGAAATCAGCAGCCATGGTCGCGAACATCGACATCGATCGCGCCTGCTCGGCGGCGACGAACATGTCGGAGGCGCGGTGCTGCAGCGACTGGAACGAACCGATCGGCACGCCGAACTGCTTGCGCGTCTTAATGTACTCGACCGTGGTCTTCAGCGACTCGTCCATCAGGCCGACCGCTTCGGCGCAAAGCGCGATGCGAGCTTCGTCGACCACACGCTCGATCAGCGCGAGCGAGTCGTCGGGATTGCCGAGCGCCGCATCGGCACCGATTTCGACGCCGGTGAAGGTGATGTCGGCGGCATGCAGGCCGTCCTGGGTCGGGTACGACTTCTTGGCGACGCCCTTGGCGTCGGCCGGCACCAGGAACAAACCGATGCCGCTCTTGTCGCGGCGCTCGCCCTTGGTGCGCGCGGTCACGATGAGCGTGTCGGCGTTCTCGCCGTTGAGCACGACGAACTTCTCGCCGTCGATGACCCAACCGTCGCCCTTCTTCTTCGCCGTCGTGGTGACGTCGAAGAGATCGTAGCGCGAGTTCTTCTCGAGCTGGGCAAAGGCGAGCGTCTTGCTGCCGTCGACGATGCCGGGCACATGCGCGGCCTTCTGCGCATCGCTGCCCGCATGGCGCAGGAAGCCGCCGCCGATCACGACGGTCGCGAGATAAGGCTCGAGCACCAGCGCCTTGCCGAGCGCCTCCATCACGATCATGGTCTCGACGCCGCCGCCGCCAAAGCCGCCATCGGCCTCCGCGAAGGGCAGACCGAGCAGGCCCTGCTCGGCGAGCTTGCCCCAGACGGTTTTGCTCCAGCCGCCCTTCTCCTTCATGTACTTCTTGCGGCTCTCGAAATCGTAGGAATCGGTCAAGAGTCCGTCGATGCTTTCCTTGAGAAGCCGTTGCTCCTCGTTCAGATCAAAATCCATGTTCGTTGCTCTCCGGTATCGATGTCGTCATGCCCGGCCTTGTGCCGGGCATCCACGTTCTTTCGTAGCGCTAGGCGTGGATGGCCGGGTCGAGCCCGGCCATGACGGTGAGTGCGTGTTGATAGTGTACGATCAAAGCCCCAGCACCGCCTTGGCGATGATGTTGCGCTGGATCTCGTTGGAGCCGCCGTAGATCGAGACCTTGCGGTTGTTGAAATAGCTCGGCGCGATCTGGGCGGTCCAGTCCATGGCTTCGTTCGAGCCGTCATCGCCGTGCACATCGTAGGGTGCCGCGAACGGGCCGATCACTTCCATCAGCAGCTCGGTGGTGGTCTGCTGAATCTCGGAGCCCTTGATCTTCAACACTGACGACGCCGGATTGGGCTTGCCCTTGCCATGCTTGCCTTCGTCGGCGACGACGCGGAGCTGGGTGAGTTCGAGCGCCTTGAGCTCGATCTCGCAGGCCGCGAGCTTGTCGCGGAAGGCCGCGTCCTGGATGATCGGCTTGCCGCCGGATTCGACCTTACCGGCGAGATCGCGGATGCGGCGGAGCCGCTCCTTGGAGACGCCGACCCGGGCAATCCCGGTGCGCTCATTGCCGAGCAGGAATTTCGCGTAGTCCCAGCCCTTGTTCTCCTCGCCGATCAGGTTCTCGATGGGCACTTCGACGTCGTCGAAGAACACCTCGTTGACCTCGGCGCCGCCGTCGATGGTCTGGATCGGGCGCACAGTGACGCCCTTGGACTTCATCGAGAACACGATGAAGGAGATGCCCATCTGCTTCTTGGCGGAGGGGTCGGTGCGGCAGAGGCAGAAGATCATGTCGGCGTGCTGGGCGAGCGTGGTCCAGGTCTTCTGGCCGTTGATGATCCATTTGTCGCCCTTGCGCTCGGCCTTGGTCTTGAGCGAGGCGAGGTCGGAGCCGGAGCCGGGCTCGGAGAAGCCCTGGCACCACCAATCGTCGACATTGGCGATGCGGGGCAGATACTGCTTCTTCTGCTCTTCATTGCCGAAGGTGTAGATGACGGGGCCGACCATGCTGACGCCGAAGGCGAGCGGCTGCGGCGCCGGATAGGACTGCAGCTCCTCGTTGAAGATGTAGTGCTGCACGGAGGTCCAGCCGGTGCCGCCATATTGCTTGGGCCAGTGGCTGACGCCCCAGCCCTTCTTGTTGAGGATGCGCCACCACGTCACCATCTCGTCCTTCGAGAGGTGGCGGCCCTCGACCAGCTTGCGCCGCGTATCCGGCGGCACGTTGTCGCGGAAGAATGATCGCACTTCCTCGCGAAACGCCTGCTCTTCTTTCGTGAATGCGAGATCCATCGGATCCTCCTGTGAATGTGTCGTCCCGGCGAAAGCCGGGACCCATAACCACCGACCTCGTTGTCTTGCGAAGGCCATTGTTGTTCGTGCGCCAAACTCCTGCTGCGGAGTATGGGTCCCGGCTTTCGCCGGGACGACGGCTGCTGGACCAGAACTACTGCAACACCTCGAAAAGCCCCGCCGCGCCCATGCCGCCACCGACGCACATGGTGACGACCGCGTACTTCGCCTTGCGGCGGCGGCCTTCGATCAGAGCGTGGCCGGTGAGACGCGCGCCCGACATGCCGTAGGGATGGCCCACCGCGATCGCGCCGCCGTCGACGTTGATCTTGTCGGGGTCGATGCCGAGCTTGTCGCGACAATACAGCACCTGCACCGCGAAGGCTTCGTTCAGCTCCCACAGGCCGATGTCGTCGACGGTGAGGCCATGACGCTTGAGCAGGCGCGGCACGGCGAACACCGGGCCGATGCCCATCTCGTCCGGCTCGCAGCCGGCGGAGACGAAGCCGCGGAAGATGCCGAGCGGGTTCAGCCCGCGCTTCGCCGCTTCCTTGTCGCTCATGATCACAGAGGCGCTAGCCCCGTCCGAAAGCTGGCTGGCATTGCCGGCGGTGACGCTGAATCCTTCACCGCGCACGGCCTTGAGGCCGGCGAGGCCTTCTGCGGTGGTCTCGGGGCGCGGGCCCTCGTCCTGCGAGAGCGTGACGTCCTTGAACGAGACTGCACCGGTCGCCTTGTCGGTCACCGCCATTTTGGTGGTGATCGGCGCGAGCTCGTCCTTGAATTTGCCGCCCTGCTGGGCCGCGGCGGTGCGGCGCTGGCTCTCCAGCGAATATTCGTCCTGCTTCTCCCGTGAGATGCCGTAGCGCTTGGCGACGATCTCGGCGGTGTCGATCATGGGCATGTAGACCTCGCCCTTGATCTCGAGCAGCGCCGGGTCCTGCGCATGGAAGCCGTTCATCTTGTCGTTCTGCACCAGCGAGATGGACTCGCCGCCACCGCCGACCGCGATCTCGACGCCGTCGAAAATCACCGAACGTGCGGCGAGCGCGATCGCCTGCAGGCCCGAGGCGCATTGCCGGTCGATGGTGGTGCCGGCGATGGTGACGGGGAGACCGGCACGGAGCAGCGCCTTGCGCGCGATGTTGCCGCCGGTCGCGCCCTGTTGCAGCGCAGCGCCCATCACGACGTCCTCGACCTCCTTGGGGTCGACCTTGGCGCGCGCGACGGCTTCGCCGATGGCGTGGCCGAGCAGGGTTGCGCCCTCGGTGGCGTTGAGCGCGCCGCGATAGGCCTTGCCAATCGGGGTGCGAGCGGTGGAAACGATGACGGCGTCGGTCAAGAGCGATCTCCTGATGCAAGTCGGGTGGCAAGTTGGGCGGATTGTGATGGTTTCTGCTGCTGGCGCAACTCATGGCGCGACAGCTTTCCGACCGGCGTGCGCGGCAGATCGTCGACGAATTCGACCTCCGCCGGCAATTCGTGCTTGCCGAGCTTGCCGGTGAGCTGCGCGCGCAGTTCGTCGAGCGAGAACGGATTTGCGCCGGGCCTGAGCTTGATGAAGGCTTTTGCGGCCTCGCCGCGATAGGAGTCCGGAATGCCGAGCACGATCACCTCGTGCACGCCTGGTAGGGTGTAGATCGCCTGCTCGATCATCTGCGGGTAGACGTTGAAGCCGCCGGAGATAATCATGTCCTTCTTGCGGTCGACCAGGAAGAAATAGCCGTCGGTGTCGACATAGCCGATGTCGCCGGTGACGAAGCGGCCGTCGACGAAGGCCTCCGCGGACCCCTCGGGCCTGTTCCAGTAGCCCCTGGTGACGTTCGGGCCCTTGATCCGGATCTCGCCGACTTCGCCCGGCGGCAATACGCGTGTCGGATCGTCCAGCGCGACGACGTCGAGTTCGATGCCGGGCAGCATCAGGCCGATCGAGCCCGGCTTGTCGGGACCGGTGGGCGGATGGCCGGTGCCGGGCGAGCAGGTCTCGGTCATGCCCCAGCCGCTGCGGAGCTTCTTGCCGACCTTGCGTTCGAAGAAATTTGCGACCTCCACCGGCAGCGGCGCACCGCCGGAGCCGATGGTGGCGAGCGAGGAGAAGTCGCGCTTGTCGAGATCTGGGAGCGCGGCGATCGCGATCCACATCGTCGGCACGCCGGGGAAATAAGTCGCGCGCTTGATTTCGATGTCGCGCATCACCGCTTCGACGTCAAAACGCTGATGCAGCGAGATCAGATAGCCGCGGCTGAGCGAGGACAGCAGCACGACAGTGAGCGCATAAATGTGGAACAGTGGCAGCACGCAGATCACGCGCTCGACGACGTCGCCGCGCGTCGCGCGCGACGGCTTGCCCCAGACGTCGTAGATCGACACGGCCGAGGTGAGGTTGCCGTGGGTCAGCATCGCGCCTTTGGGCAGGCCGGTGGTGCCGCCGGTATATTGCAGCAGCGCGACATCGTCGGCGTTCACTTGCGGCCACTCTGCCGGCGCGGTTGCGCCCTCGACAAATGCCTTGAAGGTGACGATCCGGGGATCGCTGGGGATCGCAGCCTGCGGTGTGCCGACCTTGCCCCAGTTGTCGTCCTCGCAGACGACCAGGCGATCGATCAGGCCCTTCTCCAGGAATTTCAGCGCGGTCGGCAGCAGCGCCGCGAGGTTGGTGGTGACGAGCAGGCGCGAACCGGAATCGGAGACCTTGTGCGTCAGCGCGATCTCGCCGTCGAGCGGCGACAGATGCGCGACACGGGCGCCTGCCTTCAGTGCGCCGAAGAAATTGACGGGATGATCGGGCGTGTTGCCGAGGAACAGGGCGATGGAAGTGTTCTTGCCGCAGCCGGCGCGCAGGAACGCGGCAGCCGCACGCTCCGCCATCGCGGCGAGTTCGGTGTAGGTGATCGGACGATCCCGGAATTCCAGCGCGGTGCGCGGGCCGTAGTCAGCGGCGGCTTTTGCCAGCAGGTCAGGCAGCGTGCCCTGGACGATGGCGTCGTCCCAGCGCACGCCCTCGGGATAAAACTGTTCGCCGGGATGGGTCATTAAGGGTCGTTACTCTGCAAACGTGAGGCGGGCACGGACAGACGGGCTCCCTTCCCCCTTGTGGGGAAGGGTTGGGGAAGGCGGTGGCCACAAGCGCCGGCGCCCGGGCCTACCCCCCTCCCTGACCCTCCCCCACAAGGGGGGAGGGAACGGAGAGAGCGTTGCTCGGGGCGAGACATCACAGCCACCCCAATACCATCACGCCGCTTTCGAGCCCGCCGCGAGCGAGGCGAAGGTCTTGCCCTCCTCCGCGAGCTTCTTCAGCAGTGGCGCGGGCTCGAGGCTGGGGTCATTGGTCTCCTTCGCATAGAAGGAGAGACGATCGGCGATGTGCTTGAGGCCGACGGTGTCGGCCCAGAACATCGGGCCGCCGCGGTAGATCGGCCAGCCATAGCCATAGAGCCAGACCACGTCGATATCGGAGGGGCGCGCGGCGATGCCTTCTTCCAGGATCTTCGCGCCCTCGTTGATCATCGGATACATCATGCGCTCGAGGATCTCGTCGTCGCTGACGACGCGTTTCTTGCGGCCCAAACGCAGCAGCGTCTCGTCGATCAGCTTCTCGACTTCCGGATCCGGTAGCGCCGAACGGGAGCCGGCTTCGTATTTGTAATAGCCCTTGCCGGTCTTCTGGCCGAAGCGGCCGGCTTCGCAGAGCGCGTCCGCGATCTCCGACTTGATGCCGCGGTCCTTGCGCGAGCGCCAGCCGATGTCGAGGCCGGCGAGGTCACCCATCGCGAACGGCCCCATCGGCATGCCGAATTTCGTCACGACGGCGTCGACCTGCTGGGGCAAGGCACCTTCGAACAGCAACTTCTCCGACTGCTTGCCGCGCTGGGCCAGCATGCGGTTGCCGACAAAGCCGTCGCAGACGCCGACCACGGCCGGCACTTTTGCGATTTTCCGTGCGATGTTGACCGCGGTCACGAGGGCATCCGGCGCGGTCTTGTCGGCGCGCACGATCTCACACAGTTTCATGACGTTGGCGGGCGAGAAGAAGTGCATGCCGAGCACGTCCTGCGGACGCTTGGTCGACTTCGCGATCTCGTCGATGTTCAGGTAGGAGGTGTTGGAGGCGAGCACGGCGCCCGGCTTGACGTATTGGTCGAGCTTGCCGAACACTTCCTTCTTCACTGCCATGGTCTCGAACACGGCTTCGATGACGAGGTCGGCATCGCCGACGTTCTCGATGCCCACGACGCCGTTGATCAGCGCCATGCGCTTGGCGGGCGCATCCGCCGGGATGCCCCCGCGCGCCGCGGTCGCTTCCCAGTTCTTCTGCATGATGCCCATGCCGCGCTTGAGCTGCTCCTCGCCGGTCTCGATCAGGGTGACGGGAACGCCGGCATTGGCAAAGGACATCGCGATGCCGCCGCCCATCGTGCCGGCGCCGAGGATGGCGACGCGGTTCACGGGCCGCGGCTTGGTCCCTTCAGGAACACCGGCGATCTTGCTGGCCTCGCGCTCGGCGAAGAAGGCATAACGCTGCGCCTTGGACTGATCGCTGGCGACGAGCTTCAGGAAGCCCTCGCGCTCCTTCTTGAGGCCCTCGTCGAACGGCAGGTCGATGGCGTAGCCGACGGCGTCGGCCGCCGCGAACGGCGCTTCCAGGCCGCGCGACTTCTTGGTCATGGCCGCGACCGCGTTGGTGAAGATCGAGCGGTCGGCCTTGGCCGCCGCGATCTTGGAGTCGTCGTCGCGCAGACGGCGCAGCGGACGCTTTTCAGCCAACAGCTTTCGCACGAAAGCTTCGCCTCCGGCAGCCGGGCCCTCGACGATCTCCTCGATCAGCCCGTTCTTCAGCGCTTCCGCAGCGCCGATCGGATCACCGCCGACAATCATCTTGACCGCAAGCTCCGGCCCGACCGCGCGCGGCAGGCGCTGGGTGCCACCGGCGCCCGGCAGCAGGCCGAGCTTCACCTCGGGCAGGCCGAGCTTGGCTTCCTTCACCGCAACGCGGAAATGACAGGCGAGCGCGACCTCAAGGCCGCCGCCGAGCGCGGTGCCGTGGATCGCGGCCACGACCGGCTTCGGTGAATTCTCGATCTCGGAAAGCACGTCGTTGAGGGCGGGCGGCTTCGGCGGCTTGCCGAATTCAGTGATGTCGGCGCCCGCGATGAAGGTGCGGCCGGCACAGGTCAGCACGATGCCCTTGATCGCGGGATCGGCGACCGCGGCCTTGATGCATTCCAGAATTCCGCCGCGAACCGCGGCGCTCAGCGCGTTGACCGGAGGGCTGTCGACCGTGACGATCCCGACTTCGTCATGACGCTCAAGCTTGACCACTTCGCTCACGGTGTCCCTCCTTGGTGGGGTAATTTTTGTTCAATTTCGCACTGCGGAATTTAATTCCGCATCTTGACGGCAGGGTTATTTTGAAGCACGTGGCTTGTCAACGACTCCGCGCAAGAAGCAGATCAGGGATGAAGCGTACAGGAAAGAAGATAGCGACCGATCGGAATTTCGTCGTCGCGCTTTCCCGCGGACTAGACGTATTGCGCGCATTCCAGCCCAGCGACGGACTTCTTGGCAATCAGGAAATCGCGGCCCGCACCAATTTGCCCAAACCGACCGTTTCGCGGCTGACCTATACCTTGACCAAGCTCGGCTATCTGACGCCGGTTCCCCGCTTCGAGAAATATCAGCTTGCGCCGGCCGCGATGGCACTCGGCTACGCCGCTTTGTCCAATCTCGGCGTTCGGCATTTGTCCGAACCGTTCCGCGAGGAAATGATGCGCGCGACCGGGGGAGCCGTTGCCGTCGGCGGCCGCGACCGTCACAGCATGATCTATTTCGGGCAAAGCCGCGGCAGCGAGACGGTCGGCGTTCAACTTGACGTCGGCTCCCGCGTGCCGATTGCAACCAGCGCGATGGGCCGCGCCTATTTCTGGGCGCTCGAGGAGAACGATCGCGCGGAACTGTCCCGTGTCTTGCGCGAACATTACGGCAGCCGCTGGCCGAAGATGCGCGACGGGCTGGAACGTTCTGGCGAGACCGTCGCGAAATACGGATTTGCGATTTCGGTCGGCGACTGGCACGACGACATCGGCGCCGCCGGCGTCGCGCTCAGGCTCAACGACGGAACCGGCCCTTACGCATTCAATTGCGGCGCGCCGGCATTCCGCTTCACGGAAGAGCGTTTGATCAACGACATTGGACCGCGTCTGCTTGCGATGGTAAGGAACATCGAAGCGGCACTTGGGGGTCTGATGCCGCATTCCAAAAAAGACGTCAGCAAAAAGCTGAAATCAGGAGGGAAAGTTGCGCGTGTGGCCGAGGGGATCAGATAGCCTTTGTCATCATCGGGAGTGGTTCACATCGCTCCTTCGCTCACCGAACAGAGTGGGCGAGACGAGATGACGCAGGCACAGCTCGCGCAGGGGACATCGCCCCTGCTCGCGGTTCGCGACGTCAGCGTCGTGTTCGGCGGCATCATTGCGCTCAACGGCGTGTCCTTTGACATGCACAAGGGCCAGATCCTCGGCTTGATCGGCCCTAACGGCGCCGGCAAGACCACGCTCTTCAACTGCCTCTCGCGGCTCTACCAGCCGTCGTCCGGCGACATCCTGATGGAGGGCGCGAGCATCCTGACGCGGCCGCCGCACCGGATCGCGGAGATCGGCATCGGCCGCACGTTCCAGAACGTGGCGCTGTTTCCGAATTTGTCGGTGATGGACAATGTCCGCGTCGGCACCCATGCCCGCACCTCCAGCGACATCATCAGCGACTCGCTGCGGCTGGCCTGGGTTCGCCGCAGCGAGAGCGACGTCAACAAGAAGGTGCATGAGATCCTCGCCTATCTCGACCTCGAGGACGTCGCCCACACCGTCGTGTCGGGCCTGCCGTTCGGCACGCAGAAGCGCGTCGAGCTGGCGCGCGCGCTCGCTGCCGATCCGAAGATCCTGCTGCTCGACGAGCCCGCCGGCGGCCTCAACCACGAGGAAGTCTACGTGCTCGGCGACCTCATCCGCCGCATCCGCGACGAACGCCACATGACCGTGCTGCTGGTCGAGCATCATATGGGCCTCGTGATGTCGATCGCCGACCACGTCGTCGCGCTGAATTTCGGCAAGAAGCTCGCGGAAGGCACGCCCGCCCAGGTGCAGGCGGATCCCGACGTCATCAAGGCCTATCTCGGGAGCAAGGACCAATGACGACGCTGCTCAACGTCAAGGACCTGCGCGCCTATTACGGCCAGGTCCAGGCGCTCCACGGCCTGTCCTTCTCGCTCAGCGAGGGATCGCTGACCACGCTGCTCGGGGCCAACGGCGCCGGCAAGACCACCACGCTGCGCGCGATCTGCAACATGGTGCGCTCGACCGGCGGCATCGAGTTCGACGGCAAGCCACTGAACAACCGCTCCACCGAAAGCATCGTGCGGTTCGGCATCGCCCATGTGCCGCAGGGCCGCGGCACCTTCACCACCATGACGGTGGAGGAAAACCTCCAGCTCGGCGCCATCACCCGCAAGGACAGCGCCGGCATCGTCTCCGACATCGAGCGCATGTATGCGCATTTCCCGGTGCTCAAGCAGCGCAATACCCAGCAGGCCGGCACGCTCTCGGGCGGCGAGCAGCAGATGCTCGCGGTCGCCCGCGCCCTGATGCTGCGGCCGCGGCTGATGCTGCTGGACGAGCCTTCGTTCGGCCTGGCGCCGCTCGTGGTGCGCGACCTGTTCGGCATCCTCGGCAAGATCAATCGCGAGGACAAGGTGTCGATCCTGGTGGTCGAGCAGAACGCCCAGCTCGCGCTCGAGCTCGCCGACCAGGCCTATGTGATCGAGACCGGACGCATCGTGATGTCGGGCAACGCCAAGGACATCGCGAACAACGAAGAAATCCGCAAATCCTACCTGGGTTACTGAGGAGCCGGCACGATGGAGCTGTTCACCAACCAAGTGCTGGCCGGCATCGCCACGGGCGCGATCTACGCCTGCATGGCGCTCGCGGTGGTCATGATCTACCAGGCGATCGACCATCTCAACTTCGCGCAGGGCGAGATGGCGATGTTTTCGACCTTCATCTCCTGGCAGCTGATGCAATGGGGCATTCCCTATTGGGCTGCCTTCGTGATCACGCTGGCATTGTCCTTCGTCGGCGGCATCGCGATCGAGCGCATCCTGTTCAAGCCGCTCGCCAAGGCGCCGGTGCTGACCAACGTCGCCGGCTTCATCGCGCTGTTCGCGATCATCAACTCCTCCGCCGGCCTGATCTGGGACTTCACCATCAAGCAGTATCCGACCCCGTTCGGCTCCTCGCCGTTCCTCGGCAGCCAGCTGATCTCGACCCACCAGGCCGGCATGATCGGCGTCACGGTGCTGCTGCTTCTCGGCCTCTACTTCTTCTTCCAGTACACCAAGATCGGCCTCGCCATGCGTGCGGCCGCCTCCGTGCCTGAATCGGCCCGGCTGGTCGGCATCAACACAAGCTGGATGATCGCGCTGGGCTGGGGCATGGCCTCCGCGATCGGTGCGATCGCCGGCATGCTGATCGCACCGGTCGTGTTCCTCGAGCCCAACATGATGGGCGGCGTGCTGATCTACGGCTTCGCCGCGGCGGTGCTCGGCGGACTGACCAGCCCGTTCGGCGCCGTGGTCGGCGGCTTCCTGGTCGGTGTCTTCGAAAACCTCGCCGGCACCTACATTCCCGGCGTCGGCAACGAGTTGAAACTCCCGATCGCGCTCGCGCTGATCATTTCCGTCCTGGTCGTCAAACCCGCTGGCCTGTTCGGCCGGCAAATCGTCAAGCGAGTTTGATCATGAGCGCTGCAGAAGACGTCGTCACGGAAGCCCCGGCCGTCGAGGCGGTTCCGAAGCGGGCGATGACGCTGGGCACGGGCACCTCCCTGTTGGTGCTGGCGGTGCTGTTGGTGGTGCCGGTGTTCGTCAAGAACTTCATCATCTTCCAGATGACGATGCTCCTGATCTACGGGCTCGCGGTGCTGGCCTTGAACATCCTGACGGGCGGCTCCGGCCAGTTTTCGCTCGGCCAGAGCGCCTTCTACGCCGTGGGCGCTTATACGTCGGCGGTGCTGATGGAGTACTTCAACGTCAACTATGCGCTGACAATTCCGGTTTCCGCGGCGGTCTGCTTCGCATTCGGCTACCTGTTCGGCAAGCCGGCGCTGCGGCTGTCGGGCGTCTATCTCGCGCTCGCGACCTTTGCGCTTGCCACCGCGATGCCGCAGCTCTTGAAGCTGAACTTCCTGGAGCACTGGACGGGCGGCGTGCAGGGCCTCGTCGTCACCAAGCCCGACGCACCGTTCGGGCTGCCGATGTCGCAGGACACGTGGCTCTACTACTTCTCGCTCGCCGTCGTGCTCGCGATCTACATCTTCTCGGTCAACCTGCTGCGCTCCCGCTCGGGCCGCGCCTTCATGGCGATCCGCGACAACGAGATCGCGGCCTCCTCGATGGGCGTCAACGTCGCACTGTACAAGACGCTGGCCTTCGGCGTGTCCGCCGGCATCACCGGCGTTGCCGGCTCGCTTGGCGCCATCGCCGTGCAGTTCGTCGCGCCCGACAGCTACACGATCACGCTGGCGATCTCGCTGTTCCTCGGCATGGTCGTCGGTGGCGTCGGCTGGCTGCCCGGCTCGTTCGTCGGCGCAGCCTTCATCATCTTCGTGCCGAACATGGCGGAGGGCATCTCCAAGGGCCTCTCCGGCGCCGTATTCGGCGTACTCCTGTTCGCCGTCATCTACCTCGTGCCACACGGCGCGAGGCAGATCGCGATCATGGGCCAGCAACTCGTCGGCCGGCTCAGAAAGAACTGACAACCCGTTGATTAAGCCAAGGAGACCCGAATTGCTTTTTGAAAGAACACTGCGAACCGCTGCGCTGGTAACGGCAACGGCGGTCATCACTCTCACCTCCGGCGCCGCATTCGCCCAGAAGAAATACGACACCGGCGCATCCGATACCGAGATCAAGATCGGCAACATCATGCCGTACAGCGGTCCGGCCTCGGCCTATGGCATCATCGGCAAGACCGAAGAAGCCTATTTCAAGATGATCAACGACAAGGGCGGCATCAACGGCCGCAAGATCAACTTCGTCACCTATGACGACGGCTATTCGCCGCCGAAGGCCGTCGAGCAGGTCCGCAAGCTGGTCGAGAGCGACGAAGTGATCGTCGTGTTCAACCCGCTCGGCACGCCCTCGAACAGCGCGATCCAGAAGTATTTGAACGCCAAGAAGATCCCGCAGCTGTTCGTCGCCACCGGCGCCACCAAGTGGAACGACCCGAAGAACTTCCCCTGGACCATGGGCTGGCAGCCCTCCTACCAGAGCGAAGCGCAGATCTACGCGAAATGGCTGTTGAAGGAGAAGCCGGACGCCAAGATCGCGATCCTCTATCAGAACGACGATTTCGGCAAAGACTACCTCAAGGGCACCAAGGACGGCCTGGGCGCCAAGGGCGCGTCCATGATCATCATGGAAGAGAGCTACGAGGTGTCCGAGCCCTCGATCGACGGTCACATCGTCAAGATCAAGGCGGCCAATCCCGACGTCCTGCTGATCTACGCGACGCCGAAATTCGCGGCCCAGACCATCAAGAAGACCGCCGAGCTGAGCTGGAAGCCGCTGCAGATCCTCACCAACGTGTCGATCTCGGTCGGCAGCGTGATGAAGCCGGCCGGCTTCGAGGCTGCGCAGGGCGTGCTGTCGGCAGCCTATGCCAAGGATTCCACGGACCCGCAGTGGGCCAACGACCCCGGCATGAAGAAGTGGAACGAGTTCGTCGACAAGTACATGCCGGGTGCCGACAAGTCCGACACCAGCATGGTCTATGGCTACGGCGCGGCGTCGACGCTGGCCAAGGTCCTGGAGATGTGCGGCGACGATCTGACCCGGGCCAACATCATGAAGCAGGCGGCCTCGTTGAAGGATTTTGCACCGGACACCTTGCTGCCCGGCGTCAAGATCAACACCGGACCCACCGACTTCGCCCCGATCGCGCAGCTTCAGATGCAGCGCTTCAAGGGCGAGAAGTGGGAACTCTTCGGCGAGATCATCAGCGGCGACATCGCCACCGAGTGACACCCTGACGCGATAGTCCGACACATCGAGAAGCCCCCGCGGACGATCGCGGGGGCTTTTTGTTGACGTCCCGCATCAATCTTGTTCAATGCGGCGGCGATCCGTTCCGGGTGGAGAAAGATGACTGCCGTTCGATTTCAGGTTGCGGGCGTTCTGGCCGCACTCGCGTTGTGCACTGCGATGGGCAGCCCGGCACTGGCGCAAAAGAAATACGACAGCGGCGCCTCCGATACCGAGATCAAGATCGGCAACATCATGCCCTATAGCGGCCCGGCCTCCGCCTATGCGGCGATCGGCAAGGCCGAGGAAGCCTATTTCAACAAGATCAATGCCGAGGGCGGCATCGGCGGCCGCAAGATCAAGTTCATCTCCTACGACGACGGCTATTCGCCGCCGAAGACGGTGGAGCAGGCCCGCAAGCTGGTCGAGAGCGACGGGGTGCTGCTGATCTTCGGCTCGCTCGGCACCTCCACCAACGGCGCCATTCGCAAATACATGAACGAGAAGAAGGTGCCGCAATTGTTCGTGGCGAGCGGCGCTTCGAAGTGGAACGATCCAAAGCAATATCCCTGGACCATGGGCTGGCAGCCGAGCTACGCCAGCGAGGCGCGCATCTACGCCAAGTACATCATGAAGGAGAAGCCGGACGGCAGGATCGGCGTGCTCTATCAGAACGACGATTTCGGCAAGGACTATCTCAAGGGGCTGAAGGACGGCCTTGGGCCAAAGGCCTCGATGATCGTGCTGGAAGACGGCTACGACACTTCGGAGCCGGCAATTGACGAGCACGTCGTGAAATTGAAAGCCTCCGGCGCCGACATCTTCGTCAGCATCACCACGCCGAAATTTGCAGCGCAAGCGATCAAGAAGGCGGCCGAGATCGGTTGGCATCCGGTCCACATCATCTCCAACGTCTCGGCCTCGGTCGGCGGCGTGCTCGAGCCGGCCGGGCTCGAGATCTCGCAAGGCATCCTGTCGGCGAGCTACACCAAGGACGGCTCCGACCCGCAATGGAATGCCGATGACGGCATGAAGAAGTTCTACAACTTCCTCGCCAAATACGATCCCAAGGCCAACAAGCTCGATGCCGGCGTAGTGTTCGGCTACGCCGCAGCCCAAACCATGGTGAAGGTGCTGCAGATGTGCGGCGACGATCTCACCCGCGAGAACGTCATGAAGCAGGCGGCAAGCCTGAAGGATTTCGAGCCCGACACCCTGTTGCCCGGCATCAAGATCAACACCGCGGCCGATAATTTCGCCCCGATCGAGCAGCTCCAGATGATGCGGTTCAAGGGCCGGAAATGGGAGCTGTTCGGCGACGTCATCTCGAGCGAGCTCGGCCACTGAAGCCGCGCAACTCAAACTCGCTCCCGATGGGTTCATCAACTCAGACGGATGCACCTTCTCGCAGTCGCACACGAACGCACGAGCGCCCCTGACTACTAAAGAAGCAGCCCCTGCGACCCCGCCGCAGGGGCTTTCTGTTGTAGGCATCAGGTAAATCGTATTGAATTGCGGCCGCGTCACCAAAAACGAGCAACACAAGAAAAGGGACGCACACACACCAAGAAAATAGGGAGATAGGAATGCCCGCTGTCACCGGCAAACTTGCGGCCGCGTCACTTGCGCTCGCGCTCATTGCGGCCTCGGCCTCCACGGCATCGGCCCAGAAGAAATACGATACCGGCGCGACCGATACCGAGATCAAGATCGGCAACATCATGCCCTACAGCGGACCGGCCTCCGCCTACGGCATCATCGGGCGGACCGAAGCCGCCTATTTCAAGAAGATCAACGACGAAGGCGGCATCAACGGCCGCAAGATCAACTTCATCTCCTATGACGACGCTTACTCGCCGCCGAAGACGGTGGAGCAGGCGCGCAAGTTGGTCGAGAGCGACGAGGTGCTGTTTATCTTCAACTCGCTCGGCACGCCGCCGAACTCGGCGATCCACAAATACATGAACTCGAAGAAGGTGCCGCAGCTGTTCGTCGCCACCGGCGCCACCAAGTGGAACGATCCGCAGAACTTCCCCTGGACCATGGGCTGGCAGCCCAACTACCAGAGCGAGACGCAGATCTACGCGAAGTGGCTGCTCAAGAACAAGCCGGACGCCAAGATCGCCGTGCTGTTCCAGAACGACGATTACGGCAAGGATTATCTCAAGGGCCTGAAGGACGGCCTCGGCGCCAAGGCCGCGTCGATGATCGTCATGGAGGAGAGCTATGAGACCTCCGAGCCGACCATCGACAACCACATCGTCAAGCTGAAGTCGACGGGCGCCGACGTCTTCATGAACATCACGACGCCGAAATTCGCGGCGCAGGCGATCAAGAAGAATGCCGAGATCGGCTGGAAGCCGCTGCACTTCCTCAACAACGTCTCGGCCTCCGTCGGCAGCGTGCTCAAGCCCGCCGGGTTCGAGAACTCGCAGGACATCATCTCCGCCGACTACCTGAAGGACATTTCGGATCCGGCGTGGAACAGCGACCCCGGCATGAAAGACTTCGTTGCGTTCATGAACAAGTACTTTCCCGACGGCGACAAGCTCGATCACGGCACCATCGTCGGCTACGGCGTGGCACAGACCCTGGTCCAAGTGCTCAAGCAGTGCGGCGACGATCTCACACGCGCGAACGTCATGAAGCAGGCCGCCAGCCTGAAGAACTTCCGCACCGAGGTGCTGCTGCCGGGCGTGCAGATCAACACGTCTCCGACCGACTTCGCGCCGATCAGCCAGCTCCAGCTCGAGAAGTTCAAGGGCGACAAGTGGGAGCTGTTCGGTGACGTGATCAGCGCCGACGTCGGCGGCTAACCACCTGATACCAACGACCATGAAAACCCCCTGCGAACCATCGCAGGGGGTTTTTGCTTGGGCGTCGATTATGATCACGCGATTGCACAATCGAATGATGGCAAAGCCGGCTTACGCTTTGGCGCATGATGCGGTAGGCAGGTGAGCGGCGCGTTTGCCGCCAGTCTTTATCTGTCCGCTCAAGGCCTTTCGTCATGACCGACCGACGCCCCCTGCTCCGCGCGCTCTACGACGCCGCCGTTGCCGCCGCTCATCCGAGCACGATACTGGCGCCGCACCTGCGGCCCGCGCCGAGGGGACGCGTGATCTGCCTCGCCGCCGGCAAGGGCGCGGCCGCGATGGCCGCCGCCGCCGAGCGGCACTACCTCGACACGCTCGGGCTCGCACCGGAGCGCCTCGTCGGCATCGCCACCACGCGTCACGGCTACGGCGTACCGACCCGCCGCATCCGCGTGGTCGAGGCCGGTCATCCCGTGCCCGACGAAGCCGGGTTGAAGGGCGCGGCCGATACGCTCGCGCTCGCGGCCGAGGCTAGGCCAGACGATTTGCTCCTGGTGCTGCTCACCGGCGGCGGCTCGGCGAACTGGATCGCGCCCGTCAACGGCATCAGCTTCGCGCAGAAGCAGGCGGTCAACAAGGCGCTGCTCCGCTCCGGCGCGCCGATCGGCGAGATGAATGTCGTGCGCAAGCATCTGTCGCGGATCAAGGGCGGCCGGCTGGCGCGCGCGGGCAAGAATGCCGCCGAGATCGTGACGCTTGCGATCTCCGACGTGCCGCATGACGACCCCTCCGCGATCGCGTCGGGTCCGACCGTGCCTGATCCGACCACGCTCAATGATGCGCGCGCGATCGTCGCCAGGTACAAGCTCGACATCGACGATGCCGTCCGCCGCGCGCTGGACGACCCCGCCAACGAGAGCTGCAAGCCCGGTGATGCCGCGTTCGCGCGCGCGCATTTCGAATTGATCGCGCGTCCGAAGCAATCGCTCGACGCTGCGGTGAAGCTGGCGCATGAGGCCGGTTACGAGACGATCGATCTCGGCGCCGACCTCGAAGGCGAAGCCCGCGAAATTGCCGCCGATCACGCCAGGCTGGCGCTTCAGGCTCGCGCGCAGGGCAAGCGCGTCGCGATCCTCTCCGGCGGCGAGCTCACGGTCACCGTGCGCGGCAATGGCCGCGGCGGCCCGAACCAGGAATACGCGCTGGCGCTGGCCGGCCTCTTGAAAGACACGCCTGACATCTCCGCGCTTGCCGGCGACACCGACGGCGCCGATGGCGGCGCCGGCCATCCCACCGACCCCGCCGGTGCGCTGATCGACGCGGCGACGTTCGTGAAGATGACGGCGCAGGGGCTGCAGCCGCAGGTCTATCTCGACAACAACGACGCGACGGCGTTCTTCGAGGCGACGGGCGACCTGTTGCTGCCGGGTCCCACGCTGACCAATGTCAACGATATCAGGGTGATCCTGGTCGACTGACGCGGCGGCATCGCTATCCCGCCGGCTCCGCGCGTTCGGCGCGACGGCATGGTTAACGATCTCTTAATTCTCGTCGGCATCCTCTTTTCCAGGGCCGGGCATCGCCGCCCTTAACCTCGCGTTCGCCGCAGTTTCAGGAACATGTCCCGAATTGGGCGAATTGTTGGGCTCATTCACCACCGCCTGCTCTAATCGCGTCGTCCCGGGGGCAACGTGCATGGCGGAAAGTGATCAGGAGGTCGCAAGCATTGATCCGCTCGTGCTCGGCGAGCTACTCAAGTGCGCCGCCAACAATCTGTGGCTCGGGATCATCCTCTTTGGCAGCGACCGCAGGGTCATTTTCTGCAATCCGCGCTACCGCGAGATGTACGCGCTCTCGCCCGACCAGGTGCACCCGGGCACGCCGATCAAGGACCTGATCGAGCATCGGCTCAAACTGGGCCTGAACGTCGGCGGAGAAGCCGGCGCCTATGTCCGCGCCCGCACGGAGGGCTCGGTCGTCAGCGAGCAGACGGTCCAGCAGTTCGCCGACGGACGAATCATCGCCTACACCATCCATCCCCTGCCCGACGGCGGCGGCATGGCGACGCACGAGGACATTACAGAGCGCGAAGAGCTCAGTGCGCGGCTACAGGAACGTAATTTTCAGTTCGACATTGCGATCAACAACATGTCGCAGGGACTTTGCTTCTTCAGCGCCGACCATCGGCTGCTGGTCTGCAACACGCATTATATCGAAATGTACGGCCTGCCGCCCGACCGCGTTCGTCCGGGCACGCCGCTCCAGGAGATCCTCGACCTGCGCTTCGAAGCCGGCAGCGTGCCGGCGATGACGCGGGAGGAATACGCCACATGGCGGACCGATGTCGCCACGTCGGCCGAGGCCATGGACAGCATCGTCGAGATGCGGAACGGGCGAACCTTCAAGATCAGGCACCGACCGATGCCCGATCTCGGATGGGTCGCGACCCACGAAGACATCACCGAGCAGCGCAAGGCGGAATTGCAGATCGCGCATATGGCGCACCACGACGCGCTGACGGATCTCGCCAATCGCGCCCTGCTCGGTCAGCGCCTCAAGCAGGCGCTCGAACAGGGCGGGATGTTCGCGATCCACCACATCGATCTCGACAAGTTCAAGGCCGTCAACGATAGCCTGGGCCACCAGGCCGGCGACATCCTGCTGCAGGATGTCAGCCGCCGACTCAAGCAGCTCGGGCGCGACAGCGATACGATCGCGCGCATGGGTGGCGATGAATTCGTCATCCTCCAGTCGCCGATTTCCGATTCGAGCGAAGCGGACACGCTGGCGCGCGATGTTGTCAGCACCCTGAGTGCTCCGTTCGGGCTCGACGGACACCAGGCTATTGTGGGCGCGAGCATCGGGATCGCCATTGCGCCCGGCGACGGCTCGACGCCCGAGCAACTCCTGCACAATGCCGATCTGGCCCTGTATCGCGCGAAAAGCGACGGCCGCGGCATGCACTGCTTCTTCGAACCGGCCATGGGCGAAGCGGCGCAAAGCCGTCGCGCGCTGGAGCAGGACCTGCGCAACGGACTTGCCGCCGGCGAGTTCGAACTGCACTACCAGCCGGTCGTGAAGACCGACGGCGGCGAGATCAGCGGCTTCGAAGCCTTGATCCGTTGGCGACATCCAGGGCGCGGACTGGTCGCGCCGAACAGCTTTATCCCGCTTGCGGAAGAGATCGGCCTGATCGTGCCGATCGGCGAATGGGTGATCCGGCAGGCCTGTGCCACTGCAAGCCGGTGGCCGGACCATCTGCACGTCGCCGTCAACATCTCGGCGGTGCAATTCCGCCAGCCGGGCCTGACGGAGGTGATCGTCGGCGCGCTCGCGGCCTCCGGCCTCGATCCGCGGCGGCTGGAGATCGAGATCACGGAAAGCGTTTTGCTGCAGGACAGGAACGGGACGCTGACGACGCTGCACCAGCTCCGCGCGCTGGGCATCAAGGTCGCCATGGACGATTTCGGCACCGGTTATTCGTCACTGACCTATCTGCAATGCTTCCCCTTCGACAAGATCAAGATCGACCGGTCTTTCGTCAGTGGCGTGGAAAACAATGCGGCATCCCTCAGCATCGTGCGGGCGGTGGCGGCACTGGCGCGCGGAATGGGCATGACGACGACGGCGGAGGGGGTGGAGACCGCGGAGCAACGGGACCGGATCGCAGCGGAGGGCTGCACGGAAATGCAGGGCTATCTGTTCAGCCCTCCCTTGCCCGCCCTGGAAATCGAGCGCCGCTTCCTGTCGGCGAAAACACCTGCCATGCCCGACCGGTTCGCTGCGGCGTAACCGCCAGCTCGCCCGCGATTCAGGATTTGATGCCCGGTCGCCGGGGCAATGAAAGCGTCAAAACTCGTTGGCGATCTTCGAGAGCATCCCGAGCAGGGCTTCGCGGTTGGAGGGCCCGAGCAGTTCGTTCAGCCGCGCCTCGTGCTTGGTGGCGACGAGCTTCTTGGCGCGGGCCAGCACGGCCTTGCCTTTGTCGGTCAGCACCAGGATGTGCGAGCGGCGGTCGTTGGTGGAGCGGATCCGCGCGCAAAGATCCCGGCTCTCGAGATTGTCGAGCATGGCGACGAAATTCGGGCGCAGGATGCCGAGGGTGGAGGCGATCTCGGTCTGGTTACGGCCCGGGTTTTTCTCGACCAGCAGCAGCACGGAGAACTGCGCCGGCGTGAGCTGGAGCGAGGCCACGCAGCGGAGGAAATTCTCGAACACCTTGAGCTGTGCGCGCTTCAGGACATAGCCGAGCTGCTCCGAGAGCTCGCCGAGCTGGAGGGCTTCGCCAGGCCCGTCGGGCGCGTCCTTGCGGCCCTTGGCGGTCTCGGCGGGTTTTTCAGAGGACTTTTCAGCGGTTTTGGAAACGGTCATCGCCTCATGCTCGCAATCCCGTTAAGTTCGGGAGGATCGTTCGCCACTCTTGATGTTATATTTGATAATTGTTATGGACCATATCAAATATCGTCAGCGCTGTTCAATGGCTGTGAGCGGGCCGTCCACCACAATCAGGTGACCGGTCCTGAATCTTTGAGGGGGAGCGTCCGGTCTTGAATACCACCATCATGCTGTTCCTGCTGCAGGACGGCATTACCAATGGCGCGATCTATGCGCTGCTCGGCCTGGCGCTGGTGCTGGTGTTCGCCGTCACCCGCGTCATCCTCATCCCCCAAGGCGAATTCGTCACCTATGGCGCGCTGACCTATGCCTCGCTGGCCGCGGGCCAGATGCCAGGGACCGCGAAACTCGCGCTCGCCCTCGGCATTGGCGCCTTCGCGTTCGACCTGTTCGCCGCGCGCAAGGCGTTGCACGGGCGCCTGGTCCTGCGCAGCATCCTGACCAACATCGTGCTGCCGGCCGTCGTGCTGGCGCTGACCGTCTACTACGCCGCTCAGAAGCCGCCGGTTGCGGTCTGCATCGCGCTGTCGCTGGCGATCGTGGCGATGATCGGCCTGTTTCTCTACCGCATCGCATTCCAGCCGCTGGCGCACACTTCGGTGCTGGTGCTGCTGATCGCCTCGGTGGGCGTCCACCTCGCACTTCAGGGTTTGGGCCTTTTGTTCTTCGGCGCCGAAGGCCAGCGCGGACCTGCCGTGCTGTCCGGCTCTTTCACCGCCGGCGCGCTGCGCTTCACAGGCCAGAGCATCACGGTCTATGGCATTACCATCGCCTTCATCGTCGGGCTGTGGCTGTTCTTCGGGCTGACACTTTACGGCAAGGCGCTGCGCGCGACCGCCGTGAACCGGCTCGGTGCCCGGCTCGTCGGCATCCGCACCACGCTGTCCGGGCAGATCGCCTTCCTGCTGGCGTCGGTCATCGGCGCACTGTCGGGCATCATGATCGTGCCGATCACGACGCTCTATTACGACTCGGGCTTCCTGATCGGCCTGAAAGGCTTTGTCGCCGCCATCATCGGCGGGCTTGTCAGCTATCCCCTCACCGCGGTCGCGGCGCTGGTCGTCGGCATCGTCGAGGCGTTCTCGTCCTTCTATGCCTCCAACTACAAGGAGGTGATCGTTTTCATGCTCTTGATTCCCGTGCTGCTGCTGCGCTCGCTCGCGGCGCCTGCGGTCGAGGAAGAAAAGGACTGACGCCAAGATGCAGAGCCGGCTCCCCATCCTCATCTTCGCAGCTGTCATGGCGGCGATCCCGTTTGTTCCGGGCATGCCCCCGTTCTGGATCGTGCTGCTCGACAATATCGGCCTCGCGGCCCTCGTCGCGATGGGTCTCGTGTTGCTCACCGGCGTCGGCGGCCTGACCTCGTTTGGACAAGCGGCCTTTGTCGGCTTCGGCGCCTACACCACCGCGGTGCTGTCGACGGCCTACGGCATGTCGCCCTGGCTGACACTGCCGCTGTCGCTGGTGGTCAGCGGATTGCTGGCGGTGCTGCTCGGCCTCGTCACCGTCCGTCTCTCCGGCCACTATCTGCCGCTCGGCACGCTGGCCTGGGGACTCGGCTTGTTCTATCTCTTCAGCAAGCTGGAATTTTTGGGAAGAAACGACGGCATCTCGGCGATCCCGCCGTTGTCGATCGGCTCGTTCAAAATGCTCTCGCCCGGCTCGATCTACTACGCGATCTGGGTTGCCGTGATCCTCTCGGCGCTGCTCACGATGAACCTGCTGGACTCCCGCACCGGACGCGCCATCCGCGCCCTCCGGCGCGGCCATGTCGCGGCCGAGGCGTTCGGCGTGCACACGCCGCGGGCCAAGATGCTGGTGTTCATCCATGCCGCCGTGCTCGCCGGTCTCTCCGGCTGGCTCTACGCCCATCTTCAACGCGCGGTGAATCCGACACCGTTCGGCGCGCAGGCGGGCATCGAATATCTCTTCATCGCCGTGGTCGGCGGCGCCGGCTATGTCTGGGGCGGCGTCCTCGGTGCGGCGCTCGTCGTGGTCCTGAAGGAAGTGCTGCAGAGTTATCTGCCGCTGATCCTGCCCGGCTCCGGCCAAGTCGAGACCATCGTGTTCGGCATCATGCTGGTGGCGCTGCTCCAGCTCGCACCCGGCGGCGTCTGGCCCTGGCTGATGTCGTTCCTGCCGCAGCGTACCAGTGGCAAGAAGCCGGACACCTCGCTCAAGCTGGAGCAGCGCACCCGCTCGCCTGGCCAATCCAGCGTCCTGCTCCAGGTCGAGAAGGCGCGGAAGCAATTCGGCGGCGTGGTCGCGGTGAACAACGTCTCCTTCGACGTTCAGGCTCGCGAGATCGTCGCGCTGATCGGCCCCAACGGCGCAGGCAAGAGCACCACCTTCAACCTGATCACCGGCGTGCTGTCGGCCAGCTCGGGCTCGATCTCCGTGCTCGGCAACAAGGTGGACAGGGCGCCGCCGCAGGAGATCGTCAAGCTCGGCATCTCCCGCACCTTCCAGCACGTCAAGCTGGTGCCTGACATGACCGTGCTGGAAAACGTCGCAATCGGCGCGCATCTGCGCGGCCATTCGGGGCCGATCTCCTCGATGCTGCGGCTCGACCGCACTGATGAGGCAAAGCTGCTCGCCGAAGCCGCTCGCCAGATCGAGCGCGTCGGACTGGGCGAGCAGATGCATCAGCTCGCGGGCTCGCTCTCGCTGGGACAGCAACGGATCGTCGAGATCGCTCGTGCGTTGTGCGTCGATCCGATGCTGCTGCTGCTCGACGAGCCGGCCGCCGGCCTGCGCCACATGGAGAAGCAGCGGCTCGCGAGCCTGCTGCGGGAGCTGCGCGACGGCGGCATGAGCGTCTTGCTGGTCGAGCACGACATGGGCTTCGTCATGAACCTTGCCGACCGCATCGTGGTGCTCGATTTCGGCACCAAGATCGCGGAAGGAACGCCGGCGACGATCAAGACCAATCCCGAAGTGATCAAGGCCTATCTCGGAGTGGCGGCATGAGCGCGCTGTTGTCCGTCGCCGACGCCCATGTCGCCTATGGCAAGGTCGAGGCCGTGCGCTCGGTCTCGCTCGAAGTTGGCCAGAACCAGATCGTCACCATCGTAGGCGCCAACGGCGCCGGCAAGACCACGCTGCTCTCCGCCATCATGGGCATCTTGCCGCTAAAGGGGCGCGTTTCATTCGCAGGTCAGGATCTGTCGCGGCTCGACATCGAGGACCGCGTCGCAATGGGACTTGGCCTCGTTCCCGAGCACCGCGAATTGTTCGTGACCATGAATGTCGAGGACAATCTCGAGTTGGGGGCCTTCCGCATCGAGAGAAGCAAGGCGAAAACCTCGATGGAGCGGGTCTACACGCTGTTTCCGAGGCTCAAGGAGCGGCGCAAGCAGCTCGCCGGCACGCTCTCCGGCGGCGAGCAGCAGATGCTCGCAATGGGCCGCGCACTGATGGGCGAGCCCAAGCTCCTGATGCTGGACGAGCCGAGCCTCGGCCTCGCCCCGATCATCGTCGCCGACATTTTCCGCATCGTCACCGAACTGCGCGCCGCCGGCGTCTCCGTGCTGCTGGTCGAGCAGAACGCGCAGGCCGCGCTCAAGATCGCGGATCAGGCCTATGTCATGGAGCTCGGCGAGTTCGTGCTCAGTGGCAAGGCCAGCGACATCGCGGCAAACGAGCGCGTTGCCGCCAGCTATCTCGGCTTCCAGCACGAAGCCGCGAGCGGGCTGTAGTTCTGAGACGCTTCTTCGAACTCAACTGTCATCGTCCGCGAAAGCGGACGATCCAGTATTCCAGAGACCGATGTGCTTGAACCGAGACGCTGCGGCGTACTGGATGCCCCGCCTTCGCGGGGCATGACATCGGAGGGCTCGGGGAGAGGCGAGGAGGCCGCTCAACTTGCGGCCTTCTCCCCCTTCAGCGCCGCGACCTCCGCCTCCAGTTCCGCAATCCTTGCGTCCCTTGCCGCCAGCGCCGCTGCCACATCCCCCGCGTCGAACTTCTGCGGGATGTGCTGCGGGCAATTCGTGTCCCACGCTTCGATCTTGAACAGGACCACCTGCTCCGGCCGCGCGCGATAGCCTTTCGGCATCAGCGATGTCGTCAGCGCCTCGTCGTCCTCGACCACCCGCGCCTCGCCCCAGATCTTCACCCGGCGGCGATGGGCGTAGTCCATCACGAAGATGTAGGCCTTGGGATTTTCGGACAGATTTCCCTGCGTGATGTATTGCCGATTGCCGGCGTAGTCCGTGAAAGCCAGCGTTTGCTTGTCCAGCACCTTCAAAAAGCCCTTCGGGCCGCCGCGATGCTGGATGTAGGGCTGGCCGTCGGCCGAGGCGGTCGCAAGATAAAAGCTGTTGGCGTCGGCCAGGAATGCCGCGAGGTTCCCATCGACCTCGGTGCGCCAGCCGCGCTGCTCGGCATGCGCATAGCCTTCGCGTGATCCCTTTCGGGTCTGGATTGACTTCACGGCCGGCGTGAATGCCACATCGCTGGCGTAAGTGTGAGTTGCCGTCATCGGATCATCTCCTGAAATCCCGGCGCGTCCTTGCGTCTTCGCCATCTAAGATGGACTTTTCGCCCGCTAAAACAATCGACCCGCTTGACACTTCATCATTGCGTTATATGCAATAATGCCATGGACCGCCTCGAAGCCATGCATGTTTTCGTCACCGTCGCCGATTTGCGCGGCTTCGCGCCGGCGGCACGAAAACTGCGGCTGTCCGCCTCCGCGGTGACGCGGCTGATCGCGGCGCTGGAGGAGCATCTCGGCGCGCGGCTGCTGCAGCGGACCACCCGTCAGGTCACCCTGACCGACGTCGGCACGCGCTATCTCGAGCGCGCGCGTCGCATCCTCGCAGATGTCGAGGAAGCCGATGGCTCGGCACGGGAGGAGCGCAACCGGCCGAGCGGGCGGCTGGTGGTGTCGGCGCCGGTCGGCTTCGGCCGGCTCCATGTCGGGCCTGTCATGATCGCCTACCTCAAGCGCTATCCCGAGGTCGCCTGCGAATTGCGGCTGTCGGACAATTTGGTCAATCTCGTGGAAGACGCCGTCGACGTCGCGGTGCGGATCGGACATCTCGCCGACTCTTCGCTCGTCGCGCGCCAGGTCGGCGAGATGCGGCGCATCGTAGTGGCGACGCCAGGCTATCTGGAGCGCCATGGCGAGCCGAAGACGCCGGAGGCACTGCTCGCGCACCAGACCATCGCCTTCGGTCCATCCGCGAACTGGCGCTTCGTGCAGGACGGCCGCGACATCGAGGTGGCGCCGAAGCCACGGTTCGCCAGCAACAGCGCCGACGCCGCCCTGCAATATGCCGAGGCCGGCGGCGGCCTGACCCGGGTGCTGGCCTATCAGGCCGCCGAAGGCTTGCGGCGCGGGAGGCTTAAGATCGTGCTGGCGAACTACGAGCAGCCGGCGCTGCCGATCCACATCGTCTACCCGACCTCGCGCCTGCTCTCCGCCAAGGTGCGCGCCTTCGTCGATCTCGTGGTGGAGACCGCGGAGTGGAAATTCGGGTAGATCTCGTGTCCCGGACGCGCGCAGCGCGAGCCGGGACCCAGTTCTTTGCGCGTGGATGAATGGGCCCCGGCTCTGCAGCGCAACGCAAGGGCGCTGCGCTGCGTCCGGGGCACGAGACGTCACCCCTTCTTCGGCACGACGCGAAAGGTGCCGCTGGCGCGCGCGATCACGACGCCGTCGGCCTTCGCGAGGCACTGCGCGAAGCAGATCGTGCTGCCGGTCTTGATCGCCTCACCCTCGACCGCGAGCCATTGGCCGATCTCGCCGGCGCCGACATAGTCGACCGACAGCGAGATCGTGACCAACGAGGTCGTCCAGCCCGTCGCCTGCGCGCAGCTGTAGCCCATGGCGGCATCGGCCAGCGCCGCGATCAGGCCGCCATGGATCAGCCCGCGTGCATTGGTGTGCGGTGTTGCCAGCCGCAATCCCACGGTGACGCCGTTGTCGGTCTTCCTGGAGTAAAGCGGCTCCCAGGGGTCGGTGAGGGGCGCTTTGCGGAAATGCGGCTCGAAGCCGGCGGGAATGTCGGTGCTTGTCATGTCCGTCTCGCGTTGGTGGTTGCCGCCATTGAACGCGAGGGACGTGACGGTTGCATCACCTACAAAGTTTTAAACGACATTTGCGCGGGCGTTTGAAATGGGCCCGCGCTGTCGCCTCGCGAAGACCGTCATCCCGCGCGCAGGCGGGGGATCCAGTATCCCGAGCCGGTTGGGATTGAGTCGCGGAGCCACGGCGTACTGGATGCCCCGCCTGCCGCCTTCGCTAAAGCTTCGGCGCCCCTGGACCTCAACCCCGGCGAAGCCTTGGCGTAGCCGGGTCGCGGGGCATGACAGCTGTTTTCAGAACGGCAGCCCCACATAATTCTCCGACAGCGATGTCATCGCGGCCTGCGACTGCGTGACAT
Source organism: Bradyrhizobium sp. WSM4873 (assembly GCF_055811355.1). Lineage (NCBI taxonomy): Bacteria > Pseudomonadati > Pseudomonadota > Alphaproteobacteria > Hyphomicrobiales > Nitrobacteraceae > Bradyrhizobium > Bradyrhizobium sp. WSM4873. The sequence goes on along the minus strand of NZ_JBVVPS010000022.1, from coordinate 10,433 downwards.
AGTCGAGCTCGGCGAGCTGGATGCGCGCGCCGATCGTGCCGGTGTCGGGGAATTTGTGCAGCATCGAGGTCATCCACCAGGAGAAGCGCACGGCCTTCCAGACCCGCGCCAGTGCCTTCGCCGAATAGCCGTCAATGCCGGCGCTGGATTTTTCATCGTAGAACTCGCGGAACGCGCTCGACAGATAATGCGCGTCGCTCGCGGCCAGGTTCAGCCCCTTGGCGCCGGTCGGCGGCACGATATGGGCGGCATCGCCGCACAGAAACATCCTGCCGAAGCGCATCGGCTCGGCGACGAAGCTGCGCAGCGGCGCAATGCTCTTCTCGATCGAGGGTCCCGTGATCAGGCTATCGGCGGCGTCCTGGTCGAGGCGGCGCTTGAGCTCGTCCCAGAAGCGGTCGTCGGGCCATTGGTCGACATGGTCGTCGAGCGCACACTGTACATAGTAACGGCTGCGTTTGGTCGAACGCATGGTGCAGAGCGCAAAGCCGCGGGCGTGGTTGGAATAGATCAACTCGTGGCTGACCGGCGGCGTCTCGGAGAGGATGCCGAGCCAGCCGAACGGATAGATGCGCTCGAACTCCTCGATCGCCGAAGCCGGAACGCTGGCGCGGCTGACGCCGTGAAAGCCGTCGCAGCCGGCGATAAAATCGCAATCGATGGTGTGGGTGACGCCATCCTTCACGTAGGTTACGCGCGGGTGACTGCCGTCGAAATCATGCGGCTGCACGTCCCTGGCCTCGTAGACCGAGGTGAGACCGGCGGCGTTGCGCGCATTCATCAGGTCGAGCGTGACCTCGGTCTGGCCGTAGATCATGACCGTCTTGCCGGTCGCAGCCTTCATGTCGATGCGGTGCCGGCGCCCCGAGAAGGCGAGCTCGATCCCTTCATGCACCAGGCCTTCGGCATGCGCCCGCGCGCCGGCGCCGATCTGGTCGAGCAGCCCGACAGTCCCCTCCTCCAGCAGCCCGGCACGGATGCGGCCGAGCACATAGTCCGGGCTCTGCCGCTCCAGAATGACATTGTCGATGCCGTAACGGTGCAGCAGTTGCCCAAGCAACAATCCAGCCGGCCCGGCCCCGATGATTGCGACTTTTGTCCGCAATACTTGCTCCTCCCGATCCTGTAGGCTTTCGTCGCGGCTCGCTTGTCGCAGCCGTCCGCGCACGATAATTATATCATATAACGGTTGGGCAAAAGGGGAGTGCGCGGCGGCACGCCGCGCCAGTTCCGGCTTGAACGCGCCGGCCAATTAGATAACATGTTAATTAACGAGACCGGGCCATCGAAGCCCGCCGTCAAAAGAGGGAGAGACGCGTGATGAGGAAAGCCTGTCTGGCGTTGCTGCTGGCCGCAAGCGTGAGCCCTGCGTTCGCGCAGGACAAGACCTTCGATTTGAAGATCTCGCACTGGGTGCCGGCCTCGCATCCGCTGCAGAAATCGCTCGAGGACTGGGCAGCCGCGGTCGAGAAGGATTCCGGCGGCACCATCAAGGGCAAGGTGTTCCCGGCCCAGCAGATGGGCAAGGCCTTCGACCATTACGACATGGCGCGCGACGGCATCGCCGACGTCACCTACGTCAATCCCGGCTACCAGCCCGGCCGTTTCCCGATCATCGGCGCCGGCGAGCTGCCGTTCCTGATCTCGGACGCCAAGGGCGGCTCGATGGGGCTGGACGCCTGGTATCGCAAATACGCCGAGAAGGAGATGAAGGACGTCAAATACTGCCTCGCCTTCGTCCATTCGCCCTCCTCCTTTCACTCCCGCACCAAGAAGATCGTAATGCCGGAGGACGTGAAGGGCCTCAAGATCCGCCCCGCCCACGCCACCATGGCGAATTTCGTCACCTCGTTGGGCGGCACCAATGTGCAATCCTCCGCGCCGGAAGTGCGCGACATCATCGAGCGCGGCGTCGCCGACGGCGTCACCTTCCCCTGGGGATCGCTGGTGCTGTTCGGCATCGACAAGGTGACCAAATACGACATGGAGGCGCCGCTCTACACCACGACGTTCGTGTTCGTCATGAACAAGGACAAGTACAACGCGATGTCCGACAAGCAGAAGGCCGCGATCGACAAGAATTGCACGGTCGAGATGGCCGGTGTGGTCGGCGAGCATTGGGGCAAGTTCGAGGATGCCGGCATCGACAAGGTCAAGGCGGAGTCCAGCCACGAGGTCTACAAGCTGACGCCCGAGCAGACCGCCGCCTGGAAGAAGGCCGCCGAGCCGCTGGTGAAGACCTGGACTGACGGCGCGAAGAAGGCCGGCGCGGATCCGGACGCGGCGCTTAGCGAGCTGAAGGCGTCGCTGAAGAAGTACAACGCGCTGGCGGAGTGACGCTGCGACGCGATCGGTCTCTCCTCCCCCTCTCCCCGTCCTTACGGGGAGAGGGTTGGGGTGAGGGGCTGCTTCCGCAAAAATAGTGAGAGATGGACTCGTGGAGAGTCCCCCTCACCCGCATCGCATCTACGATGCGATGCGGCCTCTCCCCGCACGCGGGGAGAGGCGAAGAGCAGCAGCCGGGTCGGGAACGAGAATGACATCACTTAGGACCACTCCATGAAGCGCAGCTGGATGGATCGCGTTATCGATTCGATCGAATGGATCGCCGCGGCTTTCGTCGGCATCGTCGCGCTCGACATCTTCCTGTCGGTGCTGCTGCGCAACACGCTGAACTACGCGATCCCGGATAGCTTCGACATCGGCCGCATGCTGCTCGGCATCCTCATCTTCTGGGGCATCGCCGCGACCTCCTATCGCGGCACCCACATCACGGTCGATTTGGTCTGGGGCAATGTCGGGCCGCGCTACCAGCGCTGGATCGACGTGTTCGCGACACTGGTGCTGCTGTTCGTGGTGACGGTGCAGACCTGGACGCTGTTCGACAAGGTGCGCGGCACCTACAACGACAACGTCCAGACCTTCGACATGCACATGCCGACCTGGCCGTTCTTCGCGATCGCCTGGATCGGCGACGTCTCGGCCGTGCTCCTGATCGCGATCCGCACCTACCGGTTGATCTTCCATCCCGAAGAAATGCACGACCCCAAGCTGAAGGCGACGGAGTGATCATGAGCACCGATGCCGTCGCCGTTATCGGCTTTGTTTCCCTGTTTGCCCTGATGCTGCTGCGCGTGCCGGTCGGCATGGCCATGGGCCTTGTCGGCGTCTCCGGCTTCTCCTATCTCGTCGGCGCCACGCCGGCGCTGAAGCTGGTCGGCCAGACCTCGATGCGCACGGTGACCGACTACACCTTCGGCGTCATTCCGATGTTTCTTCTGATGGGCTCCTTCGTCAGCAATTCCGGCATGAGCCGCGAGCTGTTCCGCGCCGCCAACGGCTTTGTCGGCCATTTGCGCGGCGGGCTCGGCATCGCCACCGTCGGTGCCTGCGGCGGCTTTGCCGCGATCTGCGGCTCTTCGGTCGCAACCGCAGCGACCTTCTCCGCGGTCGCTTACCCCGAGATGCGCCGCTTCGGCTATCCGCAATCGTTTGCGACCGGCGTGATCGCGGCCGGCGGCACGCTGGGCGCGATGCTGCCGCCGTCCACCGTGCTCGCCGTCTACGGCATCATCACCGAGCAGGACATCGGCAAGCTGTTCATCGCCGGCATCATCCCGGGCATCCTGGCGATGACCATGTACATGATCACGATCTTCCTGATCGGCTATTTCCGGCCCGACTTTTTGCCCAAGGGCCAAGTGCTGCCGTGGCGCGAGCGCTTCGCCGGCCTGAAGGACATCTGGGCGCCGGTGCTGCTGTTCGTGTTCGTGATCGGCGGCCTTTACGGCCTGCCCTATTTGCCGCGCTTCACGCCGACGGAAGCGGGCGGCGTCGGCGCTGCCGGCGCCTTCATCATCGGCGTGGCGACCGGCCGGCTCGACCGCGAGAAGATTCTGGCCTCGTTGCTCCAGGCCACGCGCACGGCGGCCGCCGTGTTCACCGTGCTGATCGGCGCCTTGATCTTCGGCTATTTCCTCACGGTGACGCAGACCCCGCAGAAGGTGACGGAATTCCTCACCGGCCTCGGCCTCGGCCCCTACGGCGTGCTGGCGCTGATCATGGTGATGTATCTCGTGCTCGGCTGCCTGATGGACGCCATGGCGATGATCATCCTCACCGTGCCGATCATCTTCCCCGTGATCATGCATCTCGGTTTCGACCCGATCTGGTTCGGCGTCATCATCGTCATGACGGTCGAGCTCGGCCTGATCCATCCGCCGGTGGGCATGAACGTCTTTGTCATCAAGAGCGTGGTGAAGGACGTCTCCTTCTCCACCATCTTCAGGGGCGTGATCCCGTTCGTGGCGACAGACCTGGTGCGCCTGGTGATCCTGATCGCCTTCCCGCTGCTGGCGACATGGCTGCCGACGCGGATGATGGCGCATTGATGAGGTGAAGCGATGACCACGCCGACGCTGGAAACCAGATACGTCTTTACCGTTACCGCACGCATCGGCGACGTCGTCACCGCCGGCGAGACCGGCATCGGCATTCGCCGCATCATCCCGATCATCGGCGGCGAGGTGACGGGCGCGATCACCGGCAAGGTGCTGCCGTTCGGCGCGGACTTCCAGACCATCCGCCCGAATGAGCTGATCGATCTCGAAGCGAAGTACGCGTTCGAAACCGACGACGGTGCTATCGTCTATGTCGAGAACAAGGGCATGCGCTTCGGCCCGGTCGAGCTGTTGCAAAAACTCAAGCGCGGCGAGCCGGTGGACCCGAAGCTGATCTATTTCCGCACCGTGCCGAAGTTCGAGACCGGGCATGAGAAGTATCGCTGGCTGATGGAGCACATTTTTGTCGGTTCAGCAGCGCGGCATGCGGATCGCGTGGTGATCGACGTGCATCAGGTGATGTGAACGCTTCAGTGCCCTTCGCGTCGTTCCGGCGAAGGCCGGGACCCATACCGCGTGATCTGTCGATCGCGGATAGTCGGAGTACCGAACGACTTGTCTTCGCCAAACTTCTCCCTGTGGTTATGGATCCCGGCCTTCGCCGGGACGACACCGCGTTTGGAAGGCGCCTTTTGCCCGCCTGACTGGCCCAAGAGGCGCCCAGCCCCTTGTTGACTCCCCCGGAATTCGTTATACAACATAACTATTCTGACAAGGACGCAAATGACACAGGGAAACGCCGAGACCGCTGACGCGGGCGCCTCCGGGCTTTTGAAGATCGAGCGGGCGGACCGGGTTTTGACCGTCGGCCTGAATCGGCCGGCGAAGCGCAATGCGCTCAACGACGGCATCATCCTGGAAATCGGCGAGTGTTTTGCGTCCCTGCCCGAGGATATCGGCGCGGTCGTCATCCACGGCATCGGCGACCATTTTTCCAGCGGTCTCGATCTCTCCGAACTGACCGACCATGACGCCACCGGCGGCCTTCTCCATTCCCAGATGTGGCACCGGGTGTTCGACCGCATCCAGTACAGCCGCGTGCCCGTGATCGCGGCGCTCAGAGGCGCGGTGATCGGCGGCGGACTGGAGCTCGCCTGCGCGGCCCATATCCGTGTCGCCGAGCCCTCGACCTATTTCGCGCTGCCGGAGGGGCAGCGCGGCATCTTCGTCGGTGGCGGCGGTTCGGTGCGCCTGCCGCGGCTGATCGGCGTTGCCAGAATGATGGACATGATGCTGACCGGCCGCGTCTATTCCGCGACCGAAGGCACCTCCTACGGCTTTGCGCAATATGTCACGGAAGCCGGCAACGGCCTCGGCAAGGCGATGGAGCTTGCGACCAAGGTCGCTTCCAACGCGCCGCTGACGAATTTCGCCGTCCTGCAGGCACTGCCGATGATCGCGGAGGCCAATCCGCAGACCGGCCTGTTGATGGAATCGCTGATGGCGACGGTGGCGCAGAGCGACAAGGAAGCCAAGCGCAGGATTCGCGAGTTCCTCGAACACAAGACCGCAAAGGTGAAGCCGAAATCATGAGCGCGCAGCCGTCGTCCTCTTCCAGCATGGAGCGCGGCGCGAGCACTTCCCCGCTGCGGCCCATTTCATTCGGCGATCCCGTCGTGAATATCGAGCGGCGCGACGACGGCACGATTTATCTGCGGCCCCAACAGCCGCTCGGAGACTATCCGGCCCGCATCACCGACCGCCTGCATCACTGGGCGAGCGCGACGCCGGATCGCGTCTTCATGGCCGAGCGCGAAGGTGGCCGCTTCTGGCGCAAGATCAGCTACGCCGAGCTGCTCGCCGCGAGCCGGCACATCGCCTCAGGGCTCATTGCGCGCGGGCTGTCGGCGGAGCGGCCGGTTGTCATCCTCTCCGGCAATTCGATCGACCACGCATTGCTGGCGTTCGGCGCGTTCTATGCCGGCATTCCGTTCTGCCCGGTGTCGCCGGCCTATTCGCTGGTATCCAAGGATTACGGCAAGCTCTCCTACCTGATGAAGCTGCTGACGCCCGGCCTCGTCTTCGCCGAGGACGCCGACAAGTTCGCCGACGCGCTCGCGGCCAACGTCTCGCTCGGCACCGAGATCGCGGCGTCCTACGGCCGCGTGCCGGGCCGCGAGGTCACCTTGCTCGCCGACCTAATGGCAACGCCGATCCGCGGCGATCTGGACGAGGTCCACGGCAAGATCGGCCCCGACACCATCGCGAAATTCCTGCTGACCTCTGGCTCGACCGGCAACCCCAAGGCGGTCATCAACACCCAGCGCATGATCTGCGCAAACCAGGTGATGCTGCGCGAGACGCTCGCCTTCCTCAAGGACGAGCCGCCCGTCATCATCGACTGGCTGCCCTGGAACCACACTTTTGGCGGCAACCACAATATCGGGCTGACGCTCTACAATGGCGGCTCGATGTATCTCGACGCCGGCAAGCCGGTGCCTGGAGGCATCGAGGAAACCGTGCGCAATCTCCAGGAGATATCGCCGACGGTCTATTTCAATGTCCCCAAGGGCTACGAGTCGCTGCTGCCTTATCTGCGCGACGACCAGGGCCTGCGCGCAAAATTCTTCGACCGGCTGCACGCGATGTTCTTCTCGGGCGCGGCGCTGTCGCCGTTCGTCTGGAACAGCCTCGACGAGCTCGCGGTGAAGGAAAAGGGCTACCGCGTGCCGATGCTGACCGGCCTCGGCGCGACCGAGACCGCGCCGTTCTTCATGTCGGTCAACCCGCGCACCAGCCGCTCCGGCCATGTCGGGCTTCCCGTATCCGGCAACGACGCCAAGCTGGTGCCGAACAACGGCAAGCTGGAAGTTCGTTGCAAGGGGCCGAACGTGATGCCCGGCTACTGGCGCCAGCCCGACATCACCACAAATTCGTTCGACGAAGAAGGCTTCTACAAGCTCGGCGATGCACTCAAGCCTGTCGATCCCGATGATCTCAACGCCGGCTTCGATTTCGATGGCCGCATCGGTGAGGATTTCAAGCTCGGCAGCGGCACCTGGGTCAGCGTCGGCCCGTTGCGTGCGCGCTTCGTTGCGGCCTGCGCACCGCTGGTGCGCGATGTCGTCATCGCCGGCATCAACCGTGACGAGGTCTCGGCGCTCGTCGTGCTCGATCTCGACGGCTGCCGGCTGATCAACCCGACGCTGCCGACCGACGACCTCGTCGTCGCGACCCGCGACCGGCTGGTGCGCGAGGCATTTCGCGAACGGCTGACCCGCTTTCTCGGCGCGGCCACGGGATCCTCGACGCGGATCACGCGCGCGATCCTCATGGACACGCCGCTCTCGATCGACAAGGGCGAGGTCACCGACAAGGGCTCGATCAACCAGCGCGCGGTGCTCGAGCATCGCAGCCTCCTGATCGAGGAGCTCTACGCTGCCAATCCATCGGACCGTGTGATATCGGTCGGCTAAGAAAACATCGCTACAGGGAGAACGCCATGTTGTTGAAGGATCAGGCAGTCATCGTCACCGGCGGCGCATCGGGACTGGGCGCGGCGACCGCGCGAAAGCTGGCGGCGCAGGGCGCCAGGGTCGCGGTGTTCGATCTCAATGCCAAGCTCGCGGAAACCGTGGCCGCCGAGATCAAGGGCGTCGCCGTGACCTGCGATGTTTCCGATGCGGCTTCCGCTGAGGCTGCGATCGCCCAGGCGACGAAGTCCCATGGACCTGCGCGCGTGCTGGTCAATTGCGCCGGCATCGGCGTTGCCAAGCGCGTCGTCGGCCGCGACGGCCCGATGGCGCTCGCGGATTTCGACAAGGTGATCAAGGTCAACCTGATCGGCACCTTCAACATGCTCCGCCTTGCCGCAAACGAGATGTCCAAGCTCGAGCCGCAGGCCACCGGCGAGCGCGGCGTCATCATCAACACGGCTTCCGTTGCCGCTTATGACGGCCAGATCGGGCAATCGGCCTATTCGGCCTCGAAGGGCGGCATCGTCGGCATGACGCTGCCGATCGCGCGCGAGCTGGCGCAGTTCGGCGTCCGCGTGCTGACGATCGCGCCCGGCCTGTTCCTCACCCCGCTGCTCGCCAACCTGCCGCAGGAAGCCCAGGACTCGCTAGCCGCCGCAATCCCGTTCCCGCGCCGGCTCGGCCACGCCGACGAGTTCGCGGCACTCGCCCTGCACATGGTCGAGAATTCCTACCTCAACGGCGAAGTGGTGCGCCTCGACGGCTCGCTGCGCATGGCGCCGAAATAGGGCGCGACATATGTTCGTGAACCGGCGCGATGTCCAGATCCAGTGGGGTGACTGCGACCCCGCCAACATCGTCTATTACCCGCGCTATTTCGCGATGTTCGACGATTCGACGTCGACCCTGTTCGAAGTCGCCGGGTTCTCAAAGCAGGACCTGGTCCGCAAATATGGCTTGGTGGGCATTCCCATGGTCGACACCCGCGCCAAGTTCTACATCCCCTCGACTTATGGCGACTGGATCACCATCGAAACGAAGGTCGAGAGCATCAAGCGCTCGAGCTTCGAGGTGAAGCACAGCGTCTACAAGGGCGAGGCGCTGGCGATCGAGGGTTTCGAGACCCGCGTCCTTGTCGGCCGCGACCCCGTTAACCCCGACAAACTGAAATCGGCACCATTTCCCGCGGAAATGGTAGCCAAATTCACCGGGAGCGAGGCCCGAAGCTAAATCGCCACATCACCAAAAGAGGGGGCTGAATTACCCCCCGATTTCTGCTTTCAAAGAAACACATAAAGGGAGGAATAGATGAAACGCTTTTACCTGACTGCCGCCGTGACCGCGGCCGCGCTTGCGCTGCCGGCCGTGCCCGCGCTGGCCCAGACCGCCGAGATCACCATCGGCATCACCACCACCACGACCGGCCCGGGCGCAGCGCTGGGCATTCCCGAGCGCAATGCGCTGGAGTTCGTGCCGAAGGAGATCGGCGGCGTGCCGCTGAAGGTGATCGTGCTCGACGACGGCGGCGATCCCACCACTGCGACCACCAACGCCCGCCGCTTCGTGACCGAATCCAAGGCCGATATCATCATGGGCTCGGCGCTGACGCCGCCGACCATCGCGGTGTCCAACGTCGCCAACGAAGTCGGCATTCCACATTTCGGCCTGGCGCCCTTCCCGATCACGCCGGAGCGCATGAAGTGGTCGGTGGCGATGCCGCAGCCGATTCCGATCATGGGCAAGGTGCTCTACGAGCACATGAAGTCGAAGGGCGTGAAGACGGTCGGCTATATCGGCTATTCCGACTCCTATGGCGACCTCTGGTTCAACGACTTCAAGGCCCAGGGCGTGCCGATGGGAATGACCATCGCCGACGAGGAGCGCTTCGCTCGCCCCGACACGTCGGTGACCGGTCAGGTGCTCAAGCTCGTCGCCGCCAATCCGGACGCCATCCTGATCGGCGCTTCCGGCACTGCGGCCGCACTGCCGCAGACCGAGCTGCGGGAACGTGGCTACCAAGGCCTGATCTACCAGACCCATGGTGCCGCCAGCATGGACTTCATCCGCATCGCGGGTAAGGCCGCCGAGGGCGTGTTGATGGCCGCCGGTCCCGTGATGGATCCGGAAGACCAGCCGGACGAGGCCGCCACCAAGAAGCCCGGCCTCGCGCTCAACGCCGCCTATGAAGGCAAATACGGGCCGAGCAGCCGCAGCCAGTTCGCCGGCCATTCCTACGACGCCTTCGAGATCCTCAAGCGCGTCATCCCGGCGGCACTCAAGACGGCGAAGCCCGGCACGCCGGAATTCCGCGAGGCGATTCGCCAGGCGCTGCTGTCGGAGAAGGAGCTAGCCGCCAGCCAGGGCGTCTACAATTTCACCGAAAAGGATCGCTACGGCCTCGACGACCGCTCGCGCATCCTCCTCACCGTGAAGAACGGCAAGTACGTGCTGGTGAAGTAGGCGCGGCCGCAGGATTGAGACGACGAGAGCCGGCCCCGATGGGCCGGCTCTTTTGTTTTGGGTTTGTGATTGGCGAGCGTGGCGTCAAATAGAGTTCGGCCAGCAGCAGCACTCTCTCCGTTCCCTCCCCCCTTGTGGGGGAGGGAACGGAGAGAGT
>NZ_JBVVPS010000021.1:109085-138732 GCF_055811355.1 Bradyrhizobium sp. WSM4873 | reverse complement strand
ACGGTTTCCCGATTCTGGAATCCCCAGATGCCGCTCTGAGTCAATCCGCCGCACCAGATATGTGCATGCCCTAGGGCGAAGGCCGGGACCCATAACCACCGAGTTCGGTTTGGCGAAGACAGGTGGTGACCAGCTCGCGCTAATAACTCCCACTCGGCGTATGGGTCCCGGCCTTCGCCGGACGACAGCGAGAGTGAGCAACACCGCCGCTCACATCCGCAACAGCGCCTGCCGGTCGATCTTCCCCGTGCCCGTCTTCGGCAGCTCGTCGATGAAGATCACTTCGCGGGGATATTTGTAGGGAAGCAGCTTGCCCTTCACGTAATCCTGCAGCCGTCGTGTCGCTTCGCTTTGATCAGCCGCGCGGCTGTTCATCACCACGACCGCCTTCAGCGTCATGCGCCGGTCCGGCAGCTCGGCGGCGAACACCGCACATTCGCGGATGTCCGGGTGGTCGGCGAGGCACAGCTCGACCTCGAGCGGATAGACCCACTGGCCGGAGATCTTGATGAGATCGTCGGCGCGGCCGCGGAAGAAGTGAAAGCCATCGGCATCGCGGACGAAGCGGTCGCCGGTGTAGATCCAGCCGCCTTCGCGGATGGTCTCGGCGGATTTGTCCGGCCGGTTCCAGTACAGCGGCGTGTTGGAATCGCCGCGCACCCACAAGATGCCTTCCTCGTCGTCGGCGACATCGCGGCCGTCCTTGTCGCGCAGCGCGACCTCATAACCGGGCACGCGCAGGCCGGCGGCGCCGAGCTTCTTCCGCTCGGGACGGTTGGAGAGATAGATGTGCAGCACCTCGGTCGAGCCGAGGCCTTCTACGATCTCGAGACCGGTGAGCGTCTTCCAGCCGTTGAAGACGTCGGCCGAGAGCACTTCGGCGGCCGAGAGCGCCATGCGCAGGAACGAGAAGTCGGTCCTGTCGGCACTCTCGGCCTTGGTCAGCGATGTATAGAGCGTCGGCAGGCCGAAGAAGACCGTCGGCTTGTACTGCTCGATCGCCGAAAAGATCGCCGCGGGCTTCGGCTGGCCCGGCAACAGCAGCGTCGTCGCGCCCGCCGAGAACGGGAAGGTGATCGCGTTGCCAAAGCCATAGGCGAAGAAGATTTTTGGCACCGAGAAGCAGATGTCATCCGGCGTCAGCTTCAAGACGTTCTGCGCAAAAGCGACCTCGCTATAGGCCATGTCGTGCTGGAGATGCACGATGCCCTTGGGCCGGCCAGTGGATCCGGACGAGTACATCCAGAACGCCATCTCGTTGCGATGCGTGTCGGCTTCCGCAAGTTCGGACGGAAATTGCGGCAGCCAATTGGCGGCGGAAACGGCGTTCGGCGCGGCGTGATCGCCCACGGCGCCATTGACAACGACCAAGGTGTGCAGGCTCGTGTCCTTGCACGCCTCGGCGTTGAAACGTGCACAGAACTCGGCGTCCGCCACCGCGACAGAAGCGCCGGAATCGGCGAGATAGAATTGCAGCAGATCCGGCGGCGTCAGCGTGTTGATCAGCAACGGCACGAAGCCGGCGCGCACCGCACCGAAGAACGCGGCCGGATAGGCCGGGGTGTCGTCGAGGAACAGCAGCACGCGATCGCCGCGCTTGAGGCCGAGCGAGGCAAAGCCGTTGCCCCAGCGGCAGGCTTCCGCGCAGAGCTCGGCGTAGGTGCGCGTGCCCGCGGGGCCAATGAGCGCGAGCTTGTCGCCGCATCCTCTCGCGAGATTGTCGAATAGCACGCGGCTGGCATTGTAGACCTGCGGAACGGAAAAGCCGATCTCGCGTGCGCCCGCGCAGTCGGCGGGCACCTGGTCGTGAATCTGCTCGCTCATGCCTCGTCCCCACCGTTCTTGGCGGCTTCGTAGCGCGCCATGAAGGCCGGCGACATCGCGCGCAGGCGGGAGTCGTCGATGCGGCCTGAGCGGGTGATGTAGCTGTAGGCAAAGTCCATCAGGCCCTGCTGCATGTGCTGAGCAAAGTGCTCGTACCAGAAAGCGCTGGTCCGCGCGGCGTTGACGAGCTTCTGCACCACCGGCTTTCGGGCGGCCTGGTAGCGATGCAGGGCGGTGGAGAGATGCGCATCCGACTCCAGCGCCTTGACCAGCGCAATGGCGTCCTCGATCGCGAGCCGCGTGCCCGAGCCGATCGAGAAATGCGCCGAGTGCAGCGCGTCGCCGAGCAGCACCATGTTCTTGAACGACCAGTGCTCGTTCCAGACCCAGGGGAAGTTGCGCCAGACCGATTTGTTGGAAACCAGCGAGCGGCCGCCGAGCGTGTCGGCGAACACCTCCTCGCAGACACCTTTGGACTGCTCCACGTCCTTGTAGGCGAAACCGTAGGCCTGCCACGTCGCATGATCGCATTCGACCAGGAACGTGCTCATGGTTGGCGAGTAGCGGTAGTGGTGGGCGTTGAAGGCGCCGCGGTCGGTCTTTACGAAGGTCTGCGACAGCGTGTCGAAACGCTTCGAGGTGCCGTACCAGACGAACTTGTTGGAGGAGTAGGACAGCGAGGTGCCGAAATCGCCCTCGAAGGCGCGGCGTACCAGCGAGTTCAGCCCGTCGGCGGCGACGATCAGATCATGGCCGTTGAGCTGGTCGATCGCATGAATCGGCGTATCGAAGCGCGGGGTGACGCCGACATCGAGCGCGCGCTGCTGCAGGAAACGCAAGAGCTCGAGCCGGCCGATCGAGGAGAAGCCGACGCCGTCGATGGCGACGCTGTCGCCGCTCAGGTTCAGCGTGATGTTCTCCCAGCTCTCCATGTGCGGCGCGATCGCGTCGACCGTCTCGGGGTCGTCGGCGCGCAGGAATTCCAGGGCCTGGTCCGAGAACACGACGCCAAAGCCCCAGGTCGCGTCGGCCGGGTTCTGTTCGAACAGGTCGACTTGATCCTCGGGGTGACGCTTCTTCCAGAGATAAGCGAAGTAGAGCCCACCGGGCCCCCCGCCAATCACGGCGATCCGCAACGTCTGTCCTCCCTGATTGACAGTATACTTACTATCTAGGGGTAGACTAATGTGCTCCGGTCGCCCGCGCCAGCGGAATTATCGGCAAAGCGCGGGCGCGCCGAGGCTTGTGCCCGGACGCGCGTTTGGCGGCGGGTCCGAAGCAGTGAGTGCGAAGCATAGCCAAACCGCGCCGGCTTGGCCATCCGCACGTCAGACGCAGCACTTTACCAGCCGCCGTTCACCACGGTGGTGCAGCTGCCGGACGGCTCGCTTCTCTAGCGTGCGGCAAACGGCGCCAGAACGTCCTTGCAGGCGGGCGACAGCGAAGCGGCATTGTTGGCAACGCATTGGATGATCCGACCGCCACCTGGCGCCACGCTGCCGCACAGCGTGCGGACATCCTCGCGACATGCGGACTGGACGATGAACAGCTCTTCGCGCGGCCGCAGCGGGCGCAGCACGATAACGGCAGGCGCGGCTGCCGGTGCAGCTGCCGCAGGAGCTGCGCCCGCAGGTGCCGCCGTGGCTGCCGCGCCACCGCCGGCCGCGGCGCTCACGGCCTTCTCGCAGGCCGGCGAAACCTTTGCCTTGTTCTTCTCCAGGCATTCGAGTGCGGGCGCGCCGCCCGGTGGCACGCTGGCGCACACTTTGGGATAATCGGCGCGGCACGCGCTCTTGACGGCAGCGACCTGCGCGCTGCTCGGCTGTTTGGCTGCCGCGGCCTTCGGCGCGGCTCCAGATGCCGGCTTTGCCGCGGGAGCGGATTCAGCCTTCGGCGCGGCAGGCGCGGCCTCCGCCTTGGGGGCAGCCTCCTTGGGGGCAGTCTCTTTGGGTGCAGCCTCGGTCTTCGGCGCGGCTTCGGTCTTCGGCGCCGCAGCAGGCTCGACGGCACGAACCGCGGTTTGGCATCCCGATGACAGGCTGGACATGTTCTTCTGCAGGCATTGATAGGCCTCCACGCCGCCGGGCGTAACGCTCGCGCAGTGCGCCATGAAGTCCGAGCGGCATGCGGAGCGGATCGCGCTCTTCTGCGCCTCGCTCGGTGCTTGTGCGAATGCGCCTGCTGCAGTTGCGAAGAGAGTCGCCACCAGCAACGCCCCGCGTGCCGACGTATGTTTCAACATGTTGAACATCTGAGTGAATTCCTGCCCTGTCGGTAACGCCGACAATTTTTCAAATGTGATGCAAACAATCGTCGCGGGTGATGTCGCGCGCGGCATCATTGGCCGCCGCGACCTCTACCGCAAGTAGATATTGGCTTTGCAATTGCGACGTAACTAGGTCGTCAGAGCTTGACCATGCGCTTGCCGCGGTTCTCGCCCGCCAGCAATCCGATCAGCGCCTTCGGCGTGTTCTCGAGGCCGTCGATGATATCCTCCTGCACCTTCAGCTTGCCGGATCTGACCCAGGCCTGGAGGTCGGCGAGCGCTCGCTGGCTTTCCTTCATGTAGTCCATCACGATGAAGCCCTGCATGACGAGCCGCTTCACCACGATCAGGCCGGGCACGCCGCGCGGGCCGTGTGCCGAGGGCGCGCCGTCATATTGCGAGATCGCGCCGCAGCAGGCGATGCGGCCGTAATTGTTCATCTGCGGCAGGCACGCTTCGAGAATGTCGCCGCCAACATTGTCGAAATAGACGTCGATGCCCTTCGGCGCCGCCGCGCGCAGCGCCTTGAACACCGCGCCGTCCTTGTAGTCCACGGCCGCATCGAAGCCGAGCTCGGAGGTCAGCCAGCTGCATTTCTCGGCACCGCCGGCGATGCCGATGACGCGACATCCCTTGATCTTCGCGATCTGCCCGACGATCGAGCCGACCGAGCCTGCAGCCGCGGAGACCACGACGGTCTCGCCTTCCTTGGGTTTGCCGATCTCCAGCAGGCCGAAATAGGCGGTGAGGCCGGCGATGCCGAACACGCTGAGCAGATGCGTCATCGGCTCGAGCTTCGGCATCTTGGTGAGATGCTTGGCGGGCACTGCCGCCAACTCCTGCCAGCCGGTGTCACCAAACACGATGTCGCCCGGCGCAAGCCCCGGCGCCTTCGAGCTGACGACCTCGGCGATGGCGCCGCCGGCCATCACGCTGTTGGCTTCGACTGCTGAGCGATAGGTTGCGCCGTGCATCCAGGCGCGGTTGGCGGCGTCGAGCGAGATGTAACGCACGCGCAGCAAGGCCTCGCCGTCCTTCGGCTCAGGCACCGCACCTTCGACCATCTTGAAGTGCTCGGGGCCGAGCTTGCCGCTGGGCTTTTCCACCAGAAGAATCTGACGATTGACGCTGCCGCTCATGATGTTTCCCCTCGGTCGTTTGACGATTATTGATGCAGCTGCCGCAAGAAAAAAGTGCAAGCCGCATTCGTTGTGCGCTGCATGAAGCTAGATCGCGGGCGCCAGTTTCGCAACGGGAACATCCGCCCCGACGGTCGCACGCCAAGCGTGTTGCGCGGCCGTCATATCTGCGACATCATGAAGCGGTCGATGTAGCGGGGGTGTTCAATGTCGAACAGGTTTACGCAATTCATTCTGGTGGCGATGGTGCTCGGCATCATCATGGGCGCGGCGATCTACAATTTCCTGCCCGACACGCGGGGCGATTGGGCCTCGTCCATCAACCTGATCGCCGTGATTTTCCTGCGCCTGATCAAGATGATCATCGCGCCGCTGGTGTTTGCGACGCTGGTCGGCGGCATTGCTCATATGGGCTCGGGCTCCAAGCTCGGCCGCATCTTCGCCAAGACCATGGGCTGGTTCGTCAGCGCCTCTTTCGTCTCGCTGATGCTCGGCCTCGTGATGGTCAATCTGCTCCAGCCCGGCGCGAACTTCCCCGGTACCCTGCCCGACAAGGCGCAGTCGACCGGCCTGCCGGTTTCCGCCTTCTCGATCGAAAAATTCCTGACCCATCTGATCCCGACCTCGATCGCGGATGCGATGGCGCAGAACGAGATCCTGCAGATCGTGATCTTCGCCGTGTTCTTCTCGGTGGCGATGGGCTCGATGCCTGAGCGTTCCAAGCCGATCCTGGCGCTGATCGACGATATCGGCCACATCATGCTCAAGGTGACGGGCTATGTGATGATGTTCGCGCCGTTCGCCGTCTGGGCCGCCATCACCGCGACGGTTGCCAAGAACGGCCTGCTGGTGCTCTGGAAGCTCATCGTCTTCATGGGTGGCTTCTATCTCTCGCTCGCGCTCCTGTGGGGCATCCTGGTGGTCGTGGGCTTCATCGTGATCGGGCCGCGCTACGCCCATCTGCTGAAGCTGATCCGCGAGCCGCTGATGATCGCATTCTCCACGGCGAGTTCCGAAGCGGCCTATCCGAAGACGCTGGAGGGGCTGAACAAGTTCGGTGCTTCGTCGCGGATATCGAGCTTCGTGCTGCCGCTCGGCTATTCCTTCAATCTCGACGGCACGATGATGTACTGCACCTTCGCGAGCATCTTCATCGCGCAGAGCTACCACATCGACATGCCGCTCGGCACCCAGCTCGCGATGCTGGCGACCCTGATGATCACCTCGAAGGGCGTCGCCGGCGTGCCGCGCGCCTCCCTCGTCGTGATCGCCTCGACGCTGTCGCAATTCGGCATCCCCGAGGCCGGGCTGTTGATGATCATGGGCATCGACACCTTCCTCGACATGGGCCGCAGCGCCACCAACGTGATCGGCAACACACTCGCGACCTCGGTCGTGGCCAAATGGGAGGGCGAGCTCGGGCCCGAGCACGAGCTTGGAGCGGGCGATGCCGTGCCGGGGGACATGATCCCCGGCGAAGTGCCTGCGATGGCCGGCCATTGATCGGAGTGCATCATGCACCTTTCAATGGCGATATCGGGCGGCCTGTTGCTGGCAGCGTGCCAGCTGGCCACGGGTGCCTCCGCCCAGACGACCGGCGGCAGCGAAGGGCTTAGCCCCACGCTGTCAGCGATCAAGACCGCGCACACCGTGCGGCTCGGGTATCGCGAGAGCTCGCCGCCGTTCTCCTTCCTCGACCAGGCCAACCGGCCGATCGGCTACAGCCTCGAGCTCTGCGAGGCGGTCGTCGAGGAGATCGGCGTCGAGGTCGACGATCCAAATCTGAAGATCGCCTACGTCAAGGTCACCTCGGATGACCGCATCGACTCCGTGCTCCAGAACAAGATCGACCTGGAATGCGGCTCGACCACGGCCAATGCCGAGCGCGCCAAGCGCGTCGCCTTCTCGCCGCTGATGTTTGTCGCCGGCACCAAGCTGATGGTGCCGAAGGCGTCCAGCGTCCAGTCACTGACTGATCTGAAGGGAAAGACCATCGTGGTGACGAAGGGCACCACCAACGAGCAGGCGATCCAGGCGGCCGACAAGAAGTCCTCGTTGGGACTGACCATCGTTGTCGGTGCCGATCACGAACAGTCGTACCAGATGCTCGTCGACGGCAAGGCTGATGCGTTCGCGACCGACGACATCCTGCTGTCCAGCCTGATCGTGCGCCACAAGGCGCAGGACAAGTTCCGCGTCACCGGCGATTACCTGTCCTATGATCCCTACGGCATCATGTTCCGCAAGGGCGAACCGCAACTGGCGGCGGTGGTCGATCGCACCTTCCGCAAGCTCGGCTCCAACCACGACCTCGTCCCGCTCTATAATAAATGGTTCACTGCAAGACTTCCGACCGGCGAACGGCTGAACGTGCCGATCTCGCTGCAGCTGGAGGAAGCCTTCAAGGCGATGGACGATTCCGCGAGCGCGAATAATTAGCGCTTGCGGCGAGCCGCTGCGCCCTGCCCCTACAAGGAGAGAGGGCGCAGCAACGATCAGCGCGCGCTCACGCGCCCGCGGGGACCTGGTCCAGAAATCCCGTGACGCTCCTGATGCGGCCGTCCTTCAGCACGGCGAAATCGGTCCCCTTGATCGGGCTGTCGATGCCATCGGGACCAAGGCCCCAACTGAAGCGGACATGGTCGCCGTAGCCGTTGGGCTCGCCGATCAGCTTGAACTTGAAATCGGGAAAGCGCTGCTGCACGCCTGCGATCAGCGCATCGACGCCGTCATGGCCGTCGCCCTTCATCAGGGGGTCGACATAGCTCGCATCCGCCGTCCAGTTCTGGCTCAGCAGTTCGCGCCGGCGATCGGCTGCACGTTCGTTCCAGAGGTCGATATAGCGGCGGGCGATGGTGATGGGGTCGGTCATTGTCGTCTCCTTCGATGGCGCCGTGTTGTTCGGCTGACCCGACTATCGAAGGTTCACGCGCGCTGATCGATTACCTCTGAGGTCGTCAGCGCACGTGAATTTTCCGTACTTACTTCGCCGCCGTGACCATGATTTCGACGGTGTATTGTGCTGCCGCGAGCTTGGCTTCGACGGTGGCGCGCGCCGGCGTGTTGCCGGGCGAGACCCAGGCGTCCCACACCGCGTTCATCTCGCCGAACGTTTTCATGTCGGTGATGTAGATCGTGGCCGAGAGCAGCTTCGACTTGTCGGTGCCGGCCTTGGCGAGATGGCTGTCGATGGTCGCCAGGATGTCCTGGGTCTGCTTCGTCACGCTTTCGCCGGCGGCGTTGTTGGCGACGACACCGGCGAGATAGACGGTGTTGCCGTGCACGACGACCTGGCTCATGCGCGGGCCGGTTTCAAGACGTTGAATGCTCATTGGGGTCTCCTTTGAATGGCGGCCCTGTCTAGCGCAGCGGCCTGTCCTGTGCCACCCCAGGCACGCATGCGTTGCCGGGCACGCATGCGTCGGTGGCCGTGCATGCGTTACGCTTCAGGGAAACTGGCTGAAGAACGTCCAGATCGTCTCGGCGGCGTCGATGTCGCCGTTCTGCGTCCCGAGCAAGCTGGTTGCGACCTTCGGGAAGCGGGCATCGGGAGAAAATCCGGGCATGCGGTGACCGCCTTGATTGATGCGATAAAGCACGACGTCGTGCCCTCCAGGACAGTGCGAGGAGATCCGTGTCACCGTGGATTGGTCTGCGGGCGCCCTGTCGGGCAAATCGGTGATGTCGGAATTATCGGTCTCGCAGCCGTTGAGCTTGCGCCAGAACGCGAGCGTCTCGTCGGTGGACCAGAATCCGTCTGCGGCATAATAGCTCGACCCGCGACCGCCCTCGTAGGGGACCAGCGGATCGGCCGTGCCGTTCATCAGCAGCATCGGCAGTGGCCGCGACGGATGGCACGTGACTGCGGCCTCATCGGTTAGGTTCATGCTCACGCTCGCGGCGGCAGCAAACAGATCGGCCCGGGCGCAGACCAGCGTCATCGCCATGGCGCCGCCATTGGAGACGCCGGTGACATAGACGCGGCGAGGATCGGCGGTGCCGTTCGCCACCAGCTTCTCGACCAGCTTTGTGATGAAGGCGACGTCGTCGGTGCCCGCGGGCGGGCCGCGGAGCGCCGGTCCCGCCTTGGTCCTCGCATCGGTCCAGGCGTGGTTGAGGCCGTCAGGAAAGACCGCGGCAAACCCTTCGCGCCTTGCGACCTGCGGCCATGCCGTGCGCGTCATCATGTCGGCGCCGCGCTGGGTCTTGCCGTGCAGCACGACCACGAGCGGCACCAGCCGCTTCGCCGGCAGTTGCACGGTGTAGGACCGCTTCACGCCGTCGATGTCGATCGTATCGGCGGACGCAGCCGAGGCGGCGGCCAATGCCGCAACAACCGCCGCGATGCGCATCCGCCGCCGCATCATCTAGCCCACGGCCTTCGCCGCGGCCCGGCCCGCATTGCGGCCCGAGAACAGGCAGCCGCCGAGGAACGTGCCTTCCAGCGAACGATAGCCGTGCACGCCGCCGCCGCCGAAGCCGGCGGCTTCGCCCGCTGCATAGAGGCCGGGGATGACGCTGCCCTCCTCGCCGAACACGCGCGAAGAGAGGTCGGTCTCGAAACCGCCCAGCGTCTTGCGGGTGAGGATGTTGAGCTTGACCGCGATCAGCGGCCCTTGCGCGGGATCGAGGATGCGGTGAGGGGAGGCGGTGCGGATCAGTCTGTCGCCGATATAGCGCCGCGCATTGTGAATGTTCATCACCTGCGCATCCTTGACGTAAGGGTTGGCGATCTCACGGTCGCGCGCCTCGATCTGCATCCTGATGTGCTCGAGCTTGAGGAGGTCGCTGCCGGCCAGCTTGTTCATGGCCGCAACGAGATCCTCGATCTTGTCGCGCACGATGAAGTCGACACCATGGCTTTTGAACGCTTCCACCGGCGCCGGTGCGCCCTTGTTGGTGGCGCGCTTGATTGTCATGCGCCAGCTCTTGCCGGTGAGGTCGGGGTTCTGCTCCGAACCCGACAGCGCAAACTCCTTCTTGATGATGCTCTGGGTCAGGATGAACCAGGAATAATCGTAGCCGGTGGACATGATGTAGTGGAGCTGGCCGAGTGTGTCGGAGCCGGGAAACAACGGCGCCGGCAAGCGCGTGCCGGTGGCGTCGAACCACATCGAGGAGGGGCCGGGCAGGATGCGGATGCCGTGGCGCGGCCAGATCGGTGACCAGTTCTGGATGCCTTCGACATAATGCCACATGCGGTCGCGGTTGATCAGCCGCGCGCCTGTTTTCTCGGTGATGCCGATCATGCGGCCGTCGACATGCTCGGGCACGCCGGAGATCATGAATTTGGGTGGCGCGCCGAGCCGCTTCGGCCAGTTCTGCCGCACCAGCTCGTGATTGCCGCCGATGCCGCCCGAGGCGACGATCACGGCTTGCGCCTTCAACGCAAACTGGCCGACGACGTTGCGCGATGAGCTCTTGCCGCGCTCGACATTATCCGGGGCGAGAATGGCACCGCCGACGCCGTCCACCGTGCCGTTGGTGATCGAGAGCGCATCGACGCGATGGCGGAACCGAAAGCTCAGCCGGCCGCTTTTGACGGCCTCGCGCGCGCGGCGCTCGAACGGCTCGACGATGCCGGGCCCGGTGCCCCAGGTGACATGAAAGCGCGGCACCGAATTGCCGTGGCCCATCGCGTCATAGCCGCCGCGCTCGGCCCATCCGACCACGGGGAAAATGCGATGGCCCATCGCGCGCAGCCACGCACGCTTCTCGCCGGCCGCGAATGCCACATAGGCCTCGGCCCATTGCCGCGGCCAGAAATCCTCGTCGCGGTCGAAGCCGGCGGTGCCAAGCCAGTCCTGCATCGCGAGGTCGAATGAGTCCTTGATGCCGAGCCGGCGCTGCTCCGGCGAATCGACCAGGAACAATCCGCCGAATGACCAGAACGCCTGGCCGCCGAGCGACTGCTCGCCCTCCTGGTCGACCACGATCACGCGCTTGCCGGCGTCCGCGATCTCGGTTGCGGCCACGAGGCCCGACAGTCCTGCGCCGACAACGATGACGTCAGTCTCTTCAGCCATCTGTTCGGCCATATTTTTCCCCCTCCATGTGCTCCCCCTCCACAGGTTCCCCCCTGTAGTTGCCCGGATTGAAGCCGGCGGTTGCAACTGAGATCAAGAGGACGGCGCGTAAGACATCGTTAACTTGTTCCACTTCGGGAAAAAGACCGGCTGAGTGCAGCGCCGGCGCAACACTGGATTTGAATTTGTTTTGAGCGAGCCGGCATGCCTAGACAAAACCGCGGTTACGACGGACCCTAGCAGGGCATCACCACCTGACACACAGATTCGAATTCGACTGGGGCGGGGGCCAATGAAGTTTCTGACGGGGTTGCTTGCGGCGGTTCTCCTGATCGCGAGCATGGGCGCTTCTCACGCGGTGGTTCGGATCGCGGATGACCGCGGTGGCCGGATCGGAACCTACGTCGACAAATACCAGGACCTGCGACAGTCGGGCGACACCGTCATCATCGACGGTCTCTGCGCCTCTGCCTGCACCATCGTCCTCGGCGCCATCCCGCCTGACCGAATCTGCGTGACGTCGCACGCGACACTGGGCTTCCACGCCGCGTGGGATTTCGGCAGCAACGGCCGCGCCGTCACCAATACCGAAGCGACCCAGATGCTCTATGCGATGTATCCCTCGCAGGTGAAGCGCTGGATCAACCAGCGCGGCGGCCTCACGCCGCATATGCTCTTCCTGAAGGGCAGGCAGCTCCAGGCCATGTACAAGCCCTGCTACCTCGACGCGCAGGCCTCGGCCAACAAGCCATCGTCAAGATAGGCCCGGCGGTCGTCGCTTCCGTTCAACCCTGATCCTTCGTCATGGCCGGGCTTGTCCCGGCCATCCACGTTCTTGGGCCGGGCGAGAATTACGTGGATGCCCGGGTCTTTGCCTCGCCGAAGCGGCTTCGGCCGCGCAGGCGGGACAAGCCAGGGCATGACGAGGAATGGCGACGGCCGAACGTCGCCGTTCACGTAAGCTTGCCCGGCCACGCCCCAGCGCCTATTTGAGAGCCAAGGGAACCCTTCACCCCGATCGTTGTCATGGCTCAACCACTGCACCCCGCCCATCCTGTATCGGACAATTCGCCCACTGCCGGCCGGACGCCGGTCGTGCTGCTGTTGGCCGGTGCTGGCGTTGGAGGCTTGGTTGTGCTCGGTGCGCTCGCACTCTGGTTCCACTATGGCAGCCAAGTGTTCTTCGAAATGATCAGGACCGGTTTCGCCGCCTGCTTCTGACCCGCGACAGGAAGTTTTCCGCCCATGAGCTCCACCCGTCCGCTGGTGATCGCGACCGCCTTCGCCGCAAGCCTCGTCCTTGGTCTCCTGATCGTATTCTGGGCGATGGGCGGGGTCAGCAAGGTGGCGCAGCCGGCCGCGATCGGCGGCCCGTTCCAGCTCACCGACCAGAACGGCAAGGCCGTCACCGACAAGAGCCTCAAGGGCAAGCCGACCCTGATCTTCTTCGGCTACACCCATTGCCCCGACGTCTGCCCGACCTCGCTGTTCGAGATTTCGGAAGTGCTGCGTGCGATGGGCAAGGACGCTGACAAGGTCAATGCCGTCTTCATCTCGGTCGATCCCGAGCGCGATACGCAGGCCGCGATGAAGGATTATCTGTCGAGCTTCGACCCGCACCTCGAAGGCCTGAGCGGCGATCCTGCCGAGACCGCCAAGGTGATCACCTCCTACCGCGTCTACGCCAAGAAGGTCCCGACCAAGGACGGCGACTACACCATGGACCACACCGCGCTGATCTATCTGATGGATCGCGACGGCCGCTTCGTCTCGCCGTTCAACCTGAAGCGCACGCCGGAAGAAGCCGCGGTGGACTTGAAGCGGTATTTGTAAGTTTGGCGGACTGATCGCGCGGCGTACTCGGTAACCTCTCCCGCTTGCGGGAGAGGTCGGCGCGACGCGCCGGGTGAGGGCTCTCTCCACGCAGGGGCTCTCGCCTGCGGACACACCCTCTCCCCGACCCTTCCCCGCAAGCGGGGGAGGGAGCGCACCGTGGCCGCAATCCGCGCTCGCGTTCCCGGCCGGATGGGCTATAAGGCCCTCCGATCCCAACGAAAATCGTTCATTTCAGCCGATGGCTCCATCGCAACAGGCGAAATCGTCCAAATCCGCCCGCGGCTTGCTGACCGGGCTGGTCGTCGGCGTCTGCGTGCTCGTTGCTGCGCCGTGCGTGCAGGCGCAGGCTCCGGCCAAGCAGCCCCCAACGGCACCGCAAGCCTCACCTCAGGTCGCGCCGCAAGCCGCTCCCCAGGCGGTGCCGGGCTTCTGGGACCCGCGGCGGCGGCCGGAACGGCCGGACCTGTCGCGCCTGACCGTGATCCGTTTCCTGACCGAAACTGACTATCCGCCGTTCAACTATACCGGCGCCGACGGCAATCCGGCCGGCTTCAACGTCGATTTCGCCCGCGCTCTGTGCGAGGAGATCAAGGTCACCTGCACGGTGCAGATGCGCCGCTTCGAGACGCTGGTTGATGCGCTCGCCTCCAACCGGGGCGACGCCATCATCGCCTCGATGGCGGTGAGCCCGCAGCTCCGCGCCCGCGTCGACTTCACCGATCCCTACTATCGCGTGCCAGCGCGCTTCGCCTCGCGCAAGGACGCGGTGATGCCGGAGATCCGGCCCGAATATCTCGAGGGCAAGAAGGTCGGCGTCATCGCCGGCTCCGCGCATGAAGCCTATCTCAAGGCGATGTTCACCGACGCCGAGCTGCATCCCTATCCCAACGACGACGCGATGCGCGCCGCGCTTCGCAAGGGCGAGGTCGACTTCATCTTCGGCGACGCCATCGCACTCGCGTTCTGGATCAACGGCACCGATTCCGGCGATTGCTGCGCCTTCTCTGGCGGTCCCTTCGTCGAAAGCCGCTTCTTCGGCGAAGGCATCGGAATCGCCGTGCGCAAGGGCAACGACGTGCTGCGTCAGGCCCTGAACTGGGCGATGTTCCGCGTCTGGGAGAAGGGCCGCTACACCGATCTGTGGCTGCGGTATTTCTCGGTGAGCCCGTTCTAGTCCCACGCGCCGTTACCAATTCCTCATCCTGAGGAGCTTGCGTAGCAAGCGTCTCGAAGGATGACGGCCCCGCTGTTGGCCGCTCGGTTCGAGACGTGCGCTTCGCGGGGCCCCTCAGGATGAGGATATGTCGTATCTGCGACACCGGCGCATTAACCGTCCGCTCATCCTTTTCGTCAAAATAGCACCGCTCTGGCCGCAGCGTCGCTCGCGGAGCGGCCTGCCGCGTGGTGAAATCGAGCTTCGGCTTCGAGTGGTGTGATGCGTAACATAATGATCTTCGCGGCGATCATGATCGGCCTCGGCACCTTCATGGCGCAGATGGCGGACAGGATGAGCTCCGCCTCGGCGACGTCGGTGCCGCGTACGGTAGCAGTCGCGTCTACCGCGCCGGCCGGCGGCCGTAGCCTCAACATCCCCCGCGACGGCCGCGGCCACTTCCAGACCGAGGGCCGGATTGAAGGCCAGCGCATCGGCTTCATGGTCGACACCGGCGCCTCCGTGGTTGCGCTGAACGAGACCTCGGCCGCCCGCTTCGGCCTGCGTCCCTCGCGCAGCGATTACAACGCTACCGTCTCCACCGCCAACGGCACCATCAAGGCCGCGCGCACCCGCATCGCCATGCTCGATGTCGGCGGCCTCGTCGTACGCGACGTCGATGCCATGGTGCTGCCCGACGAGGCGCTGTCCGAGAACCTGCTCGGTCTCTCCTTCCTCTCCCGCCTCAGGCGGTTCGAATACGCCAACGGTCAGATGGTGCTGGAGCAGTAAAGGTCCTCCCAAAGGCTCCGGCGACCACATACTCTCAAGAAAATCTCTATTTCGATTGCTCTCGCGGACAGGTTTCCCCGTTACCAAACTGCCGCAATTATCATCCATAAGCTGCCATTCCCGCCTTCCGCTGCAGCCCGGCATTCGCTAAGGCTGCATCAAATCTGGCTCTTTTTTACGAGACCGTCTCAATGTTCCCCAAGCCGAAATCCGTGTTGCTGCCCAACACCTATGCCTTCGAGTCCGAGCCGATGGTGAAGGCCACGGGCTTTCGCGAATACGACGCGCGCTGGCTGTTCCAAAAGGAAATCAACCTGATGGGAATCCAGGCGCTCGGCATGGGGCTGGGCGCGCTGATCGCGGAGCTCGGCGTCAGCCAAGAGATCGTCACCGGTCATGATTTTCGCGGCTATTCGGCTTCGATCAAATATGCCCTGATCTCCGGCCTGATGGCGGCAGGTTGCAAGGTGCACGACATCGGGCTCGCGGTGACGCCGATGGCCTATTTCGCGCAGTTCGATCTCGATGTGCCCTGCTGCGCCATGGTCACGGCCTCGCACAACGACAATGGCTGGACCGGCGTGAAGATGGGCGCGAATCGGCCGCTGACCTTCGGCCCGGACGAGATGACGCGGCTGAAGGAGATCGTGCTGGGCGCCGAGTTCAAGAACAAGGCCGGCGGCTCCTATCAATTCCACGAGAATTATCCGGCGCGCTACATCGCCGATCTCACCAGCCGCCCGAAGCTCAAGCGCAAGCTCAAGGTCGTCGCGGCCTGCGGCAACGGCACCGCCGGCGCGTTCGCGCCGCAGGTGCTGGAGGCGATCGGCTGCGAGGTGATCCCGCTCGACACCGAGCTCGACCACACCTTCCCGAAATACAATCCGAACCCCGAGGACATGGAGATGCTGCACGCGATCCGCGACGCGGTGCTGCAGCACAAGGCCGATGTGGGTCTCGGTTTCGACGGTGACGGCGATCGCTGCGGCGTCGTCGACAACACCGGCGAGGAGATCTTCGCCGACAAGGTCGGCGTGATGCTGGCGCGCGACATGTCGGCAATCCACAAGGACGCGCAGTTCATCGTCGACGTGAAGTCGACCGGCCTGTTCATCACCGATCCGGTGCTGCAGAAGCAGGGCGCGAAAACCACCTATTGGAAGACCGGGCATTCCTACATGAAGCGCCGCACCCATGAGACGGGTGCGCTCGCCGGCTTCGAGAAGTCCGGCCACTTCTTCTTCAACAAGCCGTATGGACGCGGCTACGACGACGGTCTCGTCTCGGCGCTCGCGATCTGCGACATGCTCGACCGCGCCCCCGGCAAGTCGATGGCCGATCTCAAGAACGCGCTGCCGAAGACCTGGTCGTCGCCGACCATGTCGCCGCATTGCGGCGACGAGGTGAAGTACGGCGTCATCGACAAAGTCGTGAAGCACTTCGAGGGCTTGCAGGCGAAGGGCGCCAAGATCGGCGACCAGTCGATCCGCGATCTCGTCACCGTCAACGGCGTCCGCGTCACGGTTGAGGACGGCAGCTGGGGCCTGGTGCGAGCCTCCTCCAACAAGCCCGAGCTCGTCGTCGTGGTCGAGAGCCCGGTCTCCGAGCAGCGCATGCACGACATGTTCGAGATGGTGAACAGCGTGCTGCGCACCCATCCCGAAGTCGGCGAGTACAATCAGAAGATTTGAAGTGTAAGCAAGTCGCCACGCACGCCGCTGTCATGCCCCGCCTAGTGCGCAATTGCGCACGGGGGGCGGGGCATCCACTACGCCGAGGCTTCTCGATCGATTTCAGTCGTCACGGCGCATTGGATCGCCCGGTCAAGCCGGGCGATGACAGTTTACTTGTAGTGAGCCTTAAGCCGCCACCACCGCCGGGATCGGCAGCGCGGTGACCGACTTGATCTTCTCCATCGCAAAGCGCGAGGTGACGTTCTTCAGCGGCACGGCGCTGATCAGTTTCTTGTAGAACACGTCATAGGCCTGCATGTCCGCGACGACGACGCGCAGCATGTAGTCGACGTCGCCGGCCATGCGATAGAACTCCATCACCTCGGGCATGGCGCTGACGGCGTCGGCGAACTTCTTCAGCCATGCGTCGGAGTGGTCGGAGCTCTCGACCGACACGAACACGGAGATGCCGAGCCCGATCTTGTTCTGGTCGACCAGCGCCACCCGCTTGGTGATCACGCCGTCGGCCTCCAGGCGCTGGATGCGCTTCCAGCAGGGGGTCGAGGACAGGCCGACGCGGTCACCGATCTCGGCGACGGAGAGGGAGGCATCGTCCTGGAGCACCATCAGAATCTTGCGGTCGATGGCGTCGAGGCGGCGGCTGGTCTCGGGGAGCTGGACAGCAAGATCGGTCATTTGCAGAACTTTGTTCCATTTCAGGGGCTGATTTCCCTGATATAGAGAAAATCTTTCCACGGCAAGCCTATATTCTCGCCGCCTCGGTGGAATCCCTCTGCTGCCCGCTTCGCAAAAGCTCTTCAACTTCAACGCGTTGCGGGGCGGCTAGGCCGCCGCCGAGGCGGGTGCATTTCAGCGCTGCGGCGGCCGCGGCGAATCGCAGCGCCTGCCGCACGCCATCGCCCTCGGCGAGGCAAAGCGTGAAGGCGCCATGGAAGACGTCCCCGGCGCCGAGCGTATCGACCGCCTCAACCGCGAACGCCGGGGTCTCCTCCAGTGCGCCGGCCTCGTTCAGCCAGATCGTGCCATGCGGACCGCGCGTGGCGGCGAGGAAGGCTGGCGTCAGCCCGGCCAGGCGCTGCAACGCCTCGCCGTCATCGGCGATGCCGGCGGTCTCCTGCACCTGTTCGCTGGCGAACAGCAGGTGCGAGGCGGCCGTGAGCATGCCGTCCTGCAACGACATCGCGCGATCGACGCCGACGATGACGGCAATGCCGCGCCGGCGTGCCTCAGCGCAGAGGCCCGTGCCGAACGATGCGCAGCGGCTCTCGACGAGCACCGCCTGACAACCGGCGAGCAGCTTGTCGGCGTCGGGCAGCTGCACGGTGAACAACGCGGGATCGCGATAGATAGTGAGCGTTCGTTCGCCCGAGGGCTCGATCATGATCGCCGACACCGGCGTCGTGAGCCCCGGCATGCGGACGATGTGTGTGGTCTCGATAGCTTCAGCTTGCATCCGGTCCAGGATGAAGTGGCTCGACGTCTCCCCGGCATCGCCCATGGGTCCGGCAAAGGAGACGCGGCCGCCAAGCCGCGTGATGGCGATCGCGGCGTTGAGGGCGTTGCCGCCGCAGATCTCCGCGAGATGGCTGGCATTCGCCTTGCTGCCGCGCGCAGGCACGGCATCGACGCGAAAGGTCAGGTCGCGAACGGGAATGCCGATGCAGAGGATGCGCGGCGCGATCACAGAGTGCGCCATCTCCGGTCTCAGCTCTTGTCGTGCACCCAGCGGCCGAGCAAATGATGGGCGATGGCGAACGGGTGCGGGCCGGCGAGCCCGTCGGGATGCGTCCGCGTCAGCATCAGGGCGGCCTCCTCGCGCGTGAACCAGCGCGCATCCTCCAGCTCGGAATGATCGACGACGATGTCCTCGCTCACGGCCCGCGCGCTGCAGCCGATCATCAGCGATGACGGATAGGGCCAGGGCTGGGTCATATAATATTCCACGTCGGAGCAGCGGATCCCGGATTCTTCGAGGATCTCGCGGCGCACCGCGTCCTCGATGGTTTCGGCGGCCTCGACGAAGCCGGCGAGGCACGAATACATCCCCGGCGGAAACTGCTTCTGGCGGCCGAGCAGGCATCTTTCGCCGGCGCCGACGTGCATGATCACGACGGGATCGGTGCGCGGGAAATGCTCGGCCTTGCAACTCGGGCACTCCCGCTTCCAGCCGCCTTCCTTCATCGCGGTACGGGTGCCGCAATTGGCGCAATAGCCGTGGCGCTGATGCCAGCTCACCATCGACTTCGCCATCGCGATCGCCGACAGCTCCTGCGGGGGCACCGCGCCCTGCATCGCCATGCCGCGCAGCTCGCTGAGGGCGTAGTCTTCGCGCCCGACCAGCTTCTCGGACGCGGCCTGCGACAGGCCCATCCCGAACATCGCGGCGCCGTCACGCAAGCCTAGGAAGATCGTGCCCGGATTGGCGCCGCATTTCAGCGCCTCCTCGATCGAGAGCAGCGCGCGCACTTTTTCGCCCTCGCGCTTCACCAGCAGCGAGTCGCGGTAGACGACATAGGCGCGCGACGACGGCTTCTGCTCCATCGCGAACAGCTTTTCGTCGTCGCGGCGCAGGTGCGCGGCGCGGTCGAGAATGTTGGTGACGAAGGCCGGTTGTCCCAGCGGAAACGAGTTGAATGCTGACATGTCTTGTTCTTTCAACCCAACCAGATCTTGCGGCGAAGCGCGCTGATGAAATTCTGCACCTCTGTGGCATCGTGCGCCAAGGGCTGCATCACGCCCCAGACCGGCCGCGGCCAGGCGGCGTCACCGGTGCGGCGCGCGATGATGTGGACGTGAAGCTGCGGCACGAGGTTGCCGAGTGCCGCGATGTTGAGCTTGTCGCATTGGGTGATCTCCTTCAGCGCGCGCGAGACGCGGGAGATCTCCGTCATTAATTGCGCCTGCTGCACCTCGTCGAGATCGATGATCTCGACCGCATCGGCGCGCCGCGGCACCAGCAGCAGCCATGGATAATGCGCGTCCTTGATGACCAGCACCTTCGACAACGGCAAATCGCCGATGTCGATAGTGTCCTCTTTCAGACGGGAGTGCAGCGACCAGACGGGTTCGGACATGAAGGTTTCCGGATGGCCCGATGGGTATCGGGCATGGCGGGGCGGAACCCCTGAATATTTGCTCCGACCATACGACAGCGATTCCGGTAGGGGAAGGATGGCGCTCCGCAGGGGCCGCATACGCGATCGTCGTCCTGGACAAGCGCAGCGCAGATCCAGGACCCACTACCACAGGATTGGGCTTGGCGAAGTTTCGGGGTTTACCGACTTCGTGCCACAAACTTCTCCTTGGGGTAATGGGTCCTGGCTTTCGCCAGGACGACGGTGGGGGCGTGCTTTTACGCCTCCGCAAGCACCCGCGCATTGGCGCGGACCGAGGCTTCGCTGACGCGGATGCCGAGGCCCGGGCCGTCCGGCACCACGACGTGGCCGCCGCGATTGGCGACGCGCTCTTCCAGCACGTCCTCGGTCAGCACATGATGCGGCATGTAGAATTCGCAGCCGAGCGAGATGCCCGGCGTCGCCGCGATCAGCTGCGTCCCGGCGGCAAGCCCGATGCCGCCCTCCCACAGCGTGCCGCCATAGCCCGGCAGCCCGGCGACGTCGGCGATCGCCATGATCGCCTGCGCCTCGAACAGGCCGCCGGCCTTCATCAGCTTGATCGAGACGGCATCTGCCGCCTCGCGGCGCACCACCTCCATCATGTCGCGGCGGTCGAAGCAGCTTTCGTCGGCGAGCACGGGCGTCTCAAGCGCCGCGGTGAGCTGGGCCATCACGTCGAGAAATTTGCGCGGCACCGGCTGCTCGATGAAGGTCGGCGCAAACTGCTCGACGTCGCGCAGGATCTTGATGGCACCGAACGGCGGCAGCGCCTGGTTGTAATCGACGCGTAGATCGACCTTGTCGCCGAATTCTTTCCGGATCGCCGCGAGATGATCGAGATCCTCGCGATGCGGCTTCACGCCGGTCTTGACCTTGTAGATGACGTTGCCGTCCGGAACCATTTTCCGCATGCGTTCGAGATCGGCGGCGAAATCCGGATCGGCGATCGAGAACGACAGCGGGATCGTGTCGCGCACGCGGCCGCCGAGCAGGTCGGCGACCGAAAGTCCCGACGACTTGCCGACGATATCGAGCAGCGCCATTTCGATCGCGACCTTGGCTTCGGCATGTCCGACCAGCGCGCGATCGAGCTCGGCCATCAGCGCGCGGATGCGGCGCGCCGACTTGCCCATCACGATGGGCCGCAAATAGATGTCGAGCGCGGAGAAGGCCGCTTCCGGCGTTCCCGTGAACACTTCCCACGGTGCCGCCTCGCCCCAGCCGATCACGCCATCGTTCGACGTCAGCTCGATCAGCACGCGCTTCACCGTGCCCTTGACGTTGCCGACGCCCTGGAGGCGCGCCATCTTGATCGGGCTTTCGATCAGGAACAGCCTGATGCGTTCGACGGTCGCTTCGGTCATGTCAGGCCTCCATTGACGTGCCAGACCTGGCCTGTGACGTAGGATGCTTTTGGGGAGGCCAGGAAGGCGATGATCTCGGCGACTTCCTCCGGCCGCCCGCGGCGACCCATCGGGATCAGCGCCTCGGTTGCGGCGATCTGTTCGGGTGACAGCCGGCTTTCGCTGGGCCTGTCCTTGACGATGAGGCCCGGCGCGACCGCGTTGACGGTGATGCTCTCCTTGGCGAGCTCGACTGCGGTGAGGCGCACCAGCGCTTCGAGCGCGGAGCGGCTCGCGGCCGTCGCTGCGAAGGGCGCGAACTCCGGCCGGATCGCATGCGCGACGAACGACGACACTGCCACGATCCGCGAATCCTGCCCTGCGCGTAGCAGCGGGAGCGCCGCGTCCACCAACCGTGTGAACGCCAGCGCAGATTCGTCCATTGCCTTGCGGAACTGATCCGCCGGCGTACCGATGGCGCTGCCGCGGCGGGCATGGCCGCCGACCAGGATCAATCCATCGAGCCGGCCGAAGGCGCCTTGCGTAGCGGCGACGGCGTCGGTGACCGCGGCCTCCTCGGCGAGGTCGCCGAGGCATTTCGCAACGATCGCGCCTTGCGCTTCGGCTTCCGCCGCGGTGGCGTCGAGGCCGGCTGCGTTGGAGCGCGTGTGCAGCAGCAGCGCGGTGCCGGGCCCCGCGAGCAGTTTTGCAGTGGCGCGGCCGATCCCGCTGGCGGCACCGGTGACAAGATAGACGCGGTTGATTTCAGGCATCACGGTGCTGCGTTGGCCGGCGGCAATGCGCCGGTGCGGTGGAAATGGCTGAGGAATGCGCGCGTAGCGGCTTCCTGCGGGTTGTCGATCACCTGCCGCGCCGGGCCTTCCTCGACCACGACACCGTCGCGCATGAAGATGAGTCGTTCGGCGACCTCGCGGGCAAAGGCGATCTCGTGCGTCACGATGACCATGGTCATGCCCTCCGACGCCAGCTGCTGGATCACGGCGAGCACCTCGCCGACAAGCTCGGGATCAAGCGCGGAGGTGGCCTCGTCGAACAGCATCACGTCCGGCTCCATCGCGAGCGCCCGCGCAATCGCGACGCGCTGCTTCTGTCCGCCGGAGAGCGTTGCCGGATATTGATCCGCCTTCTCCGCAAGGCCCACCTTCGCGAGTTGGGCCCGCGCCAGCTTCTCGGCATCAGCCCTCGCCATGCGCCGCACCGTGACCGGCCCCTCCATCACGTTCTGGAGCGTCGTCATGTGCGGGAATAAATTAAAATGCTGGAACACCATGCCGGTGGTCGCGCGGAATTTGGCCTGCGTCTTCACGTCAGGCAGCTTTGTGCCTTCTCCGAAAGCAAAGCGCGTGTCTCCGACGCGAACGCTGCCGCCGTCGGGTGTCACCAGGAGATTGATGCAGCGGAGCAGCGTCGACTTGCCGGAGCCGGACGGGCCGATCAGCGCCACGACACCGCCCTTGGCGACGTCGAGGCTGATGCTCTTCAAAACCTCGTTGCTGCCAAAGCTCTTGCGCAGGCCACGGATCTCGATTTTCGACATCTCGCTCATTCGCCGATTGCCAGTCGTTTCTCGCCGCGCCGGACCATGATGGTCAGGGGAATCAGGATGGCCGCATACGCGACCGCGACGGCGGTGTAGGTTTCCAGCGGGCGGTAGCTGTCATGAGCAGCGACCTGGCTCTGATAGACCAGATCAGGCACCGCCAGCACCGAGACCAGCGAGGTGTTCTTGAACTGGATGATCGACTGGTTCATCAGCGCGGGAATCATGCGCTTGATCGCCTGCGGCAGCACGATGCGTCGCATGCTCTGACCCGGGGTCATGCCGAGCGCGGCGCCGGCTTCGGACTGGCCGCGATCGATCGAGATGATGCCGCCGCGGATGATCTCCGAATAGAACGAGCCGCCATAGAGCGACAGCGCCAGTGCGGACGCCGTGATCGGCGTCATCTCGACACCCGCCAGGATCGGCAGCGCGTAATAGAACCAGATCAGCTGCACCAGGATCGGCGTGCAGCGGAACGCCTCGATGAAGGTGAGCGCGAGAAGGCGCACCGCGCGAAAGCGCGACAGGGTGCCGAACGCGCCGAACAGGCCGAAGACGAGGCCGAGCACGACGATGACCAATGTGAAGCCGACGGTGACGCCGAGCCCGTTGAGAAAGAGCCAGCGATAGCTCCAGAGGATGCCGAAGTCCCACTGATACATATTCTCTTGGACCTCAGCCGCTAAGAAACTTGGTTTGGCAGAGCCGCAGTCTCACTGCACCTCTCCCGCTTGCGGGAGAGGTCGGCGCGAAGCGCCGGGTGAGGGCTCTATCCTCTTGGGGAGTCTCCCTAGAGGAGACACCCTCTCCCCAACCCTCTCCCGCAAGCGGGAGAGGGGGAGCACAGGCGCTCGGGAAGCCCGATCCAAATTCAGCACACCTTACAGCGAAACGCCCGGCGGAATGTCCGCCTCGGTCACGCCCACCAACTCCATGTTGGTGATGATCGCGTTGCGGATGAAGCCGAGGCCCTTGTTGAAGTCGATCCAGGTGTTGACGTAGTCGCGCCAGGTCTTGTCGGTCTCGCGGCGGAAGCCGGCGTTCGACGTGGTGGCGAAGATCGGCGTCGGCAGCACGAACTGGCCGAGCGACGGATTCTTCTTCAGGACGGTCAGCGACAGCATGGTGATCAGGCACTGCGCGTCGACGCGGCCGGTCTGCAGCGCGGCGGTGGCGTCGTCGGCGGTCTTCAGCCGCGAGATCTGCGCCTTCGGCATCAGGCGGCTCACGACCTGGTCGTGCGAGGAGCCCTGGTCGACCGCGATCTTGACGTCGGGCGAGTTCAGCTCGGCCCAGCTCTTCGGCTTGAAATCCTTCTTGCAGAGAATGCCGAAGGCGTTGTTGAAGACCGGCACCGAGAAATCGACCACCAGCGCGCGCTTCGGAGTCGGGTTGAGGCCGAAGAAGATGTCGATCTTGTTGGACTGCAGGTCGAGCACCGAATTGCCCCAGGTGGTCTCGGTGATCTCGAGCTCGGCCTCCATATCCTCGGCAAGCGCCTTGGCGATGTCGACGTAAAATCCCTTCCACTGGCCGGTCGAAAGATCCTTCATGTAATAGGGCGCGCCGCCGCCGACCGCGCCGATCCGCATCTTCTTGGTGCGGCGGATGCGGGCGAAGGTCGATTCGTTGGTATCGGCGGTCTGCGCCACGGCCGGGGAGGCCAGCGTCGCCGCAGCGATCGCGCCAAGACCGACAATCGATGCAACATCACGACGTGTAACCATTGGGATCAATCGCTTTTCTGTTGGAAGGAGTTCCGGCAGCGTTCTTACCAAGGCGCCTCCGGCAGTGAAAGCACAGCGTATCGGCTGGGCAGACCGGGAATTGCCCGGATGCTGGGCAAGCCACCGTGAAGCCCAGCCTGTTCAAGCCGATACCCGCTTGCTTTCCGGTCCTTTTGGCCCCAAATAGGGACCGGGAGATTGGCGGTGGACGAGCCACTCGCCAACCGGGTCAGGTCCGGAAGGAAGCAGCCCTAACGAGGTCCGGATCGGGTCGCTCGTCAGTCTCCTACCTGTTTTTCCGAGCGAATTGCGCCGGCGGCTCGGGCCGCCAGTGCGCTCCTTTCCGCAAAGCCGGCCGAAAGACACTTCATTGCGGATCGACCGATGACCGACGCTGGCGCCCCTCCCAATCCTGATAGCGCCGGCCAGGCCAGCACGCCCTACCGGGTGCTGGCGCGGAAATACCGTCCTTCCTCATTCGACGATCTGATCGGCCAGGAGGCCGTGGTCCGCACCGTCTCAAATGCGTTCGAGACCGGCCGCATTCCGCAGGCCTGGATCCTCACCGGCGTCCGCGGGGTCGGCAAGACCACCACTGCGCGCATTCTTGCCCGTGCGCTCAACTACGAGATGCCGGATGGCTCGGTGAAGGGCCCGACGGTCCAGATGCCGACGCTCGGCGTGCATTGCCAGGCGATCATGGAAAGCCGGCATATGGACGTGCTGGAGATGGACGCGGCCTCGCATACCGGCGTCGACGATGTCCGTCAGATCAATGACAGCGTCCGCTACGCGCCGGCCAGCGCCCGCTACAAGGTCTACATCATCGACGAAGTCCACATGCTGTCGACGGCGGCGTTCAACGCCTTCCTGAAGACGCTGGAGGAACCGCCGGAGCACGCCAAATTCGTGTTCGCCACGACGGAGATCCGCAAGGTTCCGGTGACCGTGCTGTCGCGCTGCCAGCGTTTCGACCTGCGCCGCGTCGAGGCCGACGTGCTGATGAAGCATCTCGCCAACATCGCGGCCAAGGAAAACGTCGAGATCGAGCCTGAAGCGCTCGGCATCATCGCGCGCGCCGCGGAAGGCTCCGTGCGCGATTCGCTCTCGCTGCTCGATCAGGCGATCGCGCATGCGGCAGGCACCGTGAAGGCCGATGCCGTCAGGCAGATGCTGGGGCTGGCCGACCGCACCCGTGTCATCGATCTTTTCGATTCTCTGGCGCGTGGCGACATCGCATCCGCATTCAGGGAGTTCCGCGATCAATACGACGTCGGCGCCGATCCGATCGTCGTGCTCTCGGATCTCGCCGAATTCGTCAATTTCGTCACCCGCGTGAAGATCGTGCCGGCGACCGCCGACAATGTCGCCTATGGCGAGACCGAGCGCGTGCGCGCTCGGGATTTCGCCTCGAAGATCTCGATGCGCGTGCTGTCGCGGATGTGGCAGATGCTGCTCAAGGGCATCACCGAAGTGCAGGCCGCGACGCGGCCCGCGGCAGCCGCCGAGATGGTGCTGGTGCGCATCGCCTATGTCGCCGACCTGCCGACGCCTGACGAAGCGATCAAGATGCTGGAGCAGAACGGCGGCGGTTCGCCGGTCGTGAGCGGCGGCAGTGCCGCGCGCAACGCGCCGGCCGGGCCGGTAGCGTCCGCAGCTCCAGTTCGCATGCCGAATTCTTCACCGTCCTCCTTCGGCGGCGGCGGTGCCCGTCCGCAGATGGCAACGCCTGCGCCGGATCCGCAAGCTGCCGCGCCCGTGTTGCGCGTCACGAGCTTCACCCAGCTCGTTGCGCTGGCCGGGCAGAAGCGCGACCTCCTGACCAAGGGCGCGCTCGAAGGCGACATGCGCCTCGTTCGTTTCGAGGAGGGCCGGCTCGAAGTCGCGCTCGAGCCCAACGCCTCCAAGACCATGATTTCCGATCTCGCGCGCAAATTCGAGCTTTGGACCGGGCGTCGCTGGACCGTGATCGTCTCCAACGAGCCAGGCCAGCCGACGCTGCGCTCGGTGAGCCAGGCGGCCAAGCAGGAACATGCGCGCACCGCCGAGGCCGACCCGCGCGTGCGCGAGGTGCTGTCGCGTTTTCCGGGTGCGAAGGTCGTCGAGGTCCGCAGGCTTGCCCCCGAGGCGCCGGAATCCGATATTAATGCCGACTACGGCAGCGACGATCCGCCCGACGGTTCCGACGGCGACGATCTCTAGAGCCAAATTTTCCAAGGACAGCACCGATGGTCGATATTTTCGGCATGATGAAGCAGGCGCAGCAGCTGCAATCCAAGATGCAGGAGATGCAGGACCAGCTCGCCAACGTCGAGGTCGAGGGCATCTCCGGCGGCGGTCTCGTCGCCGTGCGCATGACCGCGAAGATGGACGTCAAGGGCGTCAAGATCGATCCTTCGCTGATGAAGGCGGAAGAGCGCGAGGTGCTCGAGGATCTGCTCGTCACCGCGTTCGGCGAGGCCCGCCGCAAGGCGGAAGCCGCCATGCAGGAGAAGATGCAGTCGCTCACCGGCGGGCTCGGCCTGCCGCCGGGGCTGTCGGGGCTGTTCGGCCAGTAATATGGGCGCTGTTGCGGGTCCTGAAATCGAGCGGCTGGTCCAGCTTCTCGCGCGGCTGCCGGGCCTCGGCCCGCGCTCGGCGCGGCGCGCCGCGCTGCATCTGATCAAGAAGCGCGAAGCGCTGATGATGCCGCTGTCCTCGGCGATGCAGGTCGCGCTCGAGAAGGTCCAGGTCTGCAAGACCTGCGGCAACATCGACACGCAAAGTCCCTGCACGGTCTGCACCGATCCGAGGCGCGATCCCTCGATCATCGTCGTCGTCGCCGACGTTGCCGATCTCTGGGCGCTGGAGCGCGCCAATGCCACGCAAGGGCGCTATCACGTGCTTGGCGCGACATTGTCGCCGCTCGACGGCGTCGGCCCGCAGGACCTCACCATCGAGGCGCTGGTGGCGCGCGCGCATGAGGCGCAGGTGCATGAGGTCATCCTGGCGCTGAATGCCACCGTCGACGGCCAGACCACGGCACATTACATCACCGACCTGCTTCAGGACGCCAACGTAAAAGTAACCCGGCTCGCCCATGGTGTCCCGGTCGGTGGCGAGCTTGATTATCTCGATGAAGGCACGCTATCGGCCGCGATGCGGCAGCGTACCCTGTTCTAGCCATCCAGACTCACGGAACGGACGACATGACGAAACTTTTCGCCACACGATGGGCTTTGCTCGCGACGCTGACGATGCTGGCGACGCCGGCCATCTCCGCGCAGCAGGACGACGGCGCTCCGCCGCCGTCGAAGCCCGGCAAGCCGATCAATGCCGGCGAGGTGCTCTCGGGCGAGCTGAACACGATGAAAGTGCGCGACGTCAAGAACGTCGGTAAGCGGATTGCGATGTACCAGATCACCTCCGAGCCGCGCCGGCTACCGCCGCCGAACGGACTGTGCAATCTCGAGACCGGCCCCGAAACCTTCCAGCTCGTTCCCAGCGGCGACGCCCAGGCCGCACAGTTGAAAACGTTCGCCGGCAAGGAGATCTCGGTCAAGGTCGACGAGATCGCCTGCGCCAACGATCCCGGCCAGATGAGCGAGGCCGTGATCACGAAGTGGAGTTTGATCAAGAAGCAGTAGGGGCGGCGCTAAACCCTTACCGGCCCCAGCGCATCAAAATGCCCGCGCTTCTGCAGCCAGGCCAGCAGCACCAGGCTCGGGATCGCCACCAGCATGCAAATCACGAAGAACAGCGGCCAGCCGGTGGTATCAGCCACGAAGCCGGCGCCTGACGAGAGATAGGTCCGCCCCACCGCGGCAAGCGCTGTGAGCAGCGCATATTGCGTTGCCGTGTGCAGCGGGTTCTGGCAGAGCGCCGAAAGATAGGCGACGAAGATCACCGTGCCGATGGCGCTGGTGAAGTTCTCACAGGTGATGGCGAAGGCGAGCGCCCATTGGCTGGTGCCGACGAAGGCCAGCCAGGAGAAGGAGAGGTTCGCGAGCGCCTGCACCACGCCGCCGATCCAAAGGCTGGTCGCAAGCGAATAGCGCCGCGCGACGAAGCCGCCGGCAAAGCCGCCGATCAGCGTCGCGGCGAGACCGACGCCTTTCACGATCGCCGCATAGTCGTTGCGGGAGAAGCCGAGGTCGATCACGAACGGCGCGGTCATCGTGCCGGAGAAGGCGTCGGTGAACTTGAACAGCACGACGAAGGCGAGTGCCGCAAGCGCGTCCTTGCGCGTCAGGAATTCGGAGAAGGCGCCGACCGCCGCGTGCAGCACGCGCGCCAACGCGGTCTGCGTCTGCGTCGCGGCTTCCGCCCGCACCGACTGCTCGGGCTCGGTCGCGACCAGCGCCGTGATCGTCCCGATCAGCACCATCGCCGCCATCACCACATAACCCCACATCCAGGCGGACGTGCGGGTGATGCCGGTGCTCTCGAAGCCCGACACGATGAACAGCGCGCCGGCGGTCGAGACCAGCATGCCGATGCGATAGGCCGCGACATAGGACGCCATGCCGGCGGCCTGCTCGCTTTCCGGCAGGCTCTCGACGCGGAAGGCGTCGACCACGATGTCCTGCGTCGACGAGGCCGTCGCCACCAGCAATGCGCCGAGCGCGACGTAGAACGGCGAGCGCGCGGGATCGGTCAGCGCCAGCAGCAGGATCGCTGCGATCAGCAGCAATTGCGAGAACAGCAGCCAGCCGCGCCGCCGCCCGAACGCGCGCGTGAACAGCGGCACATGCATCGCATCCACCAGCGGCGCCCACAGGAATTTCAGCGTGTAGGGCGTGCCGACCAGCGCAAACAGCCCGATGGTCTTGAGATCGACGCCCGATTCCCGCATCCACACCAGCAGCGTCGAGCCCGACAAGGCCAGCGGCAGCCCGGACGAGAAGCCGAGGAACAGCACGATCAGCACCCGCGGTTGCAGGTAAACGGCAAGGCTGTCACGCCAGGAGGTGGGGGCCGTGCCGGGGCCGGCAGGGGAGGTCGCGTCGGGTGCGGTCATGGCAGGGTGTTAGCAGATTCTGGTGGTCACAAGGGAGGTGTCGTTACTGCCGGCCAGAAGGGAGGTTGTCGTGGGGGGGGGGGGGGGGGGGGGCGCCGGGTGAGAGAAGGGGCGGGAATTGTGGGGGGGGGGGGGGCGCAAATAGTAGTTAGATATAAGATAGTGATT
>NZ_JBVVPS010000021.1:108519-109075 GCF_055811355.1 Bradyrhizobium sp. WSM4873 | reverse complement strand
GGGGTCTGGGCTGGTTTTTTCCTTTTTGGGGTGGACAAATGGGCGGTGTCTTTCCTGCCGCCCTTTTGGGTGGTGGCGGCCGCCGGGCTTCCCGGGCCGACCCAGTATTCCAGAGGCCGAAGTTATGGAGGGCCTGCGATCCCCGAATAGAGATCGTTCCAATCCGGATTGTCTTTCTCGATCAGCGCGATCTTCCAGTCGCGTTTCCACTTCTTCAGTCGTTTCTCACGTTTGATCGCATTCTCCGGGTCGTCGAACTGCTCGAAGTAAACGAGCTTCACGACATCGTAGTCTTTCGTGAAGCTCTCGATCACTTTCAACTTATGCTCTGCCACCCGGCGAATGAGGTCATTCGTCACGCCGATGTAGAGTGTGCCTCCGATCTTGCTGGCGAGAATGTAGACGTACTAGCAGCGAGCGCCCATCTGCCGCCTCTGGGATACTGGGTCGGCCCGGGAAGCCGGGCGCCCGCAGGGGGTTGTTTTTTTTTAAACCCCCCCCCGGGCGTACGCGGGGGCAGTTAGGCCGCCCCCGGGGCCCCCCGAGGTGGGGGGTT
>NZ_JBVVPS010000021.1:0-108509 GCF_055811355.1 Bradyrhizobium sp. WSM4873 | reverse complement strand
CCCCCCCCCCCCCCCCCCCCCCCCCCCCCCCCCCCCCCCCCCCCCCCCCCCGCCCCCCTTTTTTCCCCCCCCCCCCACCAACCCCCCCCCCCCCCCCCCCCCGGCGGCCGCCGGCCCCCCCCCCCCCCCCCCCCCCACGACAGTGTGTTCTATATTCTACTCCCCCGCCTGGAGCTTCCGCGGGAACAGTTCGGCAGCGCCGGTCGCCACGAGATGTGGGGCTTCGGGCGCATCGCTCTTGCTGAAATCGAGCTCCTCGATCCGGCCCGCGCGCTTCTCGATCTTGTCGGCGGAGATCAGGATCTGGCGGACGTCTTCGTTGGCGTCGGCAAAGTGCTTCTGCAATTTCAGCACGCGGTCGCGCAGGCGGCCGAGATCGTCGCCGAGCTTGATCACCTCGGTCTGGATCTGGTCGGCAGCGTCGCGCATACGCGCGTCCTTCATGATCTGCTGCATCACCTGGATCGCCAGCATCAACAGCGAGGGCGACACCAGCACGACACGGGCGCGATACGCCTTCTGAATCACGTCGTCGAAACCGTCGTGGATTTCGGCGTAGACCGATTCCGATGGCACGAACATCAGCGCCATGTCCTGGGTCTCGCCGGCGACGAGATATTTTTCCGCAATGTCGCTGACATGCTTCATCACGTCGCCGCGCAGCCGCTGCGTGGCGATCCGCTTCTCCTCGTCGCTGCGCGCGTCATGCAGCGCGGTCATCGCTTCCAGCGGAAATTTCGCATCGATGCAGAGTGGCCGCTGGTCGGGCAGGAACACGACGCAGTCCGGACGCTTGCCGGTCGAGAGCGTGAACTGGAACTCGTAGGCGCCCTTCGGCAGACCGTCCTGGACGATCGCCTCCATCCGCGCCTGACCGAAGGCGCCGCGCGACTGCTTGTTGGCGAGCACGTCGCGCAGGGTCGTCACCTGCGTCGTGAGGTCGGTGAGGTTCTTGTGCGCGCTGTCGATGATGCCGAGCCGCTCGTGCAGCGCGCGCAGGCTCTCCATGGTGTTGCGGGTGGTGTGCTCCATGGACTGGCCGACCCGGTGGGTCACCGAATCCAGCCGCTCGTTGACCGCGCGTGCCATGTCGGCCTGGCGGCCGGCCAGCGTCTGGGTCATGGCGTCGACGCGGCCCGAAGCCTCGCTCTGGGCATGCAGCATCTGGCTGATGCGCTCCTCGAGCTCGTCGGCGCGGATCGCGTTGGCCATCGCGAGTTCCGCCCCCCGCCGCCCGGAGCGTGCGATCACGACCGCAATCACCACCATCAGGATGAGGACCAGGGCGCCAAAGCCGATCAGCGCGTCCACGGTGCGCACCGGCCAGTCGCCGAGCATGAAAATGATCTCGTTCATGCCCTGCTTCTAGCCGATTCGCGCGCTGACACGAACGAATAGCGAACATTTATGGCAAATGCCCTGCCAACATTTATGGTTAACGAAAGGCGAAGTTTTATGGTTAGCGGAGGGTTAACGGGGTTCCCGGCCGGATTGACCGCATCGAACGCGCGGCTTAAATCGCGGCCATGGCCCTCAGAGAAATCATCATCCTGCCCGACAAGCAGCTGCGTCTGGTCTCCAAGCCGATCGAGAAGGTCACGCCGGAGATCCGCAAGCTTGCCGACGACATGTTCGAGACCATGTACGACGCGCCCGGGATCGGGCTCGCGGCGATCCAGGTCGCGCAGCCGTTGCGGTTGATCACCATGGACCTTGCCAAGCCCGACCAGGACGGCGAGACCAAGCCCGAGCCGCGC
Organism: Bradyrhizobium sp. WSM4873; assembly: GCF_055811355.1. Lineage (NCBI taxonomy): Bacteria > Pseudomonadati > Pseudomonadota > Alphaproteobacteria > Hyphomicrobiales > Nitrobacteraceae > Bradyrhizobium > Bradyrhizobium sp. WSM4873. The sequence continues at coordinate 106,752 of NZ_JBVVPS010000021.1, read as the reverse complement.
GTCTTCATCAATCCGGAAATCATCGCCTCCTCCGAGGACCTGTCGGTTTACGAGGAAGGCTGCCTGTCGATCCCCGAATATTACGAGGAGGTCGAGCGCCCCGCGAAGGTGCGGGTGCGCTACACCGATCTCGACGGCAAGCTGCACGAGGAGGACGCCGAAGGTCTCTACGCCACCTGCATCCAGCACGAGATCGACCATCTCAACGGCGTGCTGTTCGTCGACTATCTGTCAAAGCTCAAGCGCGACCGCGTGCTGAAGAAGTTCGAGAAAGCCGCCAAGCGCGCGGAGTGAGTCTCTCGCCGTCATGGCCGGGCTTGACCCGGCCATCCACGCCTTGCTTGCTTTCTCGCCAAGACCGTGGATGCCCGGGACAAGCCCGGGCATGACGGAGAAACAAGCCTTACCGAGCGCCGCCACATGCCCCTCCGCCTGATCTTCATGGGCACGCCCGATTTCTCCGTGCCGACGCTGCTCGAACTGGTCGCGCATGGCCACGAGATCGCGGCCGTGTATACGCGCGCGCCGAAGCCCGGCGGCCGGCGCGGGCTGCAATTGCAGCCGACCCCGGTGGAAGAGGCCGCGCGAAAGCTCGGCGTGCCCGTGCTGACGCCGAAGACTTTGAAAACGCCGGAGGCGCTGGCAGAATTTCGCGCCTTCGACGCCGATGCGGCCGTCGTCGTTGCCTATGGCATGATCCTGCCGCAGGCGATCCTCGATGCGCCAAAGCTCGGCTGCTACAATCTGCACGCCTCGCTGCTGCCGCGCTGGCGCGGTGCTGCTCCCATCAACCGCGCGATCATGGCCGGCGATAAAACGAGCGGCGTCAAAGTAATGAAAATGGATGTCGGTCTTGATACGGGAGATGTTGCCACAATCAAGGCGACGACCGTAGTCGAAATCAAGAATTCCACGACTGCTGGTGATCTGCACGACGAGTTGATGCGCCTTGGTGCGAATCTTATGGCGTTAGCAATCGACCGACTACGTCGCGACAAGAAGCTTCAGCTTGCTCCGCAAAACGACGAAGCCAAAGTCACCTACGCCGCCAAAATCGACAAGGCCGAAGCGCGCATCGACTGGACCAAGCCCGCCATCGATGTTCTGCACCACATTCATGGTCTCTCCCCATTTCCGGGAGCGTGGTGTGAAATGCCAATCGATGGCAGGCCTGTCCGAGTCAAAGTATTGCGATGTGTGACTACCCAGCGTTCCGGGGAACCTGGGACGCTACTCGATGACAGACTTCAGGTCGCTTGTGGAAGTCGCTCAATTCGGATCACCGAATTGCAGCGCGAGGGCAAAACGCGGATGCTTGCGGAGGATTTCTTGCTCGGCACGCCCGTGAAGCCGCCGATGCGGCTGGCCTGATGCCCCGCTACAAGCTCATCATCGAGTATGACGGCGCGCCGTTCTTCGGCTGGCAGGTGCAGGAGACGCTGCCCTCGGTGCAAGGTGCGCTGGAGGCTGCCGTCAAGGCGATGACCGGCGCGGATGCGCGCGTGCACGGCGCCGGGCGCACCGATGCCGGGGTGCATGCGCGCGGCCAGGTCGCGCATGTCGATATCGACAAGCAGTTTCCGCAGGGCCGTTTTCGCGACGGGTTGAACGCGCATCTGCGCCCGCATCCTATCGCCGTGCTCGAAGCCGAGATCGTGCCGGAGACTTTCGAGGCGCGCTTCTCGGCCGTGAAGCGCCACTATCGCTATCGCATCGTCAACACCCGCGCCAATCTCGCGCTCGATGCCGGCCACGCCTGGCGCGTGCCGCGCCGGCTCGACGCCGATGCGATGCATGCGGCGGCGCAACGCCTGCTCGGCAAGCACGATTTCACCACCTTCCGCGACACCGAGTGCCAGGCCAGGTCGCCGGAGAAGACGCTCGATCAGCTCGACGTGTTGCGCGACGGGCGCGAGATCACGATTCTCACCTCGGCGCGCTCGTTCCTGCACAGCCAGGTGCGCTCGATGGTGGGGTCGCTGATGTGGGTCGGCGAAGGCCGCTGGACGGCCGACGATCTCTCCGCAGCGCTCGCCGCGCGCAACCGCGCCGCCTGCGGCATCGTCGCCCCGCCGGACGGGCTGTATCTGATGCAGGTGGATTATTAGGAGCGGGGAGTTCTCGCCTCCCCACCGGTGTCATGCCCCGCGCAGGCGGGGCATCCAGTACGCCGCGGCGTCTCGGCTCAATCAGCGCTGTCTCTGGAATATTGGATCGTCCGCCTTCGCGGACGATGACAGCGGAGAATGGCGCGGCAGTCGTGGCCTACCCAAAATACCTCGCCAAAATCCCGCGATACACTTTCGTCAACTGCTCCAGGTCCCTGACCGGCACGCGCTCGTCGACCTGGTGCATGGTCTGGCCGACCAGGCCGAACTCGATCACCGGGCAATAGCTCGAGATGAAGCGTGCATCCGAGGTGCCGCCTGAGGTCGACAGCTCCGGCTTGCGGCCCGTCACTTCCTCGATCGCGGACACCGCGAGTTCGGTGAACGGGCCAGGCTTGGTCACGAACACATTCGAGTTCGAGGGCTCCCAGACGATGCGGGCGCGGATGCGGTTGCCGCAGGCTTTTGTCAGCCGCGTCTCGACCAGCTCGCGCAGGCTCGCCTGGGTGTGGTTGTCGTTGTAGCGGATGTTGAATTTTGCGCGGGCTTGGCCTGGGATGACGTTATTGGCGGTGTTGCCGACGTCGACCGAGGTGAATTCGAGATTGGAAGCCTGGAACTGCGCGCTGCCATGGTCGAGCGGCTCGTCGGAGATCGCCACGATCAGCCGCGCGATGTCAGGCACCGGATTGGCGGCGCGGTGCGGATAGGCGACGTGGCCCTGCACGCCGTCGACATACAGCGTGCCGGATTGCGAGCCGCGGCGGCCGACCTTGATGGTGTCGCCGAGGGTCTCGACATTGGAGGGCTCGCCGAGCACGCAATGATCGAATTTCTCGCCGCGCTCGGCCGCCCACTTCAACAGCTTGATGGTGCCGTTGATGGAGACGTCTTCCTCGTCGCCGGTGATCAGAAAGGAGATCGAGCCTTTGACATCGGCGCGCGGCTTGCCGTCGTTGGCGGCAAGATGCTCCAGCACCGCGGCGACCGAGCAAGCGATGCCGCCCTTCATGTCGACCGCGCCGCGGCCATGCAGAAAGCCGTCCTTCACCTCGCCCGAGAACGCGCCGACGCTCCAGGCGCTCTCGTCGCCAGGCGGCACCACGTCGGTGTGGCCGGCAAAAGTGATGTGCGGCCCGTCAGTGCCGATCCGCGCATAGAGATTGTCGACGTCGGCGGTGCCAGGCTCGCTGAAGGTGACGCGGTGGCATGTGAAGCCGGCCACGGTGAGAGCTTGTTCGAGCACGCCCAGCGCACCGGCATCGGCCGGAGTTACCGAGGGGCAGCGGATGAGATCGCGGGCGATCGAGAGAGCATCGGTCATACGCTCCGCTTAACATGCATGCCGCCGGGTGGGCTAGCACTGGGCGGGACAAATTCGATCTCGCTCTGCTGGTCCCAGCTGTTCGCCGCAGGCGAGGCGGGCGCGGAGCCACCTTCAACGTCGGCCAGTGGATCAGGGCCGAACCGGTTGTCGCCGGAGGTGCCTGGCACAATGAACATTTCCACGAGGCCCCAAAACCACGGAATGTGCACGGCCCAGGCGAGGGCAAGAACCCAGTTTGATTCGGTGGGTAGCAGGTCTGAGAATTGGTCGAACAACGCGGGCACGACGAAAAAGGGAACCAGCCACCAGCCGCTCCGGTCGCGATCGTGCAGCCGCTTGGTCGCTGTTGCGAGGTAGATCCACAGGAATAGCGAGCTGCCGAGCACCTTGAGGATGAGGGTCGCGCGATCGGTCGTAGCCAGCAGACGGTAGGCCCTGGGATCGACCACGTTGAAGATGTCATCGACACCGAAATCGAAGTCGACCTTGAGGTTGAAAACGAAAGTTGCGGCCCCGTTCAGCACCTTGATGGCCTGGTCGATCATCCCAAGCAGGGCCGCCAACACCATGACGATCAGCAGCGCCTGCCACAGCAGTGCGCGATTGATGCGGCCGTCGAAACGGAAGAGATACCAGGTCCAGTCCATGCCAAAGGCTCCGGGCGGGAGAGGTCGCCCGGATGTTGGTCGAGATTGGGGGAGGGTGGGTTCGATGCCGCTGCCAGACCCGTCATCCTGAGGTGCGAGGCCTGCGGTGCAGAGCACCGCAGGGGGAGCCTCGAAGGATGAGCGGCCACGATGCTGCCAGCAGCCGGGCCGTCGCCCTTCGAGGCTCGCCGAAGAGGCGAGCACCTCAGGGTGACGGTGAGATAGTTAGTCCCTAATCCCGCAGCAGCTCGTTGATGCTGGTCTTGGAGCGCGTGCGCTCGTCGACGCGCTTGACGATGACGGCGCAGGCGGTGCTCGGGCCGATCTGGCCGTTCTTCATGGGCTTGCCGGGCAGCGCGCCGGGAACGACGACCGAATACTCGGGCACTTCGCCGATAAAGACCTCGCCGGTGTCGCGGTCGACGATCTTGGTCGACGCACCCAGGAATACGCCCATCGACAGCACCGCGCCCTTGCGCACGATCACGCCCTCGGCGACCTCGGAGCGCGCGCCGATGAAGCAATCGTCCTCGATGATCACAGGCTCGGCCTGCAGCGGCTCGAGCACGCCGCCGATACCGACGCCGCCGGAGATGTGCACGCGCTTGCCGATCTGCGCGCAGGAGCCGACGGTCGACCAGGTGTCGATCATGGTGGATTCATCGACATAGGCGCCGAGATTGACGAAGGACGGCATCAGCACGACGTTGCGCGCAATGAAGGCCGAGCGGCGCACGATGGCGCCGGGGACGGCGCGGAAACCGGCGTCGCGAAAGCGGTTCTCGCCCCAGCCGTCGAACTTGGAGGGCACCTTGTCCCACCAGGTCGCCTTGCCGGGGCCGCCGGGAATGGCGCCCATGTCGTTGAGGCGGAACGAGAGCAGCACCGCCTTCTTCAGCCACTGATTGACCTTCCACTTGCCGTCGGCCCCGCGCTCGGCAACGCGGGCCTCGCCCTTGTCCAGAATCTCCAGCGCGTGATCCACTGCCTCGCGAACCTCGCCCTTGGTCGAGGTCGAAACGCCGTCGCGCGCCTCGAAGGCGCCGTTGATGGTGGATTCGAGGGCGGACAGGGACATCGGGATTTCCTCACAGGCAGGCGGGAATTTGCGGTGATTTGGAGCGCTTTTTCGGGATTTGGGGGGACGGAGTCAAGCTTGGTTCGGTGTCATCACCCGCGAAAGCGGGTGATCCAGTACGCCGCGGCGGTCGTGATGACTCGAGACGGCGGCGATTACTGGATACCCCGCCTTCGCGGGGTATGACGGCTACCTTGGTTGGGACAGCCTTCCCAAGAACCCCGCGAGATCATCCGTGACATGGTCGACATGGGCGGCATCACGGCCCGCCAGCTCCCAGTCCTCACGCACGACCTCTTTCGTCCCATCCGGCACCACCAGCACCGTCGTCATTCCGAGTTCGTGCGGGACGGTGAGGTTGCGGGCGAGGTCCTCGAACATCGCGGCGCGGGTCGGATCGACCGAATGGTCGGCGAGAAACTTGCGGTAGGTCTGCGGCGCCGGCTTCGGCTCGAACTCGGCGGCGATGATGTCGAACGCGCCGTCGAAATGCGTGGCAAAGCCGAGCCGCGCCAGCACCGCATCGACATGATCGACCGAGCCGTTGGTCAGGATCAGCTTTCGCCCCGGCAGTTTTGCAATGGCCTCGCCGAGTGCCGGGTTCGGCTCCAGCGGCGAGTGATCGATCTTGTGGACGTAGGCGAGATAGTCGTCGGCGCGGACGCCATGCAGGGTCATCATGCCGCGCATGGTGGTGCCGAAACGCTGGTAATAATCCTTCTGGATCTTGCGCGCTTCCACCGCTGTCAGATTCAGCCAGTTGCAAACGAACTCGGTGATCCGTGCATCGACCTGCTGCCACAGATTGACGTGGTGCGGATAGAGCGTGTTGTCGAGGTCGAACACCCAGGTGTCGACATGGCCGAAGGCGCGAGGAGATTTCATTTTCACTCTCTATCCGTTGACCGCGGCGGCGCTCCACCCTCAATCGTCGTCCTGGCGAAAGCCAGGACCCCTACGCCGTGACGGATCATTGGGGCACTCTGGTCGTCGTTCTCTGCCAAACCTAATCCTGCGGTCATGGCTCCTGGCCTTCGCCAGGACGACAGCGGAGTGCGCGTCCTGATCACAACACCACCCGTCACGGCATCGCAAAGCGCAGCGTCTTGCCGCCGCTCGACATGTCCACCGCGCCAAATCCCGTCGCCGCGAAGCCGCGCGCGCCGCAGTCGGTCTGCTCGTTGGTCTCGAACTTGGTCTCGCGCGTGCAAAGCTGCCTGTCGCCGCCCCAGTTCAGCGGCTTGTCCTTCAGCTTGACGATTCGGTTGTCGGCGTCGATGGCTTCCGCGAAGCTGAAGATCTGCTTCGGCTGGCCGCTTACGTCAGGGTGCAGGCAGGTCTTGGGGTCGATGCGATACCAGCCGCGGCTGGTCACCGACTTGCCGTCGTCGGTGGCGACCGCCGCCATCACCTTGTGCGTGGTGTCGTTGCACCAGGTGAGGCCGGTCGCAGACGGCGTCTGCACGGCATCGACCATGGTCTTGAAGAAGTTCGGCGACGACAGGATGTCGGACGACAATCCGCGGCTCTTCAGGAAAGCGGCCAGCGCGCCTTGCGTCTTCGGCCCGTCGACGCCGTCGATTGGCGCGGCGTCATAACCTGCGATCACCAAAAGCCGCTGGATGCCGGCAAGGCGAGCCTGCTCGTCGTCATATTCGGAGTCCTCGGCGAGATAGGCGACGAAATTGCCGTCCGCGCCTTGCGTCGGCGTGATCTGGGTGAAGGCGGCCTGGGTCTGGCCGCTGCGGCACTGCCGCGCGGCCGCGATGACGAAATTGTCTTGCGCGACGCACAGCGTGTCGCTGCCGTTCTGCGGGATCGGGGATGCGCCGTAGACGCCGAGCGCGCGGGCGTTGAGCAGGATGCGGTCGGCGGAGAGCGTGCCCTGCACCACCACGCGGCAGGTAGCGGGGTCGATCCTGAACCAGCCGCGCGTCGCGGTCGCCGCCTTGTCGTCGATGCCGATCGCGGCCTCGACGACATAGGACATGCGATTGCAGATTTTCAGGTCGGCGAAAGCCGGTGCGGAGGAGAACACGAACGAGATGGCTGCAGCAGGGAGCGCCATCAGGAAGCGCGTCAGGACGGAGCGGCGAGGCCGCCGAGTCCTCAACTCGTCATGCCCGGGCTTGTCCCGGGCATCCACGTTCTTGGCGCGGGACGAAAGGTCGTGGATGGCCGGGACAGGCCCGGCCATGACGGCGTCTCTCGTTTTCTCTTCTCTCACTTGTGGATCAGCGTGCCCGTGCCGGTGTTGGTGAAGAGCTCGAGCAAGACCGCGTGCTGCATCTTGCCGTCGATGATGACGACACCCTCCACGCCCTGTTCGAGCGCGTAGATGCAGGTCTCGACCTTCGGGATCATGCCGCCGGAAATGGTGCCGTCGGCGATCAGCTTTCGCGCATCCTTGACCGAGAGCTGCGGGATCAGCTTCTTGGATTTGTCGAGCACGCCCGGCACGTCGGTGAGCAGCAGCAGCCGCTTTGCCTTCAGCGCGCCGGCCACGGCGCCGGCAAAAGTATCGGCGTTGACGTTCAGCGTCTGGCCCTCTTTCGAGGTCGCGAGCGGCGCGAGCACGGGGATCAGCTCGTAGCCGATCAGCTGGTTGAGCAGCGTGAGGTCGACCTTCTCGGGATCGCCGACGAAGCCGAGATCGACCGCCTTCTCGATGTGCGAGTCCGGATCCATGATGGTGCGCGTCGTCTTGGACGCCTTCACCATATTGGCGTCCTTGCCGGACAGCCCCACCGCCTTGCCGCCGGCCTCGTTGATGTAGCCGACGATCTGCTTGTTGACGGAGCCGGCGAGCACCATCTCGACGATCTCGATGGTGGCGGCATCGGTGATGCGCAGGCCGGCTGCGAATTCCGAGACGATGCCGAGGCGCTTGAGCATGGTCGCGATCTGCGGGCCGCCGCCATGCACCACCACCGGATTGATCGCGGTCTGCTCGAGCAGCACGATGTCGCGGGCAAAATTTTTCGCGGTCTCCTCGTCGCCCATGGCATGGCCGCCATACTTGATGACGATGGTTTCCTCGTCATACTGCTGCATGTGCGGCAGCGCTTCGGACAGGATGCGGGCCTGGTCGAGCGGGGAGATTTCGGTCATGAGGCGGATCTCGCTGGCGGGATACTCGGGCCGCGTTCTATCCGATTGGCGGGCGGGGCGCAAAGCGATGTTCTTCCCCTCTCCCGCAAGGGGAGAAGGAAGAAGAGTGATTATTTCCTCACCACCGCCGCCGCGAGCGTCACCGCCAGCCAGCTCAAGATCATCACCGATCCACCCGTCGGCGCCGCATAGGGAAACAGCGAATGGCCGGCATATTGCCGCAAGGTGAGGTCGCCCGCGAACAGCGCGGCGCCGGCTGCGAAGCCGGACGCGGCGACGATGCCAATTCCGTCGTGCAGAAGGCCACGCCCGAGCAGGGCGACGGCCGCGAGTATGGCGGTTGCATGAAACAGCAGCATGGCGCTTGCGGCGGCGAGCCGGCTCGCATCGCCGCCATGCGCGGAAGCCGCGGCCAGCGCGACGCCGGCGGCGCCCATCACACCGGCAACCCCGATCAGCAGGCGGAATGCCGCCGTCACGAGGTCCGCTCTTCCAGCAGCTTTGCGATCGCGGCGCGCAGCTCGGCCATACCGGTTGCGCTCCGCGACGAGGTCGCGAGCACGTTCGGGAACGCGGCCGGACGCTTGGCGAGCGCAGCCTCGGTCTCGACGATGCGCGATTGAAGCTCGGTGGCCTTGATCTGGTCGGTCTTGGTCAGCACGATCTGGTAGCTGACCGCGGAGCGATCGAGTGTCTTCAGGACTTCGAGATCGACGTCCTTGAGGCCGTGCCGCGCGTCGACCAGCACGTAGACGCGCGCGAGGCTGGCGCGTCCGAGCAGGAATTTGTGGATCAGCTCGGTCCAGGACGCGACTTGGCTCTTCGGCGCCTTGGCATAGCCATAGCCGGGCATGTCGACCAGCCGCAGGTCACTTTTCCCGGGGACCTCGAAGAAGATCAGCTCCTGGGTGCGGCCCGGCGTATGCGAGGTGCGCGCCAGCGCGTTGCGGCCCGTCAGCGCGTTGATCAGGCTGGACTTGCCGACATTGGAGCGGCCGGCAAAGGCGATCTCCAGCCCCGCCATCGGCGGCAGCGTTTCAGTCGAGGGCGAGGCCCAGATGAACTGCCAGTCGCGGGTGAACAGTTTTCGCCCGACCTCGATCAGCTTCGCATCTTCGTCGTCGGTCATGCGAAGGCTTTCAGTTGGTTTACCTCGTCATTGCGAGCGACTTGTCCGCCGTAGCTCGAAGAGCGAAGGCGGAAGCGAAGCGCTCGCAATAACTGTGGCTACGTCGCCTTCTTCGCGAACGTCGCCTTGAGATTATCGAATAACTCCACCTTCACGCCATTGCGGCGCATGATGAAGCTCTGCTGCAGCACCGATAGCGTGTTGTTCCAGGCCCAGTAGATCACGAGGCCTGCCGGGAAGCCCGCCAGCATGAAGGTGAAGATCAGCGGCATCCAGTTGAAGATCATCTGCTGGGTCGGATCCGGCGGCGTCGGATTCAGCTTCATCTGGAACCACATCGTGATGCCCATGATGATCGGCCAGATGCCGAGCGCCAGGTAGTGGCCGAACACCGGGATCGTGGTCGGATCGAACGGGATCAACCCGAACAGAGTGAACAGGTTGGTCGGGTCCGGCGCGGAAAGATCCTTGATCCAGCCGAAGAACGGCGCGTGCCGCATCTCGATGGTGACGAACAGCACCTTGTACAGCGAGAAGAACACCGGGATCTGGATCACCACGGGAAGACAGCCGGCGACCGGATTGATCTTCTCCTTGCGGTAGATCTCCATCATCTCCTGCTGCTGCTTCACCTTGTCGTCAGGGTAACGCTCCTTCAGCGCCTGAAGCTGCGGTTGGACCGACTTCATCTTCGCCATCGAGGCGTAGGACTTGTTCGCCAGCGGGAAGAACAGGAGCTTCACGATCACGGTCACGAGCAGGATCGAGATGCCGAAATTGCCGAAGAAGCGGTAGAAGAAGTCGAGGCCGAGGAACATCGGCTTGGTGATGAAGTAGAACCAGCCCCAGTCGATCAACAGATCGAAATGGTTGAGGCCGAGTTCCTTGTTGTAGCCGCCATGGCCGGCGAGCGGGAAGTTGATGCCGACGACGCTGGCTTCCTTGGCGCCGGCGAACAGCCGCGCGTTCGCGGTCGCGGAGCCGCCGATCGCGACGGTGACGGGATCGAGCAGATAGTCGGTCTGGTAGGTGTGGACGTTGCCGCTCGGGTTCGACGAGAAGCGCGCCTGAATCTGCGCGCTGGTGTCCGGCAGCAGCGCCGAGGCCCAGTATTTGTCGGTCATGCCGAGCCAGCCATTGGTGGCCTTGAAGTTCACCGTCCTGGCTTCGTCGATTTTCTTGTAGGCGTATTCCTGCAAGCCATCGAGATAGCCGATCAGGCCTTCATGCAGGATGTAGTAGCCGGAGACCTGCGGCGTGCCGTGGCGCGAGATCAGCGCGAACGGATAGAGCGTGACCGGCGCGTTGCCGACATTGCTCACCTCGTCCTTCACGGTGAAGAGGTAGTGGTCGTCGACCGCGATGGTGCGGCGGAAGCTGAGGCCTTCGCCATTGTCCCATTTCAGCACCACCGGCGTTGTCGGCGTCAGGCTGCCGCTGCCGTCCTGCTGCCAGACGGTCTGCGCGTCCGGCAGTTTCGCCGTCACGCCCGTCGCCGGCACCCAGCCGAACTCGGCATAATAGGGCTCCGCGGTCCCCGAGGGCGAATACAGAACGATCGGCGGTGACTTCGGATCGACCGTTTCGCGGAATTGCACCAGCGCGACATCGTCGATGCGTCCGCCCTTCAGCGAGATGCTGCCTGCGATTCGCGGCGTCTCGATCTTCACGCGCGGGCTGGCGGCAATCGCAACGTCGCGCGCAACGACCGGCTGGGCTTGCTGGTTCGTGCTCGGCGTCGCCGGTTGGGCCGTGCTGCCGGCCTGCGGCGTGGCGCCCGGCGTCGCGGACGCCGTCGGCTGCGGCGTGGTCTTCTGCAGCTCGGCCTGCGCCTGTTGTTGGGCGCGCTGCTTCTCCATCGCCGGCATGTTGTAGAAATATTGCCAGGCGATCAGCACGAAGCCCGACAGAATGACGGCGAGGATGGTATTGCGGTTGTCGGTCATCATTCTCTCGTCATCAATCCGGTTTGCGGCTGGTCGCAGGAGCGGGGCCGGGCTTTAAGCCGTCGGTTCTTGAGTCGGTTGTTGGGCTGCTTTTTGAGCCGCGTCCCTTGTGCGTATGCCGCGCGGGCTTCGCGAACGCTATGCGCAGATCGTCGAGCATGGTGGCGAAGTCGCGCGAGAGCGCGTCCCTTCGGCCGACCAGCACATAATCATGATGGGGCTGCATCGACACCGGATCGAGCCGCTTCACCAGTTCGCGAAGCCGGCGCCGGATGCGATTGCGCTGGGGGGCGTTGCCGTTCTTTTTGGTGACGGTGAAGCCGATCCGGATCGGGCCGCTGTCGTCTCGGCCAAGGTTTTGGCGGTCAAGGCTTCGGCGGTCAAGGCTTTGCAGGACGAACGCGGAACTATTCACCCGCGCGCCATTGGCAACGGCGAGGAAATCCGCTCGCTGCCTCAGCCGATCCATGATGAAATCCCAAAAAGGGGGTCCGGCTCAGGCGCTCAGACGCTTGCGGCCGCGGGCGCGGCGGGCGGCGAGCACCTTGCGGCCGCCGGCCGTGGCGAGACGGGCACGGAAGCCGTGACGGCGCTTGCGCACCAGTTTGCTGGGTTGATAAGTCCGCTTCACGGGTTTTTCTCCGCTGACCGGGCAATTTGCCTGTAGAATTGATGATAAAGTCCGGAAGATGCTGCCCAAAACGAGCCTTTTTCGGCCCCAAGAGAGCCGCTCCCGGCGGTCACACCGGGTCATCGCGGACAATTGGCCGGCTTATATGCGAGCGCCTTCTTTTCGTCAACGCCGCACAAGAGCTCAATTCCGGCGAATATCGCTGTCCGTGCGGGGTTTTTAACCCTTGAGGTAGCGACTCGCCAGATCTGCGCTTACATCCGACCTTGGCAGATTGACGATCTGTAATTTGACCGCGCTGGGGGCGGGCCGCATCTTCATACGCGCCAACACCCTTCACCCGGCGACATCTTTCATCCGGCAAAGGCAGCGAGGGCGAATTTCGTGGCAGCGACAGACCTCCAGCCGGTCCAGGATGTGGATCAGCGGGACCCGCCGGCGGCGCTGCCGCGGGGGACGCGCGGGCTTGGGCTGTCCGGCAAGCTGCTGCTGCTCACCGTTCCCCTGGTGATGATCGCGGCCATCCTGCTCTACGTGCCGGCCATCGCCAACTTCTGGGTCAACCGGCTCAACGACCGCGTCGCCGCGGCCAACACGGCGGCGCTGGTGCTCGATGCGGCGCCGCTCGGCATGGTCCCGGATTCGCTGTCGCGCGAGATCCTGAAAAGCATCAATGCGCGCGCCGTCGCCATCAAGATGGGCCAGCAGCGCCGTCTGCTCGCCAGCGACAATCTGCCGGCCGCCATCGAGCACGACATCGACCTGCGCGACATGACGGCGTGGGAGGCGATCACCGGCTCGTTCCGGATGATGCTGGAGACCGGCAACCAGGCCATCCGGATCGTCGGGCCCGGCGTCGGCAACGCCCAGTTCATGGAGATCGTCACCGACGAGCTGCCGCTGCGGCAGTCGATGTACCGCTTCTCCCGTAACGTCGTGGTGGTCGCGCTGATCATCGCGGTGCTGACCGCGGGCCTCGTCTATCTCGCCATGCATTATCTCTTCGTGCGTCCGATGCGGCGGCTGACCGCGAGCCTGGTCGGCTTCCACGAAAATCCCGAGAGTTCGGCGGGGATCATCGTGCCGAGCCAGCGCAGCGACGAGATCGGCGTTGCCGAGCGCGAATTGTCGGACATGCAGCGCGACCTGATGTCGATGCTGCATCAGAAGAGCCGGCTCGCCGCCCTCGGCCTCGCCGTCTCCAAGATCAATCACGATTTGCGCAATCTGCTGGCCTCGGCACAACTCCTGTCGGACCAGCTTGCCAGCGTGCCGGATCCGCGGGTGCAGCGCTTCGCGCCAAAACTCGTGCGCTCGCTCGAGCGCGCCATCGCCTTCTGCCAGTCGACCTTGTCCTACGGCCGCGCCCAGGAAGCCGCGCCCGACCGGCGCATGATCATGATCGAGCCGGTGGTGCTGGAGGTGCGCGAGACCGCGGGCCTGGCCAGCGACGCCTCGATCGCCTGGGTCGCCGCAATCGAGCGCGGGCTCGCGGTCGACGCCGATCCCGACCAGCTGTTTCGCGTGCTGCTCAACCTCGTCCGCAACGCCGCCCAGGCGTTGGAAAGCCATGCGTCCGCCGAGGGCGGCGCGCAGCAGATCCGGATCACGGGAAAACGCGAGGGCGCGGTCGCCATCATCGAGGTTTCCGACACCGGCCCCGGCGTGCCCCAGAAGACCCGCGATCACCTGTTCGAGGCGTTCCAGACCTCCGGCCGCCCCGGCGGCAGCGGCCTCGGCCTTGCCATCGCCGCCGAGCTGGTCCGCGCCCATGGCGGCGACATCCATCTGGTCGAAGGCACCATCGGCGCCACCTTCCGGATCGTCATCCCCGACCGCCCCGTGGAACTGCTCTCCGTCCGCAACGAGCGGGCGCGGGCGTAGTCGGCCAGCGGCCGAGTGCGGAAACCGTCATTTCCCAGCAAAATCTCCCCAATCCGGACCTTGCCAATCGGGGCAAGAGCGGTTAGTCAGAGCGCTCTTTCGCACCCCTCCGGCGTCGCCGGGGGTTGCCTGCGGGCAACGCCCGCACTGTCAGCGAAAAACGCGCCCGTAGCTCAGCTGGATAGAGCATCAGACTACGAATCTGAGGGTCGGACGTTCGAATCGTTCCGGGCGCGCCATTTACGCCAAAGCACGATATGGACGGCCTGCGGCTACCGTTCGACCCAAACGCATCTTGATCTCCGCCATTTTTCCCACAACTCGCGCGCTGTTTGACCAGCTATATAGCTCTGATTTGGTCTGGTTGGCGCTGTGATGAAGTCGCAGTCATTAGCTCGCAGCAATCGATCTTTCACGGCGGCAGCGATCATGCGACGTCACGGTTCTCTATGCGGTACCACCTCGAAGATCAGGCAGGTCGTGCTCGCCTGGGCGAAAAGCCTGCCACTCGCATCCGACAAGCTCGCTTCCGCCATCGCTGTCTGGCGGCCCAGATGGATGACGCGCCCGACCGCCTTCATTGGTCCGGACTCGCGCTTGACGCCCCGGAGGTAATTCACCTTGATCTCCAGCGTCGTGTACGCCCGTCCGAAAGGAAGCTTGGTGTGGACGGCGCAGCCCATTACCGAGTCGAGAACCGTGGCGATTATGCCGCCATGGACTGAGCCGATCGGATTGTATTGCGACTCTTGCGGCTTCAGAACCATTTCAACGCTGCCATCCCCAACTCGGTCGATGCTGAAATCGACCAGACGGCAGATCGGCGGGAGCGGAACGTCGCCTCGAAGCATAGCTTCGAGGAAATCTCGCCCGCTCATCGTCTGACCTGCTGCGGCCAAGGCTTGCGGATCGTCCCAGCGAATTGTGCGCTCGCGCGGGAGCTGTGCGGATAGCGTCGGCATGTCGATCATCCAGCCAGGACGACTTTGCCAAACGGTCGATCCTCGATCAGATGGCGCAGGGCTTCGCCCGCTTCACCGAGGAGATAGACCCGCTCGACGACAGGTTTGACTGATCCGCCCACGATCAACGGAATGATGTCCCGCCATGCCGCGGCAACGTCGAGCGGTGACTGGGCGAACAAAGAGAAACCGCTCATACGCGCGCCTTTCCAGATCAGGTCTGTCACATCGATCGTGGTCTTGCGTCCGGCGGAATAGCCCAGCGTAATCAGGACACCGCCGAATGTGAGGGTGCTCAGCGCCTCACTGGTCACGGTGCCGCCGATGCCATCGATAACGATGTCGACGCCCTTGCCGTCCGTTATCCGGCGTACGCCGTCGGCAAGATCTTCCGCCGAAAGGTCGATCACGTCTTCGAAACCAAGCTCGCGTGCTCTGGCGGCTTTCGCAGCGCTACCGGCCGTTGAAATCACCTTGCCGGCGCCCTGTGCCCGCGCGAGCTGATAGGTCGCGTTGCCCACCGACCCACCGATTGCCGGAGCCAGCACCGATTTGCCCGGTTTGAACCCTGAGAGCGTCAGCGTGATCTGCGCCGTCAGATAGGCCACCGGGAGGCTGGCCGCGACGACATTGTCGATCGCGTCGGGCACGAGCGCTGCATCTTTGGGGCTCACCAGCAGCCATTCTTGCCATGCGCCGTTTTCACGAACGCCATAGGGACCGGCGAACATCACGCGACTTCCCACCGCAAAACCGGAGTCGCCGGCATCCTCGATCACGCCGACGCCTTCATTGCCGAGCACCAACGGCGCCTTCGCCCGGGGCAGCCCACCCGACAGAATTGTGTGATCAAGCGGCGTGACGCCGGCGGCCGTGACGCGAACCAGCAACCTGTCCTTTGCCGGTTTCGGTTTGAGCAATTCGATCTGCCGCAGCCCGCCATAGCCGGAGAACGTTTCCGCCTGGATCGCACGCATCGATATTCTCCGTTAAAGTTACAGACCTGTTAGTAACTTGTATATTACGGACAGGTCTGTAACTTTGTCAAACGATAAGTCAAGGCGAGAGCAAGCGGATATGGAGACAGTAACCCGACCCCGGCGGGGCGCCCCGCCAAGGGGCGAAGTGAGCGCCCGCGAGCGTATTCTTGCGACGGCAAGCGAATTGTTTTACCGCGAAGGCATCCGCGCCATCGGCGTAGACACGGTCGTCGAGCGATCCGGTGTCTCGAAGACGAGTCTCTATCGCCTTTTTGAATCGAAGGACGCTTTGATTGCTGCCTTCGCCGCCGAACAGGATCGGTTGTTCTGGGTGTGGTGGGATCGTATTGAAGACCAGCACGCGGGTGATCCACGCGCTATTCTCGAGGCTTTGCTTTCCGGTATCGCAAAGCGGATCACGCACCCCGCCTATCGCGGTTGTCCGTTCCTCAACCTGGCGACGGAATTTCCTGACGACAACCATCCGGGCCGGGTCATCGCCCGGCGCAACAAGAAGGAAATGCGGACGAGGCTCGCGGCCTTGCTTGGCAAATTTGGCGTCGGTGATCCCAACCGCACCGCGTCACAAATAGCGCTGATCATCAACGGCGCATACGTAACGGGCCTCATCGCACAACCGGCTGATCTGAGGGGCGACCTCAGCGATGCCGTCATGAAGTTATTGGTCTAGTGATTCCATCGCGTGAGCGCGCTACATCACAGGCGATCACATCTCTTCGGGTTCTGGCGTGATTTTGGACGCAGCATCATAGCGCCACGGCGAAGCAAGAGGGCCCATCTTCATCGGCCGCGGCGCGCTATTTCGGAATACGCGATCAGCGCCGATTTCCCCACCCGACCCGTTCGGTTTCATCCCCAGCGGCGTACGCGATTCGCGAGTACAATTCGCTGCACTGCTTCCAGGATTCCGAGTGCCGTGACCAAACTCGCTTAGCGCCGCCCAACTTCCTGCGCCGCCGGATCCGAACCAAGCCCCTTGCTCGTCAGCAAACGGTTGAACTGATCGGCGGAAAAAAGCTGCCCGTCCGGAGCCGTTATCGACACCGCAAAACCATTCACCGCGTGCTTGCGGGCCAGGATCACCGCAACGATCGCGCTGTCACGGAAATCCACGGTGCGGCAGTCGTCTTTTATAGCTTCGATGATAAATGTCATTTGGCCCACGACCAACGTTGGCACGCGCCAATTGCGCGCCGGGCAATTCAATCCCGTATCGGTGAAAATGATATTGCCGACAAGCCAGCTATTGACCCGATGGAACCGCGACCATACCCATATTGGGGTAAACAACAGACCGATCCTGCCTCACGCCCTCCGCCACGGATACGGACAACCGGCTTGCAACGGGCTTGTGGCGTCGGACCGGAAAACCGTAGAAACGGGACTGGTGATGGTTGGTACGACTGAAGGCGAGGACATCGCGTCGGATTTGATCCGAACCGTCTCTCGACACTCGTTGGCCTACATGCTGTGCGCGGCCAGCGAAATGTTCCGCCACTACGATTTCGATCCGCTGGACTTGATGATCATTCATGCGGTCTTGAACGCCAACGTTCTCAAGATCATGAAGAACCCCGAACTGGACCGGCAATTTGGCAGTATCCAGGCGGTCGAGCCGGACAAGATCAAGCAGGGCGTTTCCCGTGCCGCCCTGTCCCGCTTTTTCGGTCTGCCGATCGAAACCGTCCGGCGGCGCGCCGATCGCTTGAAGAAGCAAGGCATTTTCCGTGAGACCGACCAGGGACTGATCGTAACCGAGGCTAACCAGTTCAAGTTCGGCAATAATCACGAGCTGCAGCGAACCAACATGCTCCTGGTGCGGAAATTCCTCCGGGACCTGACGGAAGCGGGCGTCGAGCTTCCGGGCGGGATTTGATGGCCGGATCCGGCGCTTGTTTGCCGGCGGCATCCTTGGCGCCAAGTGAGACGATCCGGTTGAATCTTCTTCGCGCATCGCTGCCGTGAGGTGCGGCACGCAAGATCACCTGTAATCTGCTTCACACGCAAATGCCCCTAATGACGCTAGATGGAACAGGCGGCGCCTTCCGCGTGGCCTGTTCGGAGCTGGCGATGATGGCTGCACTGGCAAAGGCGATATCCCGCGCGACGAGAACCAACGTCGACGTCGAAATTCTGAAAGTCCTCGCGATCTTTTCCGGCGCGGGTTTGCTGCCCTCTCTCGTGGCCGCAATGATCTACGGACAGGCTGCCAGCGCCGCTTTGTTTTGAGAGCGCGCGCTTCGCCAAGTCGAGGGTTCGCTTCAGCGCCACCCCAGCGCCGGCGCCACGTGCGTGAGGATCGCCTCGATCGCGTGCGTGCAATAGTCGACACCGAGCTGGTTCGGGATCGTCAACAGCAACGTGTCGGCCTCGGCGATCGCTTCGTCCTGCTTGAGCTGTTCGATCAGCACATCCGGCTCCGCGGCATATGAGCGGCCGAAGATCGCGCGGGTGCGCGGGTCGATGAAGCCGACCTGGTCCTCGCTGCCGCGCTCGCCACCGAAATAGGCGCGGTCGCGATCGTCGATCAGCGCGAAGATGCTGCGGCTGACGGAGACGCGGGGCTCGCGGGCGTGGCCGGCCTCTTTCCAGGCTGCGCGATAGGTGCGGATCTGTGCGGCTTGCTGCACATGGAAGGCCTCGCCGGTCTCGTCGTTCTTCAGCGTCGAGCTCTGGAGATTCATGCCGTGCTTGGCGGCCCAGACCGCCGTCGCATTCGAGCCGGCACCCCACCAGATCCGTTCGCGCAGGCCTTCCGCATGCGGTTCGAGCCGCAACAGCCCCGGCGGATTTGGAAACATCGGCTGCGGGTTGGGCTTTGCAAAACCTTCGCCGCGCAAGATGTCGAGAAAGACCTCGGCATGACGCCGCCCCATGTCGGCGTCGCTCTCGCCCTCGGCCGGCTGGTAGCCGAAATAACGCCAGCCGTCGATCACCTGCTCGGGCGAGCCGCGGCTGATGCCGAGCTGGAGGCGCCCGCCGGCGATGAGATCGGCAGAGCCTGCGTCCTCCGCCATGTACAGCGGATTCTCGTAGCGCATGTCGATCACGGCCGTGCCGATCTCGATCTTGCTGGTCCTGGCGCCGACCGCGGCGAGCAGCGGAAAGGGCGAGGCGAGCTGGCGCGCGAAATGGTGCACCCGGAAATAGGCGCCGTCAGCGCCGAGCTCTTCCGCCGCAACCGCAAGCTCGATGGATTGCAGCAGCGTGTCCGCGGCCGAGCGGGTCTGCGATTGCGGCGAGGGCGTCCAGTGCCCGAAGGAGAGGAATCCGATTTCTTTCATGGGGGCAACATATGGATGACGGGCAGAGTTTGCGACACCTCGGCCGGAGGAAAGATGGCAAAGATGGAAGGCGTGTGCTCGTAGGTGGTGCCGCCCCGGGGGAAGCACACCTAAACGGACAAAGCTGCAAGCGCGCCTTTTTGACCCGGAGCTGAAATTCAGCGCATTGCCCCGTGTTGCTGTCGTGAGCAACTGAAGGTATTTTGGTCGCCTCTCAGCAGAGGCCACACCTTGTTCGGGCTCGGTAATCTTCCGTCACAGGCGTGGAGGTCCGATCATCAGCTGACCTCAAGTAGTTTCTGGAGAGCTTGGCAAAACGCAAGGCGCCAACGCGCGCCAGCCATTCCGGCCTATGAGAAAGGGCCAGCCCGTAGGGCTGGCCCTTCAAGTATCTTATGTAAACCGTCAGTAACGTGAAGCCGACGCGGCGCCCCAGTTGAACCGGTAGTTCAGGCCGGCCTTGATGGTGTGCTCGTCATTGCGGAAGCCGACGGCGGTAACAACACCGCCGGCGCTGGTGAAGAGAGCGTTCCGCGTGCCGAAGTCGTAGTACTGGTATTCGACCTTGCCCGACCAGTTCTGGGCGAACATGTATTCGAGACCACCGCCCACGGTGTAGCCGTCGCGGCCGCCGCCGTTGTTGGTGAAGGTGCCGCCGCCGAAACCGTTCGTAAGGCGGGAGTCAGCCCAGGCATAACCACCTTTGACGTACAGCAGCGCCGGACCCCAGGTGTAGCCGAGGCGACCGGCGACGGAACCGAGCCCACGGTTGACGAAGGGATTGTTATTGGTGTCGAGCAAGCTGTAGTTCGCTTCAATGCCCAGCACCCAGTTCGGCGAGAACTGATGGTCGTAACCGATCTGCACGCCGCCCATGAACACACCATCGTTGCTGCTGGTGCCGGTGAAGCCGGGGGCCAGAATGTTGTTGCTGCCGCCGAATGCGCCGCCGACGTGACCGCCGATGTAAAAGCCGGTCCAGTTGTAAATCGGCGAGGCCGCCATCGGTGGGGCTTTGGTGTAAGGACGCGCAGCCATATCAGCTGCCGATGCTGTACCCGCCAGGGCGGTAAGGGCGACAGTAGCGAGAAGGAACTTTTTCATTTCGAGTCTCTCAGGTTTAAACAACGTGTGCCAAACGCTTAACCCAACTCACCGAATTTGCTGTAGCGCGCCAGACACACGTGTCCGATCTGGGTGTGGAACGCTCTGGTCATTTGTTAATTGAGGAACCGTGAAGATTCGGAACCGGGCATCTGAGCGACAAGTTCCGCGGTTCCGTCATCGCGAAGCACTGATCATTGTGCATTCCAAAGCCCGGTATGATGCGGGGCTTTTTTGCCGTTCATACTGGAAGCTCATCAACCGGGGATGTCGCATCTTGGCCGATTTTTGCAACAAAATCGGCCCGTAGCTGACTCACAAAGCCGGACTGGCCATGTCCGGTTTCGCGGACAAAGCGGATACCGCCTACCCCGCGATCGGGTTTACGACTACGCTCCCCAGCGCATCAGGCGCGCACCGTTGCCTGCTGTGTTGATAGATTGCAAGTCGGGGGGACCGATCGCTTCGGGCCTCCGCGCGGGACACGGTGTGAAGCTCGAGGATATCGATACGGAGTAGCGCTTGGGGCTCGCCCTGTCACGCGTGCTGCGACAATGGCATCCTGCGCCTGTTTTGCCCGACGAGTCAATATTTCGTCGAAACCTAATTTTCGCTTTTCCGTTATCTCACCCGGCGGCTTCAAAGGATTCGCAAGGCGCCTAAGTCATTGATCCCGCTCATGCCGGCTACTGTGCATGGGGTTGTTTTCGAGGTTTTTGTTTTGAGGGCACGACGGTGCGAGGATGAACCGGACCTGATCCGGCTCGCCCGCTACTTCATCACCCGCAGATTCTTGGTCGTGAACCGCTGCGTCTTGTCGCCGGGACGAACCGGCCGCCGCGTGCCGGCGGCCTTGCCGGTGCCGGGCGGCTGGTGCGCGGGGACCAGCTGGTCGGGGCGCGAGCCGATCAGATCGGCGCGGCCCATCTCTTTCAGGGCTTCACGCAGCACCGGCCAATTGTCGGGGTCGTGGTAGCGCAGGAACGCCTTGTGCAGGCGGCGCTGTCGCAGGCCCTTGATCGCCTCGACCTTGTCGCTGCCGCCGCGCCGCACGCCGCGCAGCGGATTGACGCCGGTGTGGTACATCGCCGTTGCGGTCGCCATCGGCGAGGGCAGGAAGGTCTGCACCTGATCCGCGCGGTAGCGGTTCTTCTTCAGCCACAGCGCGAGGTTCATCATGTCCTCGTCGGTCGTGCCCGGATGCGCCGCGATGAAATACGGGATCAGATAATATTTCTTGCCGGCCTGTTCGGCCGCGGCATCGAACATCCGCTTGAACTGGTTGTAGGCGCCGATGCCGGGCTTCATCATCTTGTCGAGCGGCCCGCGCTCGGTATGTTCGGGCGCGATCTTCAAATAGCCGCCGACGTGATGGGTGACGAGCTCCTTGATGTATTCGGGGCTCTCGACCGCGAGGTCGTAGCGCACGCCGGAGGCCACCATCACCTTCTTGATGCCCTTGGTCTCGCGCACCTTGCGATAGAGCCGGATCAGATCGTCATGCGAGGTGTTGAGGTTCGGGCAGATCTCGGGGAAGACGCAGGACGGCCGTCGGCACGCGGCCTCGACTTTCGGGTCCTTGCAGGCCATCCGGTACATGTTGGCCGTGGGACCGCCGATGTCGGAGATCACGCCGGTGAAGCCGGGCGTCTTGTCGCGGATCTTCTCGATCTCGCGCAGGATCGAGCCCTCGGAGCGGTTCTGGATGATACGGCCCTCGTGCTCGGTGATCGAGCAGAAGGTGCAGCCGCCAAAGCAGCCGCGCATGATCGTCACCGAGAATTTGATCATGTCCCACGCCGGGATCTTCGCGTCGCCGTAGGACGGATGCGGCGCGCGCGCATAGGGAAGATCGTAGACCGCGTCCATCTCCTCGCTGGTCAGCGGGATCGGCGGCGGGTTGAGCCAGAGGTCGCGGTCGCCGTGACGCTGCACCAGCGGCCGCGCATTGCCGGGATTGCTCTCACGATGCAGCACGCGTGAGGCGCGCGCATAGGCTTCCTTGTCCTGCTCGACCTGCTCCAAAGCGGGCAGCCGGATCACGGTCAAGCCTTTCGTCCGCGAAGCGCCTTCGTCGGCGGAATCGAGATCGTCGGCGTGCAGTTCGACGTAGTCCTCAGGCACGCGGCGGAACAGCGCGACGCCCCTGATGTCGTCGAGCTCGCGCGGCGCCTCGCCGGCGGCAAGACGGTTGGCCACTTCGACGACGGCGCGCTCGGCATTGCCGTAAAGCAAGAGGTCTGCCTTGGCGTCGGCCAGCACCGAGCGGCGCACCTTGTCGGACCAGTAATCGTAATGCGCGATCCGGCGCAGCGAGGCCTCGATGCCGCCGAGCACGACCGGGACGCCCTTGAACGCCTCGCGGCAACGTTGCGCGTAAACGACGGTGCAGCGGTCCGGCCGCTTGCCGCCTTCGCCGCCCGCGGTATAGGCATCGTCGCTGCGTATGCGGCGGTCCGCGGTGTAGCGGTTCACCATGGAGTCCATGTTGCCGCCGGTGACGCCGAAGAACACCTTGGGCTTGCCGAGCGCCTTGAACGGCTCGGCCGAATGCCAGTCCGGCTGCGAGATGATGCCGACGCGAAAGCCCTGCGCCTCCAGCAGGCGGCCAATGATGGCCATGCCGAAGCTGGGGTGGTCGACATAGGCATCGCCCGTCACCAGCACGATGTCGCAGGCGTCCCAGCCGAGCGCGTCCATCTCGGCGCGGCTCATCGGGAGGAACGGCGCCGGCTTGCGCGGGCGCGCCTGCGCCATCAGGGGTTTTTCGGCGGCGATGATCTGGATGTCCATGGCGCCTACGCATAGGACTCCGGGACGGCGAATACAACCGACGGGCACGTGAAAGTCCGGTTCCGTGTCCGGCAGCCCGGGCGTGCGACCGCGTTAACCGTTCGCGAGCGCCGCCATCACCTTCTCGGGTCACGCGCAGGAACCAACTGCCCTCGCGAACATTCTGATGCAGGGTTTGCGCCGGCCCGGCTGGCGTGCGCCCGCGCCCGGGGTCTAATATTGCCTCGATGTTCGCCTCGGGCGGATGGGGGAGCCGTGAGTACAGTCATAGAGAACTTGCTGCTCCGAAAACAGAAGCTGGTTGAGCAGCTCGAAAAGGCGCCCACGGTCGAAGATCGCGACAGGATCGAGCACCAGCTCGAACAGATCAACACCGCGCTGGATTTTCTGGACAGGCCCGGCACGAAAGGCGCGCGGTAGCAGCGCTCAATCGACCTGCAGCGCTTTGGCGTAGACCACGCCCGAATTGGTGACGTGCGTGGTCATCAGCGTCGCGAAGGCGGCGAACTCGCCGCGGGCGAACAGATCGAGCAGCTTGCGATGCTCGTCGAAAGACGTGCGCGTGCGCACGTCGATCGGCGAAGTCAAATTGGTACGCAGTGCTGCGACGCGGCTGGAGGCGAGCTGATAGGATTCGGCGAGATAGCGGTTGCCGCAATGGCTGAACAGCGCCTCGTGGAAAGCGGCATCGGCGCGGCCATAGGCGATATTGTCCCTGGCTGCGATCGCCGGCTCCATCGCCGCGATCGCCTCGCTCATCGTCGTGATCGCACCGGTGCGATCGTGGTGGAAGGCGAGCTCGGCTGCCTTGGGCTCGAGCGCGATCCTGAATGTGCAAAGCGAAGTGATGTCTTCCGCGCTTGGCGTAAAGACAAAACTGCCGACCTGCGGCCGGATCACGACGAGGCCCTGGGCCTGCAGCTGGCCCATCGCCTCACGCACCGGGGTGCGGCTCACGCCGAAGGAGGTTGCCACCATCTCCTCGGAAATGGCGGCGCCGAGCGCGAACTCGCCGTCGATGATGGCTTGACGAAGCCGCTGCATCACCCGCTGCGACAGCGATTTCGGTGCATCGAGCTTCAGCGATCGCATGGTTGCCCTCAGATCACCTTGCCGGGGTTGAGCAGATGATCGGGGTCGAGCGCGGCCTTCAGCGTCCGCATCAGTGCGATCTCGGCCTCGCTGCGGGCATGACCGAGCCACTTCTTCTTCAGCGTGCCGATGCCGTGCTCGGCGGAGACGCTGCCGCCCATCTCGCGCACGAGACCGTAGATGATGGCGTCCATCGCTTCCTTCGGCTGCTGCTCGACGGCAAGCCCGGTCACCCAGGAGACGAGATGCAGATTGCCGTCGCCGATATGGCCGTAATAGACGCTCTCGCAGCCCTCGATGCCGTCGGCCAGCGCCGCCTTGCAGCGCGTGACGAACTCGTCCATCCGCGCCACGGCGAGGCCGATGTCGTAAGAGATGTGCGGCCCCAGCACCTGGCCGAACTCGGCGCAGATGTCGCGCACGCGCCAGAAGCTTTGCGTCTGCGCCAGCGATTGCGCCACGGCGGCGTCGGCGAGCAGCCCGCGCTCCATCAGCTCCTCGAGCCAGCTTTGGAAGCGCGGCGCGTCGAGGCTCTCGTCGGTGCCTTGGGCTTCGACCAGCACGTAGAAGCCGTGGCCAGCGGCGACCGGCGGCTTGACGCCGGCGCGAGTCGTGATCACGTCCCAGTAATCCGGCCACATCACCTCGAACGCCGACAGCAGCGGGCCGAGCCCGCTTCGCGCGGCGCCGAGCAGCGCGATCACCGCGGCATAGTCCTCGAGCGCGCAGAGCGCGGCCATGGTCGAGCGCGGTTTTGGAAACAGCCGCAGCACCACGCGGGTGATGATGCCGAGCGTGCCTTCCGAGCCGATGAACAGATGCTTCAGATCGTAGCCGGCATTGTTCTTCATCAGCTTGTTGAGGCTGGTGATGATGGTGCCGTCGGGCAGCACGACTTCGAGCCCGAGCACCAACTCGCGAGTCATGCCGTAGCGGATCACGCGGTTGCCGCCGGCATTGGTCGAGAGATTGCCGCCGATCGCGCAGGAGCCGCGCGAGCCGAGGTCGAGGGGAAAGAAGAAGCCGGCTTCGTCGGCCGCCTGCTGGATCGTCTGTAGCGGCGTGCCTGCCTTCACCGTCATCGTCATCGAGGCGTGATCGATCTCCTCGATGCCGCTCATGCGCTCCAGCGAGATCGCGACCCAGCCTGCCTCAGGCGATGCGCCGCGGCACAGCCCGGTCAATCCGCCCTGCGGCACGAACGGCAGATGCGCCTGCCCGCAAGTCCGAATCGCATCCGCAACGCCTTGCGCGTCGACCGGGCGGATCACCGCGAGCGGCGTTTGCGGCAGGCTCGCGCTCCAGTCGTTGCAATTGCGCGCGGGCACGTCGGTGCCGACAAGCACAGCAGCCGCGCCGAGCTTGTCGCGCAACGCGCCAAGCAACTGGGTGGGCCGCTCGACGGGGGTCACCATGTTCATGCGAGACCTCCTCGGAATCTGGCTGCGTGTCATGCGCGCCATGACGGGGGAAAGGATTTGCGCCTTTGTTGTATGTAAGGTACAAGGTGGAAAGTAAAGCAAAAACAGCGTTCGGGAAGCCTTCCTCAGATCTTTCGAGATCAGAGGCGTGGTCCGAAGCCACAGCAACGGATGGTGTGATGACGGAGGCAATTCGCGGGTTCTGGGTGGCGTCGGCGACGCCGCTGACGACGGACGGCAGCGTGGACTCCGCAAAGCTCGCGGCCCACGCCAAGCAACTCTTCGGCAAGAGCGTCGACGGTGTCGTGCTGTTCGGCACCACCGGCGAGGGCACCTCCTTCAATGTCATCGAACGGGTCGCGACCATCGAGGCCGTGCTCAAGGCCGGCGTCGCGCCGGACCGAATTGGAATCGGCGGCGGCTTCCCCGCGATCAGCGACAGCATCGCATTGACGCGCGCCGTGCTCGGCCTCGGCCTCCGTCACGTGCTGTATCTGCCGCCTTACTTCGACCGCAGCGTCACCGCTGAAGGCATCGAGGATGCCTTTGCGGCGATCCTCGACGGCGTCGCCGACGATCGCCTGCGTGCCTACCTCTATCATATCCCGCAGATCTCGGGTGTCGCGATCCCGACCGGCGTCGCCGCGAATTTGCGCAAGCGCTACGGCAAGGTCATTGCAGGCCTGAAAGACTCCAGCGGCGACTTCAAGCAGTTCCAGGCGTTCCGCGCCGCCGCGCCCGAGCTGGCCATCACCGTCGGCAACGAGGTTGACATCAGCCGCGCGATCGCCGCCGGGGGTGCCGGCACCATCTGCGGCATGGCCAACATCGCGCCGGAGCTGGTCAAGGCAATGATCGACGGCAAGGATGTCGAGGCACGGATGCAGGCTGTCGTGGACATCGTGGTGAAATCACCATCCTTCCTCACGACGCTGAAAGCCATCCTCGCTGCACAGACGGGCGATGTGAGCTGGCTGCGCGTGCGGCCGCCGCTCCGCGCGTTGTCCGACGGCACCGTGCTCAAGCGGAAGCTCGACGAGCTGACGGCTCCCGCCATCGCGTGAGAACGCGCAAAACCGCGACACGTTGCCGCGCATTCGCGCGCTACGTGTCGCGACCGCTGCGCAATCAATCGAGGATTGCCAAATATCGCGATTAGAGCCTAGAACCATTCAACACTAGAGCGATTCAAGTCCGCTTGCCGTTCTCTTCACGCGCAGCGGCTGTTAGACGCGCCAGCTTCTGCGTCTGACTTGGAAGTGAATCGAAAGTGCGTGTCTATCTGGACGGCCAGCGCGTCAGCGGCCGTCGAACGCCTGCCGGCGAGAGCTGCGCGGGTCTTCTCGTTGGAGCGGCCGTGCTGCTCGCCGAATGTCTCTCCAACTCGGCGACCGCGCAGGCCCAATCCGCACTGCCGCCGGTGACGGTGGAGGCGCCGGCGCCGCGGCCGAAAGCGGCGCGTGCATCGGAGCAGGCTCCACGGCGCACGCAAACCGCCGCGCGCCAGCGCAATCGCAATCCGGCACCCGCAGCGCCGACGCTCTCGGAGCGCGCCGCCGCGGAAGCCGCAACGCAACAAGCCGCAAAGCTCGGCTACCGCGCGATGCCGAGCGCAACCACGTTGCGCAGCGGCGCCTCGCCGCTCGACACCTCGCAGGCCGTCAACGTCGTACCCGAGCAGGTGTTGAAGGATCAACTCCCGCGCAACATCGACGACGCGCTCATCAACGTCTCCGGCGTCACCCAGACCAACACGCTGGCCGGCAGTCAGGATGCCGTGATCCGCCGCGGCTTCGGCGATAACCGCGACGGCTCGATCATGCGCAACGGCATGCCGCTGGTGCAGGGACGCAGCTTCAATCCCGCAGTTGAAAGCGTCGAGGTGCTGAAGGGGCCGGCCTCGCTGCTCTACGGCATCATGGATCCCGGCGGCATCGTCAACACCATCAGCAAGCGCCCGGAGCTCTATCAGCATGGCTCGGTCACGCTCCTCGGCTCCGCCTTCAGTGCTTCCAAGACGGGCGCCGACGGCTTGCTCGACGTCACCGGTCCGGTTAGTGACCAGGGCCTCGCCTATCGCTTCATCGGCTACGGCGTCAGCGAGGATTACTGGCGCAATTTCGGCCGCCATCGCGAGATGCTGGTTGCGCCGTCACTGGCCTGGTACGGTCAGGACACCACGGTGCAGCTCAACTACGAGCATCGCGAGTTCATCTACCCGTTCGATCGCGGCACGGCGTTCAATCCGGTGACGAAGGCGCCGCTGGCGGTGCCCACGACGCGCCGGCTCGACGAGCCCTTCAATAACACATGGGGCACGTCGGACCTGATCCAGGCGTCGGTCGAGCACCGCTTCAATCAGGACTGGAAGCTCTACGCCGGCTACAGCTACAACACCGAGACCTTCAGCGCCAACCAGCTCCGCATCTCCACGCTCAACTTTACGACGGGCGTCGAGACCCGCAGCAACGATGGCACGCAGGGCTCGCTCAGCAACGCCAGCTACGGAACGTCCTACATATCCGGGGGCTTCTGGCTCGGCAACATGCGCAACGATGTGGTGTTCGGAGGCGACGGCCAGTATCGCACCATCTACCGGGACAATCTGATCCGGCAGGCAACTCCCGCCTTCAATGTCTACAATCCCGTTTACGGCCTGATCGGGCCGGGAACGACGGTGTCCAATCCAGACAGTGCGCAGACCGACAAGCTCGGCCAATGGTCGATGTTCGTCCAGGATACGCTACATCTGACAGAGCGGTTCGCGTTGGTCGGCGGCGTGCGCTACATGGACTACGACCAGATCGCCGGGCGCGGGAAGCCGTTCGTCACCAACACGAATGTGTCCCAGGACAAGGTGCTTCCGCTCGGCGGCGCTATTTTTAAGCTCACCGACCAGATCTCGCTCTATGCAAGCTACACCGAATCGCTGAAGCCGAATTCGACTATTGCGCCGATCGGCGTTTTGATCGGCTCCAACGTCGCACCGGAAGAAGGCGTCTCATACGAGACCGGCGTGAAGTTCGATCTGAACAAGCGTGTCTCCGGAACGCTGGCGCTCTACGATCTCGACAAGAAGAACGTGCAGACGACGAAGACGAACAGCGCAGGCGTGGTAGAGCTCCACACCGTGGGCCGTGCCCATTCGCGCGGCGTCGAGTTGGACGTCACCGGCAGGCTCACCGATAGCTGGGCCTTGATCGGCAGTTATGGCTACACCGACGCCCGCGTGACGGCATCCGAGGATGCCACTCTCCTCGGTAGGAAACTGCAGAATGTCGCTCTGAACACGGCCTCGCTCTATCTGGTCTATGACTTTGGCACGGCCTTGCCGGGTCAGCTCCGCCTCGGCGGCGGCGCGCGTTATGTCGGTGATCGTCCCGGCGATTCGATCAACTCCTTCTTCCTGCCGTCTTATGTGGTCGCCGATATTTTCGCGACCTATGAGACGAAATACCAGAACACGCCGGTGATATACCAGTTCAACGTCAAGAACCTGTTCGACACCGTCTACTATCCTTCCGCCGTCAACAATCTGAACGTCGCCATCGGCGACGCGCGGCGGGTCTCGCTGTCGGCGACGGTGAAGTTTTAGCGATGGGCATGTCGCGCAGGGACGTCCGTCCGATGATCGCGCCGAGCAGGAGGCCCTGCGCCGATGCGTGAGTCCTGGCGCGCGATCAAGGCGGTCTTGCTTCAGGTCCACTCCATCGCCGGCCTCGTGCTCGCGCTGCTGCTTGCCATGATCGCGCTGACCGGCGCGATCATGAGTTTCGAGGACGAGATCGTCGATCATCTCAACGTCGGCATCATGCAGGTCGCGTCGCGCCAGGCACCGGCGCTGATGCCGGACGAACTGGTTGCGCGCCTGACCGCGATGCAGGACGTCGGCAAGGTCTCCGCCGTCACGCTGGCGAGCGACCCATCCGCCGCGGCGCATGTGCGCTTCGCCCGCGACGAACGAGGCGCGCGGCCGTCCTCGCTCTATGTCGATCCCTATGACGCGCGCGTGTTGGGCGCACCGCGCGGCGAAGAGTTTTTCGCGACCGTGCGCAAGCTGCATCGCTGGCTGTTGATTCCCGGCGACGCCAAGGGCTGGGGGCGTCAGATCACGGGCGTGGCCGCGGTCGGCTTGATCGTGATGCTCATCTCGGGCCTCGTGCTGCGCTGGCCGCGGCGTGCAGGCAGCGTGAAGATGTGGCTGAAGCCCAATCTCGGTCTCAGCGGACGCGGCCTCCATCGCTCGCTGCACGCGGTGATCGGCACCTGGGTCCTGCCGGTCTATCTGGTGATGACGCTGACCGGGCTGTGGTATTCGTTCGACTGGTACAAGGATGGCGTCGTCTGGTTGCTGTCACGCCCGCAGATCGCCGCCGCGAAGATGCAGCCGAAGATGCCTGCAAAGGCGTCGCGTGCCTCCGGCGCCAGCGAGGCGGCACAGCCGATCGGCTTTGACCGCGCGTGGGCCGCCTTCCAGCGCGAGGAGGGCAGCCGCTTCTCCAAGGCGTTGCTGACGCTGCCCGCCGGCCCGGGCACGGTGATACGGATACGCTCGTGGGGTAAGAATTCCACTCTCGATACCGCGCGCGACGAATTCCGCATCGACGCCGTGACCGGTCAGTTGGTCTCCGCGGAACGCTACGCCGACAAGACGTTCGGCGAGAAGATCATCGCGAACGTGCTCGACATCCACCGCGGCGCGATTCTGGGTTGGCCCGGCAAGCTCGCGTTCATGCTCGCGGCTGTGCTGATGCCGCTGTTCTCGGTCACCGGCGTCCTGCTCTATCTGTCGCGCCGCAGGCTGCGGCGCCCGGCGCAGCCGCGGGTCGGGCAGCTTGTTCCCGGCGAGTGAACGGGCTGCCGCAAAGGCTAGCCAACACTTCTACAATCGTTCAAAAGCCCATGGCCAATCCTCGTCAGGGTTTACGCCATGAAGCTCACCTCCGTCACTCCCGCCGATATCCGCCGTGCACTGCTGCTCCGCGAGGAGATCGCGCTGCTCGATCTCAGGCACGAAGCTGGTTTCGCGACGGGACATCCGCTGTTTGCCGCCAACATGGCCGCGGACCGGATCGGGATCGAAGCTGAGGTGCGGCTGCCGAGCAAGGACGTGGCGATCGTGCTCTATGATGACGGCGAGGGCCTCGTCACTGCCGGCGCCGACCGGCTGGCCGCGCTCGGCTATACCAATGTCCGCGCGCTCGATGGCGGGCTGAAGGCCTGGCGCGAGGCCGGCTATCAAATCTTCGAGGACGTCAACTCCTACTCAAAAGCCTTTGGCGAGCTGGTCGAGTCGCGCCGGCACACGCCGTCGTTCAGTGCCGACGAGGTGGCAAAACTCATCGCGGACAAGGCCAACATCGCCATCCTCGACGTTCGCCGCTTCGACGAATATGCCACCATGAACATTCCGGGCTCGGTCAGCGTGCCCGGCGCCGAGCTGGTGCTGCGGGCAGGGCAGGCGGCACCCGATGCCGACACCACCATCATCGTGAATTGCGCCGGCCGCACCCGCTCGATTATCGGCACCCAATCGCTGATCAATGCCGGCGTGCCGAACAAGGTCCGGGCGCTGCGCAACGGCACCATCGGCTGGACGCTGGCGCGGCATACGCTCGACCATGGTGCTAAAAGGCGTGGCGCGATCGGATCGTTTAACGGCGGCCCGGCTAATGCGCGCGACGTCGCCTATCGCGCCGGTGTGCGCCACATCGACGCGCGCGAGATGTCTGCGCTTGTCGCGCAGACCGATCGCACGCTCTATCGCTTCGACGTGCGTGACGCCGAGGAATATGCCGCCGGCCATCTCCCGGGCTTTCGCCACTATCCCGGCGGCCAGCTCGTGCAGGAGACGGACATGGCGGCACCGGTGCGCGGCGCGCGCATCGTGCTGACCGACGACAAGGGCGTCCGCGCCGACATGACGGCCTCCTGGCTCGCGCAGATGGGTTGGGAGGTCTATGTGCGGGACGGCGGCTATGACGGCGCACTCGAAATCGGCCCGTCGCACGTCCTGCCCAGGCCCGACCCCGCCCACCGTTACCGCCGCCCCTATGAAGGCACCGGCGTCGACGAGCGCGCGATGCAGGCCTATCTCGACTGGGAATATGGTCTGGTCGACCAATTGCGTCTGGACGGAACGCACGGGTTTTACGTGATCTGACGACCGCCCCGCCATCTTCTCCCCGTATCCGAACCCTATTGTGCTGCGCATCCCCCGCGGTCTATGAGCTGCGGCGAAGCTGTGACCCACGGAGATTCCATGCCAGCCCCAGGCCAAAGCCCTGAGCGGAACGCGAAGGCGCTGCTGCTCGAAGGCGTCAACGACAGCGCCGTGGACCTGTTCAGAACGGCGGGTTTCACCAATGTCGAGCGCCTGACCAAGGCGCTGGACGGCGAGGACTTGCGGCGGGCGCTCAAGGGCGTGTCGTTGCTCGGCATCCGCTCGCGCACCCAGATCACCGATCAGGTGCTGGAGGCGGCCGACCAGCTTCTCGCCGTCGGCTGCTTCAGCGTCGGCACCAACCAGGTCGATCTGCTGGCGGCGCGCAAGCGCGGCGTTCCGGTGTTCAACGCGCCGTTCTCCAACACGCGCAGCGTCGCCGAGCTCGTGATCGGCGAGATCGTGATGCTGCTGCGGCGCATCTTCCCGCGCTCGGTGTCGGCCCATGAGGGCGGCTGGGACAAGTCGGCGACCGGCAGCCGCGAGGTGCGCGGCCGCACCCTCGGCATCATCGGCTACGGCAATATCGGCTCGCAGCTCTCGACGCTGGCGGAGGCGATCGGCATGCGCGTGATCTATTTCGACCGCACCGATAAGCTCCGGCACGGCAACACCGAGCCGGTCGAGAAGCTGGAAGAGCTGCTGGCGCAGAGCGACGTCGTCAGCCTGCATGTGCCGGAGACGCCGGAGACATCAGGGATGATCGGCGAGAAGGAGTTGCGGGCGATGAAACCCGGCTCCCTCCTGATCAACAACAGCCGCGGCACCGTCGTCGATCTCGACGCGCTGGCGGGAGCTCTGCGCGATGGCCATCTCGCGGGTGCCGCCATCGACGTGTTTCCGGTCGAGCCGTCCTCGAATTCGGACCGCTTCAAGAGCCCGGTGCAGGGCCTCGGCAATGTCATCCTCACGCCGCATATCGGCGGCTCGACCGAGGAGGCGCAGGAGCGCATCGGCGGCGAGGTCGCGCGCAAGCTGGTCGATTTTTTCATCACCGGCTCGACCACGGGGGCCGTGAATTTTCCGGAGGTGCAGCTGCATCTGCGTCCCTCCGGCGCGCGCTTCAGCCACGTCCATCGCAACGTGCCGGGCATGTTGCGCCGGCTGAACGAGGTCTTCCTCCAGCGCGACATCAATATCGCCGCGCAGTATCTGGAGACCTCCGGTGACCTCGGTTACGTCGTGCTCGATGCCGACCTCGGCGGCCAGGATTCAGGCGCGCTGCTGCAGCAGATCCGCAGCCTCGAGGGCACCGTCGGCGCGCGGCTGGTGTTCGAGCACTAGCGTCATTGACGTCCGGCCGGAGGGCGCCTTGAATACGGCCTCCTGGCGGAACGAACGAGAACAGGAAGTGCAGGGGGAAACGATGGCGCAAGGGCGTGCGAAGCTGTGTGTATTGCTCGTGGGCGCAGTGACTGCACTGGGCGCGAGCTCCGCCTCGGCAGCGACGCTGGCCGAGGATGCGGACACCGTCTGCAAGGGTCTCGTCGGCAGCATTGACGCCGTAAAGGTGGATTCGGCGACGTTGCTGGCGCCGTCGCAACTGGCCGTGGCCGAACGCGGCCCGACGCCGTCCGGGCGCGTCACGCCCGCCAATCCCGGCTTCTGCAAGCTGCTCGGCCATATCGATCCCACCGATCCCAAGGCGCCGCCGATCAAACTTCAGGTCAATCTCCCCGTCGAATGGAACGGCCGCTCGCTGCAATATGGCGGCGGCGGATTCAACGGCGTGCTGATCACGGGCCTGGCGCTGCCGCCGGCCTATCCCTTCGACAAGCCGTCGCCGCTCGCGCGCGGCTTCGTCACCTACGGCACGGATTCCGGCCACGAATCCAAGCCGGGCGAGCCGCCGCAGCTGTTCGCGCTCAACGACGAAGCCTTCGGGAATTTCGCCCATCGCGCCTACAAGAAGGTGCGCGATGCCGCCGTCGCGCTGATGCAGCGCGCCTACGGCAAAAGACCTGAGAAGATGTATTTCATGGGTTCGTCCGAAGGCGGCCGCGAAGGCCTCACCATGGCGCAACGCTACCCTGATGATTTCGACGGCATCTTTGCCCGCGTGCCCGTCATCAACTGGGTTGGTTTGCAGCATGCCGGCACGCGTTCCGGGCTCGTGACCATGGGTGACGGCTGGATCAATCCCGCCCAGGTGAAGCTCGTGGGCGATGCCGTGCGGGCGGCTTGCGACAAGGCCGACGGCTCTGATGACGCGCTGGTGCAAGATCCCGTGTCCTGCAAGGCGGCGTTCAAGGCGGAGACGCTGCGTTGCGCGAGCGGCAAGACGGGCGATCAGTGCCTCACCGACGCACAGATCAAGGCAATCGAGACCTTGCATGCGACCTACAAATTCCCGTTCCCGCTCGCCAACGGTCTCGACGATTATCCGGGCTGGGGCGTGTCGGGCGAGGATACGCCGGCGGTCGGCCCGACCGGCGGCTGGGTTGCATGGTGGCTCGGCACGGCGCCTCCCGCGCAGCCGCCCGCGCCCAATAACGGCATCGCCTGGATCTACGGCGCCGGCGGCATCCAATATGTGTTCGCGCGCGATCCCAAGCTCGACGTGACGACGTATAAGCCCGAAGAACACAAGGAGCGGCTGCTCGAGGTCTCCAGCCTGATGGATTCAACCGACCCCGATCTCAGCCGCTTTCGCGCTCGCGGCGGGCGGCTGATCATGCTCGAACACATGGCGGACTACGCGCAGAGCCCCTATGCCGGCATCCGTTATTTCGAGAACGTCGAACGCAAGCTCGGCAAGGCCGAGACGGCCGAGTTCGCGCGGCTCTACACCGCGCCCGGGGTCGACCATGTCGGCTCCGGCGCGCCGGCCAATGTCGACATGCTGAGCGTGCTGGTCGACTGGGTGGAAAAGGGCAAGGCGCCCGGCGACCTCGAAGTCGCCGAGCAGAAGGTCGAGGCGCCGTCGTTTGCGACGCTTCGCGCGCTGCCGCTGTGCCGTTGGCCGGCCTGGCCGCACCACAAGAGCGGCCCGGTGACGGAGGCGTCGAGCTTCACCTGCGCGCCGTGACAAGACCAACACGTTTGACAAGAGCCTTGCGCGCCGCTATCTATTTCGCATGCGAAGTAAAGGAGCCGGCGCGGGGCACCATCGGCTGATCTACCTGCTGAGCGTTGCGCAGCGGCGGTTGCAGCGCTGGATGGCGGCGCAGCCTTCGAGCGAGGTCACGCCGGCGCAGGCAGGACTCCTGTTCATCCTGGGCAAGCAGGACGGCGTCCTGATGGGCGAGGCGGGCACGGCGCTCGATCTGGGGCCGGCCGGCATCTCCGGCCTCGTCGACCGCACGGCAGCTGCAAAATTGATCGAGCGGCGAGCCGATCGCGAGGACGGGCGCGCTTGGCGCGTCTGGCTGACGCCGAAGGGCCGTGCAGCGCTCGCACAGGCGAAAACCAACGCGGCACGGGTCAACGCGGCGTTGACGGATGGATTCACCAGTGCGGAGATCGATATCGTCGCGCGCTGGCTGACCAGCATTCGGGACAAGTTTCCAAGAGAACTTTCAACAGAGCTTTCGAAAGATCCAGAGGAATAGAGGAGAGACCCATGACCGAGCACGTCCGGATCGAGAACGACGGCGGAATTCTTGCGCTCACGCTGGCACGCCCCGACAAGAAGAACGCGCTGACGGATGCGATGTACGGCAAGCTCGCCGATGCCATCGAATCCGCCGAGTCCGATGCGTCTGCCCGCGTCATCCTGATCCGCGGCGAAGGCGACATGTTCACTGCCGGCAACGATGTCGGCGAATTCGCGGCGGTCGCAGCGGGCAAGTCGGAAGGAAGCCGCAACGTCGTGCGCTTCATCCAGTCGCTGGCGCGCTGCACCCGGCCCTTGGTTGCGGCGGTGCAGGGCCGCGCCGTCGGCGTCGGCACCACGATGCTGCTGCATTGTGACCTCGTCGTGCTTGCCGACAACGCGCAATTGTCGACGCCGTTCGTCAGCCTTGCGCTGGTGCCGGAAGCAGCCTCCAGCCTGCTGATGCCGGCGCGCATCGGCTACGCCCGGGCCTACGAGATGTTCGCGCTGGGCGAGACGGTGCCGGCCAAATCCGCGCTGGAATGGGGGCTCGCCAACCGCGTGGTGCCGCTCGACAGGCTCGATGCCGAGGCGCTCGCGCTGGCGCAGCGTCTTGCCCGTCAGCCGGCCGGCGCGCTCACCGCCACCAAGAAGCTGATGCGCAATGGCGAGGCGCTGGTCGCGCAGATGAATGCCGAGGGCGAGCAGTTCGGATTGCGCCTGCGCACCGCCGAGGCGCGCGAGGCCTTCACGGCGTTCGCAGAGCGCCGCCCGCCGGATTTCTCCAAGGTTGCGTGATATGGGGGCACCGAGCCTCGTCCGGGGGGTGCTCACAGCAATTCGATTAAACTTAACGGAACATTGGCATGTCGCGGGGCAAGGTGGCGCCCGAAGAATAGGCCCCCGACCCCAGGCCCGCGACACCATGGCAATGTTTAAGAAATCGGTAAGTTCGCTTCTCCTGACCTTGATGGCGCTGCTGGCCGCGGGTGCGCTAGCCTCCACGGCGATCCAGATGGTCGGGGCGTTCGGCCGCTATAGCGACAGCCTCGAGACCGCGCGGCTTGCCGCCGCCGACAAGGCGATCTTCCATGGCGTGCTGGCGCTGCGGAACAATCGCGGCGATGCGCAGAGCGCGATCCTCGGCGAGGACGACCCGCGGGCAAAACTCGACGCGGCGGAGAAGGCCGAGCAGGGCGGCTATGACGCTATCGGCGCCGCGCTTGCCACCGTCGATTTCGGCCGCCGCGACGAACTTGCTGGCACATTGAAGCAAGGCTGGAGCGCCGCCTCCCCGCAATTCCAGCTGTTCTACGACGAAGCCAAGCGCCCGCGCGCGGAGCGCAAGATCGAGCGCACCAATTCATGGTATGATGCCGTCACCAAGGTGATCGACACGGCCAACCTTGCCTCCACCGCGGTGTCGAACCGTGCCTGGATGG
Organism: Bradyrhizobium sp. WSM4873; assembly: GCF_055811355.1. Classification (NCBI taxonomy): domain Bacteria; kingdom Pseudomonadati; phylum Pseudomonadota; class Alphaproteobacteria; order Hyphomicrobiales; family Nitrobacteraceae; genus Bradyrhizobium; species Bradyrhizobium sp. WSM4873. The sequence goes on along the minus strand of NZ_JBVVPS010000021.1, from coordinate 70,034 downwards.
ACGATCCCTTCATCGCCCGCATGATCCAGGTCCGGCGCTTCGCCTGGCAGGTGCGCGACCGTTATGGAATCCATTGTTCGTCCCTTCGCTCCAACGTCAACGGCAGCAAGCCGCTCGACGACGCTCAGAGGCGGTCAGTGGCGCAATGGGATGGCACGATCGCCTCCGGCTGGGCGGGCATGGCCGAGTTGCTGGCCGCGCCCGGCGTGGCGGCGGAGCTGGTGACGGCAGCGGCGGACGCGAAGGCCAAGACCGACGGTGCCCTCAAGCAGATCGGCGACCTCACGAAGAATTTCGACGGCAGCGGCAAGCCCGCGATGCCCGCCTCGGAATGGAATACGCTGTGCCAGTCACCCTTCGCGTCCATCGTCGCGGTGGCGAACAAGGCGCTCGACCAGTCGATCGTCCGGGCGGAAACGGTGCAGGCCAAGGCGCTCACCAATCTCGTCGTGCAGTCGCTCGCGTTCCTGCTCGCGCTGGCCGTGACCCTCACCGGCGTGTACGTGGTCCGCAATCGCCTCATGCGCCCGGTGCGCGCCATCCTGGATGCCATTGCCAAGATCAGCGCTCGCGACTACGCGACGCCCGTCCCGCAATCCAGGCATCCCGACGAGTTCGGCACCATGGCCGCCGCACTCGAAAGCCTGCGCGAGAGCGCGGCGACCGCGGAACGCCTGGGCCGCGAGCGCGAATCGCAGCAGGCGCTGCAGCTTGCCCGCTCCGGCACCGTCGATGCGGCCTGCCGCAGTTTCGACGACACCGTGCAAGCCGTCATTCACAGCGTTGCGGCGTCGACCAAGGAACTCGACGCCACCGCGACCGACGTGCGCTCGCTGGTTTCGGAATCGAGCAGCCAGACCGCGGCGGTCTCGTCCTCCGCCGAGCAGGCCACCAACAATCTCGAGACCATCGCGGCCGCGACCGAAGAACTCTCGGCGTCCGTCGGCGAGATCTCCGCGCAGGTGCAGGCCAGCGCCCGCGAGGCTCGCGAAGCCGTGTCGCAGGCAGCGCAGACCAATGCGACGGTCGAGATCCTCGATCAGACCGCTGGCCGCATCGGCGAGGTCGTGAAGATGATCAACGCCATCGCAGGGCAGACCAATCTGCTGGCGTTGAACGCCACCATCGAAGCCGCGCGCGCGGGCGAGGCCGGCCGCGGCTTCGCCGTGGTCGCCGGCGAGGTCAAGAGCCTCGCCTCGCAGACGGCGACGGCGACGGAAGAGATCTCCCGCCAGGTCGCGGAGATCCAGGGCGCGACGGGCCAGGCGGTCACTGCCATCCGCGCGATCGGCGGCGCGATCAGCGGCATCGACGAGAAGATGACGGCGATTGCCGCCGCCGTCGAACAGCAGCGCGCGGCCACCACCGAGATCTCCCGCAACTTCCAGCAGGCCGCGCAGGGAACCCGCGAGGTCACCGACACCATCGGCAGCGTCGCCAGGCTCAACCAGGAAACGGGCAATGCCGGTTCGGTGCTGTCGGTGTCCGTGTCGAAAATGTCCGCCGACGCCGATCGTCTCCGCGTGGCGGTCGAGGGCTTTTTGGGCGCGGTGAGGACCGCATAACTTCGACAAATCCTTCCTCCCTACGTCGCGCGATCGGCATTGCCGCAGATGCGCGGGGCGGGTACATCTGTGACGCTGCGCGAGCGTCGCGGCAGATGTAAGAGATATCAGGGATGGAGAGTTCGATGCCGGTCACGCCCCAACACAAGGCGCAGCGCCCCTATCGCGGCGTGTTCCCGGTCGCACCCACCATCTTTAACGAGCGCGGCGAGCTCGACCTCGACGGACAGCGCCGCTGCATCGATTTCATGATCGACGCAGGCTCGAACGGTCTGTGCATTCTCGCCAATTTTTCCGAGCAGTTCGTGCTCACCGATGCCGAGCGCGAGACCGTGATGCATGCGGTGCTGGAGCATGTCGCGGGCCGCGTTCCCGTGATCGTCACCACCACGCATTTCAGCTCGGCCGTCTGCGCCGCGCGCAGCCAGCAGGCCGAGGCGGCCGGCGCCGCCATGGTGATGGTGATGCCGCCCTATCACGGCGCAACCTTCCGCGTGCCTGAGAAAGGCGTCCTCGAATTCTTCAAGGTGCTGTCGGACGCGATCAAGATTCCGATCATGATTCAGGATGCGCCTGTCGCCGGCACGCCGCTGTCGGTCGAGCTGCTCGCGCGGCTGGCGCGCGACTTCTCCAACATCCGCTATTTCAAGATCGAGGTGCCGGGCGCCGCGTCAAAGCTGCGTAGCCTGATCGAGGCGGGCGGCAAGGATATCGAGGGTCCCTGGGACGGCGAGGAAGCGATTACGCTGCTCGCCGATCTCGATGCCGGCGCCACCGGCGCGATGACCGGCGGCGGCTACCCCGACGGCATCCGCCAGATCGTGGATCCCTATTTCGCCGGCAAGCGTGAAGAGGCCAAAGCCGCCTACGAACGCTGGCTACCACTGATCAACTACGAAAACCGCCAATGCGGCCTGATCGCCTGCAAGGCGATGATGCAGGCCGGCGGCGTGATCAAGTCGGACACGGTGCGGCATCCGCTCCAGCCGCTGCACCCGGCGACGCGGGCAGGGCTGCTGGAGCTCGCGAAGGAACGGGATGCAATGGCGTTGAGGTGGGGGAAGTAGGGCGCTGCCTGCTCGGCGGTCGCCATATAACTCAGCCGTCGTCCTGGACAAGCGTGCAAAGCGGAGCGCAGATCCAGGACCCATTACCCCAGGATGTCGTTTGGCGAAGACTCGGGAGGCTATGGCTCGCGCTATAACCGCTCCCTGGGGTAATGGGTCCTGGCTTTCGCCAGGACGACAGCGAGAATGACGCGCGAGCGCAATGCTATCTCGTTAACATCCACTCGCCGACGAGACGAAACCGCGCCCCCGCACCGTCCTGCCTGAACAGCGCGATGCGATCGATCGCCAGCGTCTCAAGCTCGAGCGCCGCAAACCGCGCGCGCAGCAGCTCCAGGATCGGGCCGCGGCGCTCCGCGTCCAGCCGCCCCGTCAGCGTCATGTGGAAGCGGAATTCCTCCATCACGTACGGGTAGCCCCAGCGATGGAGATAGTCGCGCTGCCGTTCGCTGAGCTTCTCGGGTTTGCGACGCGCACGATCTTCCGCCGTCAGGGCGGTGCGAAAGCGGTCGAACGCGCGGACGCAATCAGCGGCGAGCTCTTGGAGCGCATCGACCTGCTCGGCCGGAATGACCGCAATAAAGCCGCTGATGGCATCGACGACCGGGCGGATCACCGGGATCTTCCGCGCCTCGCCGGCAAAAGCCGCGCAGGCCGCAAAAAGCTCCGCTTCGGTCTTGCCCGGCGCGAGCGCCATCGGCGCCTTCAGCGTGCCGTGAAAACCGTATTTGCGGGGATCGGCGGTGATGTCGCGCCAGTCCGGCGCGAGATGCGATGCCTCGGCGGGGAAGGGCAGCTCGTTGCCGGTATAGGCATCGTAGCCGAGCAACTCCGCGCCGAAGCGGGTGAGCGCGCTGTCGCTGCCTGCGGCAAAATAGATCGCGTAGCGGGGGAAACTCGTCATCGTCCGAGCATAGCGGGTTTATGCTGCGACGACAGCTTCGCGCGGGGTAGCTGCCATGCCAAGCAACCGCGTCGCGTCGGTGAGATGTACGAGCTTGCCGCCTGATATCACGGCGATCAGCCGCGGCCGCAGCGGCATGCTGTCGTCGACCAGCAGAATGTCCGCGCGCCGGCCTTCCGCGAGCACGCCGCGATCTGCAAGACCGGTCGCGCGCGCGGGCGCGGTGGAAACCAGGTTCCAGGCCTCGGTCAACGGCAGCACGCCATCGGCGGCGAGCCGGAACGCAGCGAGCAGCTGCGCGGGATAGTAGTAGTCCGAGGCCAGCACCGAGCAGAGCCCTTTGGCGATCATGTCGGATGCCTTGGTCCAGCCGGTGTGGCTGCCGCCGCGGACGACGTTCGGCGCGCCGTAGACGATGGCGTCTCCGTGGCTTGCCGCCGCCCGCGCCGTCTCCTCGTTGATTGGAAACTCCGCGATCGCCACGCCCATGGCGCGAAAGCCCTGGCGCATCGCCGGCGTCGCATCGTCATGCGATAGCATCCGTACGTCGGCGGCGCGGGCTGTCGCGGCGAGCCGCGACACGGAAGCCGGCACTTCACTGGCGCGCGAAAGCACGTGGCCGACCAGCCGGTCGAAATCTTCGCTCGACAGGCCGGTACGTTCCACCATGCGGTTGCGCTTGCGGGGCTTGGCCATGTCCCCAACCGTGCCGTCCATGTGGTCGTTGAAGGCGAACAGGTCGACGCGGCCCTCAGCGAGCCACTGGCTGATCTCGGTTTCGGCGTCGAGATTGTAAGTCTCATGGCGCAGGTGAAAACGGGTGTCGGCGGCGAATTGCGGGCGCTGCCGTTCGATCGCCTCCATCAGGCCGCGCGCATTGTCGGCGCTGCGCAGGCCCGGCTCCCATGAGCAGGTCGTGGCGTGAAATACCGTGGTGATGCCGTTGCTGATCGCCTGGCGGTCGCTGTCGGCGAGCGCGACGTCGATCGGGAAATCGACCCCGGCGCGCGGCATCATCTGTCGCTCGAAGGCATCGCCATGCAGATCGACGATGCCCGGCAGGACCAGCAGATCGCGGGCATCGATCGCAAGTCGCGCTCGGCCGCGAGACGCATCGATCTCTGCGATGTCCGTTCCGGACACGAGAAGCGACGTTTCGGCGAACTCGGAGCCGATCAGGGCCCGCCCGCCCTCGAGGAATATGTCTGTCACGCGACCGCGCTTCGTTTGCTGGCAGAGGAGGGTGCCCCTGCTTCGTATGCCGTGAGAAAATCCTCAATCCCGAGCTTGCGGAAATCGGGCAGGGCTTCACGCAACTTGTCGTGATCCCAGTCCCACCAAGCGAGCCTCGCAAGCCGCCCAGCAACCTCTTCCGAGAACCGCCGCCGAACGATGCGCGCCGGATTGCCGGCGACGATGGTGTAGGCCGGTACGTCCTTGGTGACGATGGCGCCGGCCGCGATCACCGCGCCGGTGCCGATGTTGCGGCCCGGCAGCACGATCGCGCCATGGCCGATCCAGACGTCGTGGCCGATATGGACGTGGTGCTGGCGCCGCCAGTCGAAGAAGTCGGTGTCGTCGGTCTCGCCTTCGAAATAGGCGCTCGAACGATAGGTGAAGTGCGCCTGCGTGGCGCGGTGCATCGGGTGATTGCCCGGATTGATCCGTGTCATCGCCGCGATCGCGCAGAATTTTCCGATGGTGCTGTAGGTGATCTGGGCGTCGTTCACGACATAGGAGTAATCGCCCATCGTCACGTCGTGCAGCATCGTGCGGGCGCCGACCTCGGTATAGGCCCCAAGCCTGGTGTCGTGCAGCTTCGCCGAGGGATCGACAGTCGGCTGGACCGAAAGAGCTTTGGCGGCCATGTTGCATCCGAACGAGAGGGCGGGCGTTTCTCTTCGAGCGGCTTGATGACAATGTCATGACGACGCGATGACAGGGCAAGAACAGTGGATGACGTGTGTAGGATCGCCGCACCGCAACGTCCGTGTCACACAAGTGTCAAGCGCCGGCGCTAGCGGTGGGTCCCAGCTACTCTGGAGCCCTGCATGCTGGTGGTTGAAGGTCTGACGTGTCGCTTCGGCGTGAAAGCCGCGGTGGACGACGCTTCGTTTCAAGTCTCTCCCGGCGGCTTCGTCGGCGTGATCGGACGGTCCGGCGCCGGCAAGTCGACCCTGCTGCGGACCATCAACCGTCTCGCGGCCCCTTCGCAGGGCCGCATTCTGTTCGGCGGTCTCGACGTCACGGCGCTACGCGGCAAGGAGCTGCGGCAGTGGCGGGCGCGTTCGGCGATGATCTTTCAGCAGTTCAACCTGGTCGGCCGGCTCGATGTCCTCACCAACGTCCTGATGGGACGGCTCGCGACGATGCCGGCCTGGCGCTCGCTGTCGCAGACCTGGCCCGAGCAGGACAAGGCGCTGGCGATGTCCGCGCTTGAGCAGTTCGATATCGCCCCGCTCGCGGCCCAGCGCGCCGACCAGCTCTCCGGCGGTCAGCAGCAGCGCGTCGCGATCGCCCGCGCGCTGGTGCAGCAGCCCGACATCATCCTCGCCGACGAGCCGATCGCCTCGCTCGATCCCCGCAACACCAAGATCGTGATGGATGCGCTGCTGCGCATCAACAAGCACTTCGGCATCACCGTGCTCTGCAATCTGCATTCGCTCGACCTGGCGCGCAGCTATTGCGACCGCCTGATCGGCATGGCGCAGGGGCGCGTGGTGTTCGACGGCGCGCCGGCCGAGTTGACCGAGCACGTTGCGCGCGAGCTCTACGATCTGGAAGCCGCCGATGTCATGGGCGGCACGCCTGCACCGGTGCGACAAGGCATTCCGGCGCTTGGAACGGCGGCCGCCGCCTGAGCGGCGCCGCATCAGGACTCACCAGTTTTGCGTCAACCGACCTCAACCAATGAAGAGGCTATCATGATTACTCGCAGATTGATTCTTGCTGGCGCCGCCGCGCTCGCGTTCACGGCTTCGGCTTCGGCCGAGGACTGGAAAGCTAGATATCCCGAGCTGACCTTCGCGGTCATTCCGGCGGAAAACGCCTCGGGCGTGACCGAGCGTTGGGCGCCGTTCATGAGCTATCTCTCCAAGGAACTGGGCGTGAAGGTCACGCTACGCATCGCCAACGACTACGCCGCCGTGATCGAAGGCCAGCGTGCCGGCAACATCCACATCGCGAGCTATGGCTCCGCGTCGTTCGCTCGCGCCCGCCTGACCGGCGTCAAGACCGACGCTTTCGCCAACGACATCAATTCCGACGGCTCGACCGGCTACTACTCGGTGTTCTTCGTCAAGGCGAACAGTCCCTACAGGAGCATCGACCAGCTCAAGGGCAAGAACCTCGGCCTGGTCGACCCGAACTCGACCTCCGGCAACAACGTGCCGCGCTTCGAGCTCGACAAGATGGGCATCGCGGACGCCGACACCTATTTCAGCAAGGTCGTCTTCACCGGCAGCCATGAGAACGCGATCCTGGCGCTGGCGCAGGGCACGGTCGACGTCGCCGCCAACCAGTGGACCAGCGACGACGATTCGACGCTGGCGCAGATGCTGACCAAGGGCATGCTGAAGAATGCCGACGGCTCCGCGATGAAGAAGGACGATTTCCGCATCATCCACAAGTCGGCGCCGATCATCAACGGCCCCTATGCCTACAATTCCGACCTGCCGGAAGAGGCCAAGGCCGCGATCGCGAAGGCGTTCTTCGACGCGCCGGCCAAGGACAAGGCTGCGTTCGATCGCCTCCAGGACGGCCAAAAGAAGGGTTTTCATCCCGCGACTACCAAGGATTGGGATGGCACGATCGAGCTGATCAAGTTCGTCGATGCGCTGCGTAAGAAGAAGGCGTCCTGAGTATCGGGACGATGCCACTGGAGCCGGGTCGATGGACCCGGCTCTTTCTCTTTGATCGACCATTTTTCCTGATCAGATGACCGTCGCGGTTTCGATCCTCCCCGAGCAGCAGCTCGCCGTGCTCAGCGCCGCCTATCGCCAGGCGGTCGCGCGCAAGCGGCTCCGACTCCTGTTTGCAGCCGTGATCTTCGCCGCTGCACTGTGTCTGGCGGCGATCGGCGCGGAAGTGAATTTGCGCACGCTGTTCGCCCATTTCGGCAACTTCATCAGCTATTTCGACCGCATCCTCACACTTGACACCGGCCAGCGCGTCTGGACCGATGTCGGCGAGTGGCTCTGGGGCTGGCGCAAATGGCTGAAGATGCTGGGCGAGACCCTGCTGATCTCCTATGTCGGCACGTTGATCGGCGCGACTTTTGCGTTTTGCCTGAACTTCCTCGCGGCTGAAAACACCTCGCCCGCGCCCTGGCTGCGCTTCGTGGTGCGGCGCCTGCTCGAATTCGCGCGCACGGTGCCCGGCATCGTGTTTGCGCTGATCTTCGTGATCGCGTTCGGGCTCGGACCGATGGCGGGCGTGCTGGCGATTGCGATTCACTCCACCGGCGCGCTCGGAAAGCTGTTTTCGGAGATCGTCGAGAACGCCGACATGAAGCCGGTCGAAGGCGTTCGCTCGACGGGCGCGAGCTGGCTCTCCTGCATGCGCTTCGCGATCCTGCCGCAGGTCACGGCTGGCTATGCCAGCTACGCGCTGCTGCGTTTCGAGATCAATGTCCGCGAGGCCTCCGTGATGGGCTTCGTTGGCGCCGGCGGCATCGGCCAGGAGCTCGTCGTCGCCATCCGCAAGTTCTATTACTCGGACGTCAGCGCCATCCTGCTCACCATCATCGTCACGGTCTTCATCATCGACATCAGCACCGGATGGCTGCGCGGCCGTCTGTTCGGCAAGGAGGCGCGGACGTGACGGGACTGCGGGAGACCGATACCGCGGCGCTTCGCGCGCGCTATCCTGACGTGTTCGACCGGCCGGCGTCGGCGCGGCTCGCCATGCCGGCGATGATCGTCGCGGCGCTCGCGATCCTGATTTACGGCCTCGTCGATCTCGACTTCTCGCCGTCGCGGTTCGTCGCGGGCCTCAACCAGCTCGGCTGGATCAGCCTGATGATGATCCCGCCGGATCCCGGCTCGTCGCTGCCGATCTATCTGAAGGCGCTGGGCGAGACGCTGTCGATCGCGCTGCTCGGCACGACTCTGGCCGCGCTGTTCGCGCTGCCGGTCAGCCTGCTGGCCGCGCGCAACGTCGTGCCGTCGAGCATTTTGCGCTTCCCGATTCGGCGTTTCCTGGATTCGATCCGCGGCGTCGACACGTTGATCTGGGCGCTGGTGTGGATCAACGTGGTCGGGCTCGGCCCGTTCGCCGGCGTGCTCGCCATTGCCGTGTCCGATTTCGGCGCGTTTGGAAAACTGTTCTCGGAGGCGATCGAGGGCGCCGACCAGAAGCAGGTCGAGGGCATCCGCGCCTCCGGCGGCAGTGCGTTGCATGAGATTCGCTTCGGTCTGCTGCCGCAGGTCCTGCCCGTGATCGCCGGCCAGGTGCTCTATTTCATCGAGTCGAACACGCGCTCGGCCACCATCATCGGCATCGTCGGCGCCGGCGGCATCGGCCTCCAGCTCGCCGAGCAGATCCGCGTGCTGGAATGGCAGAAGGTGTCGTTCCTGATCTTGATGATCCTGGTCGCGGTCGCCGCGATTGATTTCGTCTCGGGAAAGTTGCGGTTTGCGATCATCGGCCGAAGGGCGGTGGCGTAGGTCTTCGCCTCTCCCCGCTTGCGGGGAGAGGCCGACGCGCGCAGCGCGGCGGGTGAGGGGGACTCTCCGCGAGTCCGTCTCTTACGGTGATTGTGGAGGCAGCCCCTCACCCCAACCCTCTCCCCGTAAGAACGGGGCGAGGGAGAACAAGCAGCCCACCCTACGGCTCCACCAGAAATTCCACCCGCTCCGCGGCAAAGCGCGAATGCTTGGTCACCAGCGGCTTGCCGTCGAGATCGTGGTCGGTGGCGTCGACCACCAGGATCGGCCGCCCCAGCGCCAGATCGAGCCGTGCGGCGTCGGTTGCGTCGACGATGCCGGCGGTGATCCGGGTCGCGCCGCGGCGATAGTCGCGGACGCCGTAATGCTCGAGCAGTTTCGTCATCGAGCGGGTCGCGGCAAAGATGTCGCCCGCACCCGGGAACAACTGCGCCGACAGCCATGTCGTGGAGACGCAGATCGGCGTGCGGTCGGCGAGGCGCATCGCCTCGATCCGCACCAGCGGTGCGCCGGTCTTGAGACCGAGTTCTCGCGCGAGTTCGCGGGTCGCGACATCATCGGACGCCTCGATCAGCCGGCCATGCGGTTCGCGGCCGTCCGCGCCGACGATCTCGGAGAAGCGGGTCCGGGAACGCAGCGGATAGGCGAGCTTCTGCGCCTCGACATAGGTTCCGCTGCCGCGTTCGGCCCGCACGATGCCGCGCTCGGCAAGTGCAGCCAGCGCGCGCCGCACGGTGTGGCGGTTGACGCGATAGGTTTCGGCGATCTCCATCTCGCCCGGCAGCTTGTCGCCGGCCGCAAAGCGGCCGTCGGCGATGCCGCGCTCGATGCCGTCGGCAACGAGGCGCCACAACGCGACGCCGGAGGAGGCTGTGTCCTGCATGCTCATGTGGCCGGGAAGCTACTCCAGAAATCACGCCTTTGTCACGAAACAGTCATGGCGCTCCGGTATCAAGTTGTCTAGTATCATAGACAACTTGGATTCGGCAAGTTGTTGAGAAAAGTTCGGTGGATCTGGTGACCCAGCACAACAATCAGCAAGCCCAGCGCAAGGCCGCAATGGCCGTGCTGGCGCACGCGGAGGCGGGCGAGATCGCCGCTCGCCTCCGCGCTCTCGCTCTGCCCGCGCATCAGGATCTGCGCGCGCCGGAAAACGGCCTCGTCATGCTGCGCGGCCGGGTCGGCGGCGACGGTGCGCCGTTCAATCTCGGCGAAGCCACGGTATCGCGCGCCGCGGTGCGGCTCGCGAGCGGCGAGGTCGGCTTCGGCTACACGCTCGGTCGCGACGGTGAGAAGGCGCGGTTGATCGCGCTGTGCGATGCGCTGGTGCAGTCCAGGGATTTCGGCGGCGCCGTGGAGCGGGACGTTATCGCGCCGTTGCGTGAGCAGGTTATGGTCAGGCGCAAGCAGGCGGCGGCCGAGACCGCCGCGACGAAGGTTGATTTCTACACCATGGTGCGCGGTGAGGGGTGAGATCATGACCACGATTGCGGAACTGCCGCCGGGATTCGCCGACAAGGTGCTGTCGGCGCAATCGACCTTTCGCTCGGTCATGAACGCGATGGCGCGGCCGGGATCGGTCCAGCGCATCGTGCCGACATCAGGAGCGCCTCATGTGATGATGCGCGGCACGGCCGCGATCGCGCTGACGCTGTTCGATCACGACACGCCGCTCTGGCTCGATGCGCGCACGTCCGAGAGTTCCGACGTCGTGAAATGGCTGAAATTCCACACCGGCGCGCCGGTGGTGCAGGATTCCTCGATCGCAAGCTTCGCCCTGATCAGCGACGGCGGGGCGCTGCCTTCGCTCGAGCGCTTCGCGCTGGGCACCAGCGAATATCCGGATCGGTCGACCACGTTGATCCTGCAGGTCGAAAGCCTGGACGCAGGCCGCAGCTTCGAGCTGCGCGGTCCCGGCATCGACGGTGTCGCGGCGGTCCATGCCTCGATCAAGCCGTTCGACCTGTTCGAGCGCCTGCGCGTCAACGAAGCGCTGTTTCCGTGCGGCGTCGATGTGGTGCTGGTCGCCGACGATGCCGTGGTTGCGATCCCGCGCACCACGCGCGTCGTGAGCAAGGGAAGCTAAGCATGTATGTCGCAGTCAAAGGCGGCGAACGCGCCATCGAGAACGCTCATCGCCTGCTCGCCAGTGCGCGGCGCGGCGACCAAAGCGTGCCGGAAATCTCCCTCGACCAGATCTCGGAGCAGCTCGGCCTCGCCGTGGACCGCGTCATGAGCGAAGGCTCGCTCTATGACCGCGAGCTCGCGGCGCTCGCCATCAAGCAGGCGCGCGGCGATTTGATCGAGGCGATCTTTCTGGTCCGCGCCTTCCGCGCCACGCTGCCGCGCTTCGGCGCCAGCGAGCCGGTCGAGACCGGTGCGATGCGCGTGCGGCGGCGGGTGTCCTCGACCTTCAAGGACATTCCCGGCGGCCAGATCCTCGGCCCGACCTTCGACTATACCCACCGTCTGCTCGATCCCTCGCTCGCCGACGGCTTTGTGCCGGAGGCGCCGGCGACGGCCGAAGCATCGACGGCGCCCACGCCGCGGGTGACGGATATTCTCGGCCGCGACGGGCTGATCGAATCATCGCCGCAGGCCGAGGAAGGCGCCAGCGTCGGCGATCTCACCCGCGAGCCGCTGAATTTTCCTGCGGATCGCGACCTGCGCCTGCAGAACCTCGCGCGTGGCGACGAAGGGTTCTTGCTGGCGATGGGCTATTCCACCCAGCGCGGCTACGGCCGCAACCACCCCTTCGCCGGCGAAATCCGCTTCGGCGAGGTCGAGGTCGAATTCTCGGCGGAAGATGTCGGCTTCGCCGTTCCGCTCGGCTCGATCGAACTCACCGAATGTCAGATGGTCAACCAGTTCAAGGGCTCCGCCACCGAAGCGCCGTGCTTCACCCGCGGATATGGCCTCGCCTTCGGCCAGAGCGAGCGCAAGACCATGTCGATGGCGCTGGTCGACCGCGCGTTGCGCGCGCGCGAGCTTGGCGAAGAGGCACTCGCGCCCGCGCAAGATGAGGAATTCGTGATGTCGCATTCGGACAACGTCCAGGCGACCGGCTTCGTCGAGCATCTGAAGCTACCGCATTATGTCGATTTCCAGTCGGAGCTCGGCCTGTTGCGCAAGCTGCGCCAAGAGTTTTCTAAAGCGTTCACCGAGGCCAATGCGCCTGACGCCATGAAGGAGGCCGCGGAATGAACGCGCCCGCCTACAATTTCGCCTATCTCGACGAACAGACCAAACGGATGATCCGCCGCGCGATCCTCAAGGCAATCGCGATCCCCGGCTATCAGGTGCCGTTCGCCAGCCGCGAGATGCCGATGCCCTATGGCTGGGGCACCGGCGGCGTGCAGGTGACGGCCGCGATCCTCGGGCCGCAGGACGTGCTGAAGGTGATCGACCAGGGCTCCGACGACACCACCAACGCGATCTCGATCCGGAAGTTCTTTGCCAAGACCGCCGGCGTTGCCACGACGACGGCGACTGAAGATGCGACCGTGATCCAGACCCGCCATCGCATTCCCGAGACGTCGCTGCACGAGAATCAGGTGCTGGTCTATCAGGTGCCGATCCCGGAGCCTTTACGTTTCCTCGAACCGCGCGAGACCGAGACGCGGCGCATGCATGCGCTCGCAGAATACGGCCTGATGCATGTCAAGCTCTACGAGGACATCGCCCGCTTCGGCCACATCGCGACGGCTTACGCCTATCCGGTGAAGGTCAATGCGCGCTACGTGATGGACCCATCGCCGACGCCGAAATTCGACAATCCCAAGATGGACAATTGCCCGGCGCTGCAATTGTTCGGCGCCGGCCGCGAGAAGCGCATCTATGCGATCCCGCCCTTTACGCAGGTCGTGTCGCTCGACTTCGAGGATCATCCTTTCGAGCCCTATCGCTTCAACGCGCCTTGCGCGTTGTGCGCCTCGGAAAATTCCTATCTCGACGAGATCGTCACCGACGACAAGGGCGGCCGCATGTTCGTCTGCTCCGACACCGATTATTGCGAGGGACGCCAGGCCGCCGGCCATCACGGCAGCCTCAGCGCCGCGCCGTACAAGGACAAGGCGCAGGAGGCATCGAATGGCTGATCAAGACATGCTCGAAAACGACGAGCCGCTGCTGGTCGCAGAATCCCTCAGCAAATCCTATGGCCGGATCGCCGCCTGCCGCGATGTCTCGTTTTCGCTCTACCCCGGCGAGGTGCTCGCGATCGTCGGCGAATCCGGCTCGGGCAAATCGACGCTGCTCCAGCTGCTGTCGGGTCAGCTCGCAGCCAGCGGTGGGCACGTCTCCTACCGGATGCGCGACGGCGTCAGCCGCGATCTCGCCACGCTGGGCGAGGCCGAGCGGCGATTTCTGTTTCGTACCGATTGGGGTTTCGTCCACCAGGATCCCGCGCAGGGTCTGCGCATGGCGGTCTCGGCCGGCGCCAATGTCGGCGAGCGGCTGATGGCGGTGGGCTGGAATCATTACGGCCGCATCCGTGATACCGCGTCGGACTGGCTGACCCGCGTGGAGATCGACATCGCACGCATCGACGATGCGCCGCGGACCTATTCCGGCGGCATGCGCCAGCGCCTCCAGATCGCCCGCAACCTCGTCACCGAGCCGCGGCTGGTGTTCATGGACGAGCCGACCGGCGGCCTCGATTTTTCCGTGCAGGCCCGCCTGCTCGACCTCGTGCGCAGCCTCGTCGCGGAGCTGCACCTCGCGGTCATCATCGTCACCCATGATCTCGCGGTCGCGCGCCTGCTGTCGCACCGGGTGATGGTGATGAAGGGCGGCCGCGTCATCGAGACCGGCCTCACCGACCAGGTGCTCGACGATCCCCGCGAACCCTACACCCAGCTCCTCGTCTCCTCGATTCTGCCGCCATGAGCCTTCCAGGAAGAGTTTTTCAATGACCGCCATGATCGACGTCGCCAATGCCAACAAGACCTTTACGATGCACCTGCAGGGCGGCATCGAATTGCCTGTCGTCAGCGGCGTGACCTTTCACGTCAATCCTGGCGAATGCGTCGTGCTGTCGGGGCCATCAGGCGCCGGAAAATCGTCGATCCTGAAGATGATCTTCGGTAATTACCGCTGCGACTCCGGCCGCATCGGCATCCGCCATCGCGGCGCGCTGGTCGATCTCGCCACCGCCGAGCCGCGGCAGGTCCTCAACATCCGTCGCGCGACCATTGGCTATGTCAGCCAGTTCCTGCGCGCGGTGCCGCGCGTCGCGACCGTCGACGTGGTCGCCGAGCCGCTGATCGTCAACGGCATGGCGCGCGCGGAGGCGCAAGCCCGTGCTGGCGAACTGTTGCATCGTCTCAACATCCCCGAGCGGCTCCGGCAGCTTCCGCCGGCGACTTTCTCCGGCGGCGAGCAGCAGCGCGTCAACATCGCGCGCGGCTTCATCTCGGATCTGCCGATCCTGCTGCTCGACGAGCCCACCGCCTCGCTGGATGCCGCCAACCGGGCCGTCGTGGTCGAGCTGGTCGCCGAAAAGAAGCGCCAGGGCGTCGCCATGGTCGCCATTGTCCATGACGACGAAATCCGTCATCAGATTGCCGACCGCATCGTCGACGTCACCAGCTTCGCCGCCGCGGCTTGAAGGAAATGGACATGAACGCCAAGAAGGACATCGTGATCGCCAACGCCAGGATCGTGCTGGCGGACCGGGTGATCGAGCAGGGCTGGCTTGCCCTCGCCGATGGACGTATCGCCGAGATCGGTGAGGGCAGGGCGCCTGCGGGGGCCGAGGATGCCGGCGGCGATTTGATCATGCCGGGATTGATCGAGCTTCACACCGACCACCTCGAAGCGCATTACGTGCCGCGGCCAAAAGTGTTCTGGAATCCGGTCGCGGCCGTCGTCTCCTATGACGGCCAACTCGCGACCTCGGGCATCACCACGGTGTTCGACTCGCTCCGGGTCTGGCGCGAGGATGGTGCCGAGGAAGTAGATGGACGCGCCGGCGTGCTTGCCGCGGCGATCACGACCGCGCGCGATGCCAAATTGCTGCGTGCCGATCACTTCCTGCATCTGCGCTGCGAAATCCCGATGCCGAGCGTGGTGGAGGAGGCCAGGGAGCTGATCGACCGTCCCGACGTGCGGCTGATGTCCCTAATGGACCACACCCCCGGCCAGCGCCAGTTCCGCGACGAAGGCAAGCTGCGCGACTATTACCGCGGCAAGGGCGGCGGCAAGACCGATGCCGAGCTCGACCAGCTGTTCGCGAAGCGCTTCGAATATCAGAAGGCCTATGCGGCGACCAACATGCGCGAGATCGTGGCACTGGCACACAAGTACAAGATCCCGCTGGCGAGCCATGACGATACCACCGAGGAGAACGTCGTGGACGCCGTGCGCGATGGTGTTTCGGTGGCGGAATTCCCGACCACGCTGGAGGCCGCGCGCGGCCTGCACGAGGCCGGGATCGACATCTTGATGGGCGCGCCGAACGTCGTGCGTGGCGGCTCGCATTCCGGCAATATCGCCGCGGTCGATCTCGCCCGCGAGGGCCTGCTCGACATCCTGTCGTCGGACTACATTCCCTCGAGCCTTTTGATGGCTGCATTGCATTTGCCCGAGCACGTGCCCGTCATCAGTCTTGCGGCGGCGATCCGCACGGTGACGAAGGCGCCCGCCGAGGCGGTCGGCCTGTCCGATCGGGGTGAGATTGCCGTCGGCAAGCGTGCCGATCTGATCCGCGTGCACGTCGCGGGCCACGTTCCCGCGGTCCGCAGCGTCTGGCGCGAAGGAAGCCGCGTCGCATGAGCGAGACCGTCACCACGGCGGGAGCGCAGACGGGTGCGATCGGGCCCGGGCGGCTCGTGCTCGTGGTCGGTCCCAGCGGTGCCGGCAAGGACACGCTGCTGCGACTGGCGCGGGCGGCGTGCATCGAGGAACAGGACATCGTCTTTCCGCGCCGTGTCGTGACGCGCGAATCCTCGGCCGACGAAGACAATATTGCGGTGAGCCCTGACGAATTCCGTCGCGCGCGCGAGCATGGCGAATTCGCCGTGCATTGGGAGGCGCATGGGCATTCCTACGCGCTGCCGCTCGACCTCAACGACGATATTCGTGCCGGACGCGCCGTCGTGGCCAATGTTTCGCGCACGGTGATCGGCGCGCTACGCCAGGCCTATGCAAACGTCGTGGTGGTCGCGATCACTGCGCCGCCGGATGTGCTGGCGCAGCGGCTCGCCGCCCGCGCCCGGGACAGTGACGGCAATATCGCGGAACGGCTGACGCGCAGCGTCGACGATGCAACGGCGCAGGCCGATGTCACCATCCTCAACGCCGGCAGCGCGGAGTACCACGGCCGCCAGCTCCTGCGCGTGATTAGGAATCAAGGCTGGCACGAATAGCCCGCACGATAAGGAGACTGGAATGTCGGTGATCGAAACGGTCGAGCAATTGGAGGCCATCTACGGCGTCACCAACGACGCCTCGACCGTGAAAGTCGCCGACCACGTCACCCCGCTCTATCGCGTCTTCATCGAGAAAGCACCGTTCGCCGCGCTCGCCACCATCGGACCAGAGGGCATCGACTGCTCGCCGCGCGGCGATCTCTCCGGCTTCGTCCGCATTCACGATCCGAAGACGCTGATGCTGCCGGATCGCCGCGGCAACAACCGGGTCGATTCCTTGCGCAACATCGTGCGCGATCCCAGGGTGTCGCTGATGTTCCTGATCCCCGGCTCCGGCAATGCGGTGCGGGCCAATGGCCGGGCGCATCTTTCCATCGATCCCGAACTGCTCGCCTCGTTCAAGGTCGACGGCAAGGCGCCGCGCAGCGTCATGGTGATGAATGTCGACGAAATCTACTTCCAGTGCGCCCGCGCCATCGTCCGCTCCGATCTCTGGAATCCCGACAAGCGCATCGACCCCAAGACGCTGCCGACACCTGGCCAGATCCTCGCCGAGATGAGCGAGAACAAGGTCGGCGGCGCGGAGTACGATCGCGCCTGGCCCGAGCGGGCGGCCGCGACGATGTGGTGATGCCTCTTCCCCTCTCTCTGCTGCCTCTTCCCCCTCTCCCCGTTCTTACGGGGAGAGGCGAAGTGCCTCGCTAGTTGAGCTCATCGCGAGATGAATTCGTTTGCTTGCGCTCGCGCGCGGAGAAGTGCCGATACGCGGCAGGGGCAATTATGGATAGCCATTTCATTGACCGATCGCACTAAACGCTCGATATTCGATGCATCGAAACTGCTCCTCGAGCCGAAGCCGCGATATGAGAACCGATCACCAGCGCACTAACAACGACATGCATGCATGCATGACGCGGCGTTGTTTCTCGGCGGCCACCGGCGCCTGTTGTTGCTGACCGCCGCCTCCTAGCAGCACCTCATCCAGCAAATCCCAAGACAGAAACGCCGAGCCCCGGCGAACGAGCAGTCATGTCCCAACACCAATCGAACGCTTACATCATCGAAATCCACGACCGCGCCGCTGGCATCGTCACGAAGGACACGCGCGGCTTCCGCTTTTTCTCCTCCGAGCGTCTGTTCGACAGCCTCGAAGGCCGGCAGTTCCGCTCGGCGCGCGAGGCCGAGCGTGCCGCCCGTACCGTGTTCTGCGAGCGGACCCGGCGCGCGAATTCTCCAGCCTTTGCCAGCTGATCCCACCGAAAGGACCACGTCATGATCAATCGTCGACACATTCTCGCAACGACGCTGCTGCTCGCGACCGCTTTGGCCGCACCGGCGCGCGCGGACGACAAGCCGGCGGAAATCCGCATCGGTACGCAGAAGGGCGGCTTCTTCCCGGCGGTTCGCCAGCGTCAAACGCTCGAAAGCGCCTTCAAGCCGCTCGGCATCGAGATCAAATGGATCGACTTCCAGTTTGGTCCGCCGCTGCTGGAAGCCATCAATGTCGGCAGCGTCGATTTCGGCTTCGTCGGCGATACGCCGCCGATCTTCGCGCAAGCCGGCGGGGCCAGGATCCGCTACGTCGCGGCGGTGAAATCGGAAGGCGACACTCAGGCGATCATCGTGCCGAAGGATTCGCCGATCAAATCGCTTGCGGACCTCAAGGGGAAGCGCGTTGCGTTTGCCAAGGGATCGAGTGCGCACAACCTCCTCGTCGCGTCGCTCGAGAAGGCCGGTCTCTCCTGGTCCGATATTGCGCCGGCTCCGCTCGCCCCGGCGGATGCGACGGCCGCCTTTGTAAAGGGTTCGGTCGATGCCTGGTCGATCTGGGATCCGTATCTGGCGCTTGCTGAATTGAAGGAGAGCGCCCGCGTCATCGCCTTCGACAAGGATGTCCACAAACCGAACGCATTCTACATCGCTGGCGCCGAATTCGTGGAGAAGTATCCTTCGCTGATGGCAAAGCTCAACGCGAGCTTCGCCTCCGAAGGCGTGTGGGCGGAATCTCATCATGAGGAGGTAGCAAAGGCTCAGGCCGACGCGACCGGCGTCGACATCGAGGCGATCCGCCGCTTCGTCAACCGCTCCACCTATCGCGTGGTACCGCTGGATGCAGAGGTGACCAAGAGCCAGCAGGCGGTCGCCGACCGTTTTGCAAAATTGGGTCTGATCCCGAAGCCGGTCAACGTGTCCGACATCGTCTGGAAGTGGACGCCGGGCTCCTGAATTGTCGTCATGCCCGGGTTTGTCCCGGGCATCCACGTTCTTGCTTTGGAGTGGCCAGGCATGGATGGCCGGGACAAGCCCGGCCATGACGCCGGGGAGGCCGGCTTCTATCTAAATCCTCAGCCCGTCAGCGCCGCCAGCAATTCATCCGGGCGTTCGGCCATGATCATGTGGCCGGCGCCGGGCACGACGACGGTCTTTGCATGCGGGATCGCGGCGGCAAGTGCCTTGCCGGCCTTCACCGGCGTCATCATGTCCCGCTCGCCGAGGATGAGAGTCGTGGGCACCTTCACGCTCGTGGCAGCCTGAAGCGCATTGGCGTAAGCGTTGCAAGCCGACAAATCCCTGAACAGCACGCCCGGCTCGCAGTGTTTCAACACGGCCTGGGCGCCGCCATGCATCCACAGGCCCGGTGCGAGGCTGCCGCCGAGCTCGGCGTTGAAGCCGAGTCCCCAGATAGAGACCATGTCGTTTGCATCCTGCGAATTGGCTTCGGCCGCTTTCAGCAGATCCGGGCCGACCGTCATGGTCGCGGCCGTGCCGATCAGGCTGAGCGCGGACACCTTGTCGGGGTGACGTGCGGCCGTCTCCAGCGAGATCAGCGATCCCATGGAATGGCCGATCAGATGCGCTTTCGTCGCTCCGGCCGCATCGAGCAGGGCCGCCGTCCAGTCGGCCATCTCGGCGATGCTGCCGAGCGAGGGTCCGGGCGAGCGGCCGTGACCGGGCAGATCAGGCGCCAGCACGCCAAAGCCATGATGGGCGAACCAGCGCGTGTGCAGCGCCCAGGTCGAATGATCGAAGCCGGCGCCATGGAGGAAGACGACTGCGGGCAGGGATCTGTCGAAGTCGCGGCCGCCGGTTGCGACCAGCACCTCGGCGCCGTTGACGGAGAGCTTCATGGTGTCAGACCTTTTGCGAGATGCGCAGCGCTTGGGTGAGATCGTCGATGATGTCGCTTGCGGTCTCGATGCCGACCGAGAGCCGCACCAGCTCCTCGCCGATGCCGGAGGCCTTGAGCTGCTCGGCGTCCATCTGCTGGTGCGTGGTCGACGCGGGATGGATCACCAGCGTCTTGGCGTCGCCGACATTGGCGAGATGACTGATCATGCGCAGCGCCTCGATGAACTTGCGTCCCGCGGGCCGGCCGCCCTTGATTCCGAAGGAGACGATCGAGCCGGCGCCGCGCGGCAGCAATGTCTTTGCCAGCTGGTAGTCAGCGTGGTCCTCCAGCGAGGGATGCAGCACCCAATCTACGGCCTTGTTGGATTTCAGGGCTTCCAGCACGAGGTGCGTGTTCTGCATGTGGCGGTCCATGCGCACACCGAGCGTCTCCACGCCCTGCAACAGCTGGAAGGCGTTGGTCGGGGATAGACAAGCGCCGAAATCGCGCAGGCCTTCGGTGCGCGCGCGCATGATGAAGGCGGCCGTGCCGAACTGCTCGTCGAAGACGATGCCGTGATAGCCGCCATAGGGCTCGGTCAGCACGCCGAATTTTCCGGATGAACGCCAATCGAAACGGCCGCCGTCGACGATGGCGCCGCCGATCGCGATGCCGTGGCCTCCGATCCATTTGGTCGCCGAATGCATGACGATGTCGGCGCCGAGCTCGATCGGACGGCTGAGATAGGGCGTGGCAAAGGTGTTGTCGATCAGCAGCGGAATCTTCGCGTCATGCGCGATCGCCGCGACCTTCGGAATATCAAGCACTTCGAGCCCGGGATTGCCGATGGTCTCGCCGATCACCAGCTTCGTGTTCGGCCTGATCGCGGCGCGGAGCGCGTCGAGATCGCGCGGCTTGACAAAGCTGGTGGTGATGCCGAAGCGCGGCAACGTGTGTGCCAGCAGGTTTATGGTGCCGCCATAGAGCGAGCTCGACGCCACGATATGGTCACCGGCATTGAGCAACGTCGCGATGGCCAGATGGAGCGCGGCCATGCCGCTTGCGGTGCAGATCGCGCCGACGCCGCCCTCCAGCGCCGCAAGCCGTTCCTCGAGCACACCCGTGGTCGGATTGGAGATGCGCGTATAGATGTGGCCGGCGCGTTCGAGATTGAACAGCGCGGCGGCGTGATCGGAGTCCTGGAACACGTAGGACGTGGTCTGGTAGATCGGCACCGCGCGGGCGCCGGTCGCGGGATCCGGATGCTGGCCCGCATGCAGGCTCAGGGTCTCGAAGGCAGGCGGTTTTGGCGCGGGCATGCGGGGCCTCGTTGCTCGGTCGGCGGAGGCGGCTCTTGTGCCACAAAATGGTGCGCGACGTCAGCCCATTGACAGCGTGGTCTAACCCCGGATCGCCTGCTCGATGATCCGCGCCTCCCGCAGCAAGATCTCCGCGACCTCCTGTTCGCGGCGCGGGCCGAGCCTCGTCCGAACGGCGGAGACGGTCATCGCGGCAGCGGGACGGCCGTCCGGAGTCTTGATCCAGGTCGAGATCGATTTCGTGCCCTGCACGAGACCAATTTCCCTCATGCCATACCCCAGCCGTCTTGCGGCGGTGACCTGGCTCAGCACCGTCGCGGCGTCGGTCCGGTAGGCCTCCAGTCTCTTCTCATTGGCTGCGACGATTTTCCGGGCGTCCTGGGCCGGCATCGCGGCGAGGATGGCAACGCCCGCGCTGGAGACACCGAGCGGCCGGCGCGCGCCGACCTCGATCGACAGCACCTGGATCGGATAGACACCGATCCTGCGATCGACGCACAGCGTGTCGTTGCCGGTCCGCACCGTCAGGAACAGCGTGTCGCCGATCTCGGTGGAGGCGCGTTGCAGTGACGGATTGGCGGCGATTAGCAGCCGCGACGGCCGTGCCCGTGCGAGCGCGAGCTCCGGCACCTGATTGCCGATCGCGTAGCGGCCGGTCCTATCATGCCGTTCGACGATGCCTTCCTCGATCAGCACGTGGACGATGCGATGCACGGTCGGACGGGTGAGGCCGGTCGCCCGCACCACCTCGGCCAGCGGCACGCCGTCTTCGCGGCCCGCGGCGAGAATGCGCAGTACCGCGAGCGCGCGGCGGATCGCCTGCGCGCCCTGTCGCGGTTCGGTCATGCGGCGGGTGGATTTTGCGGAAGTCGTCTTGTCCATAATATGGACAAGAACGCCACAATTTCCTCGACAGGTAAAGCGCGCATCTGGAGATTGCGCTCCGAATCGAGATGCCGTGTACGAATTCAGGCAAATCGACGTAAAATTGGAAGCGCCGCCGGGACGTTAACATGAGATTAATCTGGATTGCCATAGCTGCCGCAGCGGCGATGTTGACGGGACCGGCGTCGGGCCAGCAATGGCCGGCGCGCAACGTCAAGCTGATCGTGCCCTATCCGGCCGGCGGCAATGTCGATAGCGCCGCGCGCATCATCGCCGACAAGCTTCAGGAAAAGCTCGGCCAGCCCTTCATCATCGAGAACAAGGCGGGTGCCGGCGGCATGATCGCGGGCGAGGCGTTCGCGAAATCCGCGCCCGACGGCTACACGCTGTTCGTCGGCGCCAACGGCCCGGTGCTGTTCGCGACCGAGATCAACAAGCGCGACGTGTACAACTGGAAGAAGGACTTCCTGCCGATCACGACGATCTCGATGACGCCGCTGGTGCTCGAGGTGCATCCGTCGGTGCAGGCGACGAATTTCAAGGAATTCATCGACCTCGCCAAGCGCGAGCCCGGCAAGCTGACGATGGCCTCGCCCGGTCCCGGCACCACCAACCATTTGCTCAGCGAGCTGATGCAGTCCAGCCTCGACCTGCAATGGGTCACCGCGCACTATCGCGGCAATGCGCCTGCAGTCAACGATCTCCTGGGCGGGCAGGTGCAGTTCGCGTTCGACCAGCTCACCGTCAGCCTGCAGCACATCAAGGCCGGCCTGTTCCGGGCGCTCGCCGTCACCAGTCCGCACCGCCTGAAGTCGCTGCCCGACGTGCCGACCTTCGCCGAGCTCGGCTACAAGGATTTCGACGGCCAGACCTTCACCGGCCTGTTCGCACCGGCAGGCACGCCGGCGCCCGTGATCGACAAACTGCACGAGGCGCTGACCGCGATCCTGAAGGATCCCGCCGTGGTCGACAAGTTCGAGAAGCTCGGCGGCGAAGCCGTCGCGATGACGCCCGACGAATTCAAGGCCTATCTCGAGCGCGAGGACGCCAAATGGATTCCGATCGTGCGCAAGGCCAACATCAAGGCGGATTGATCGATGCGGATCGACCCCACCGAGCTCGGCGCCGAGCGCATCTACCGGCTGATGACCGGCATCGTGGTGCCGCGCCCGATCGCCTGGGTGACGAGCCTGTCGCGCGCGGGCGTGCTCAACCTCGCGCCGTTCAGCGCCTTCACCTTCGTCTCGCAGAAGCCGCCGATGCTGGCCATCAGCGTCGGCCGCAAGGGCGCGGACTACAAGGACACCGCGCACAACATCCTCGACACCGAGGAATACGTCATCCACATCGCCGATACCCCGCTGATGCAGGCCGTGCACGACTCATCGGTCGAGCATCCGCCTGAGATCAGCGAGGTCGCGGAGCTTGGCCTTGAGACGATCCCGAGCGAGCGCATCAAGGTGCCGCGTCTTGGCATTGCACCCGTCGCGATGGAATGCCGCTTCCGGCAGTGCCTCGAATTCGGCGACGCCCGCAGCCGCCTGATCGTCGGCGAGGTCGTGATGTTCCACCTCCGCGACGGCCTCGTGAACGACGGCAAGGTCGAAACCGCGGCGCTCGATCCGATCGCACGCATCGGCGGGCCGCGCTACGCCCGGCTCGGCGAGATCGTGACGCTACGCGGCGTATTCCAAACTCCCAAATCGAAAGACTGAGCGCGCTACCCCTGCGCGCGCCCTAAGGCCATTGGAGAACGACCATGCGACTCTTAAGTTATCTCCTGGACGGAGAGCCGCGCTATGGTGCCGCCATGGAAGGCGGTGTCGTCGATCTGACCCTGCGGATCGGCCGCGACTTCTCCGATGTGAGGGCGGTGATCGCAGCCAATGCGCTGGCCGACGCGCAGGAAGCGGTCGTCGGACAAAAGCCGGACTACGCACTCGACGATCTCGTGCTGCTTCCGCCGGTGCTGGCGCCGGAAAAGCTCTGGTGCATCGGCGTCAACTACGCCGAGCGCAATGCGGAGTATAAGGACAGCTCCGACCTGCCCAAATATCCCAGCCTGTTCGTGCGCAGCATGTCCTCGATGACGGGCTCCGGTCAGCCGCTGGAGAAGCCTCACGTCTCCGAGCAGCTCGATTACGAAGGCGAGCTCGTCATCGTGATCGGCCAGGGCGGCCGCCACATCCCGCGCGAAAAGGCCTGGGCGCACATCTTCGGCATGACCTTGTGCAACGAGGGCACGATTCGCGACTGGCTGCGCCACGGCAAGTTCAATGTCACGCAGGGCAAGAATTTTGATCGCTCCGGCAGCATCGGTCCCTGGATCGTCACCGCGGACGAGCTCGACCCGCGCGGGCCTCACGACATCATCACGCGCGTCAACGGCGAGGTGCGGCAGCAGGACACCACCGAGCGCCTGATGTTCCCGTTCGATTTCCTGATCTCCTATCTCTCGACCTTCGCCACGCTGAAGCCCGGCGACATGATCGTGACGGGCACGCCGACCGGCGCCGGCGCCCGTTTTGACCCGCCTCGCTGGCTGAAAGTCGGCGACGTGGTCGAGGTCGAATCCAGCCGCATCGGCGTGCTGCGCAATACCGTCGCGGCGGAGAGTTAAGCCATGCTGGATACTCCCACGATCGAACGCCTTGCCGCGCGGCTCGACGAGGCCGAGCGCACCAAGACGCTGATCACGATGTTCACCAAAGACCATCCCGATTTCAGCATCGAGGATGCCTATGCCGTTCAGCGCGCCTGGACCAAACTCCAGATCAGTCGCGGTCGCGTCATCAAGGGCCACAAGATCGGCCTGACCTCGAAGGCGATGCAGAACGCGGTCGGCATTTCCGAGCCGGATTACGGCGTGCTGTTCGCCGACATGTTCTATGCCGACGCCACGCCGATTCCGTTCGACCGCTTTCACGCGCCGCGAATCGAGGTCGAGCTCGCCTTCGTGCTGAAGGCGCCGCTGCGCGGGCCGGATTGCACCATCTTCGACGTGCTCAACGCCACCGACTACGTCACCCCGGCGCTGGAGATCCTGGAGACGCGCATGCACCGCGTCGATCCCGAGACCGGCAAGGCGCGAAAGGTCATGGACACGATCTCGGACAACGCGGCCAACGCCGCGCTGGTGCTCGGCGGCCGGCCGTTCCGTCCGATGGACGCGGACATGCGCTGGATCGGCGCGCTGCTGTTCCGCAACGGCGAGGTCGAGGAAACCGGGCTTGCGGCCGGCGTGCTCAATCATCCCGCCAACGGCATCGCCTGGCTCGCCAACCGCCTCGCGCCGCATGACGAGCATCTCGCCGCCGGCGAGGTGGTGCTGGCCGGATCGTTCACGCGTCCGGTCGACATCCGCCGTGGCGACACGTTTCATGCCGATTATGGCGCCTTCGGATCGGTGTCGTGCCAATTCGTCTGAACAAGCTAGCAAGAAGGAGCGCATCATGACCGGTCACACGCGGCGCAAGAGCATCCATATCGGCGGCTTCAAGCACGCCAACCCGATTCCGAACGCCTGCCGCATCGGCAATCTCGTGATGTCGGGCGTCATCCTGGGCCGCGATGCGGCTGGCGCAATGCCCGAGAGCCTGGACGCGCAATGCGCCAACATGTTCGCGCATATGAAGGCGACGGTGGAAGCCGCCGGCGGCACCACGGACGACATCATCAAGATGACGGTGTGGCTGAAGGACCGCACGCAGCGCGGGCCGGTCAATGTCGAGTGGCTAAAAATGTTTCCGGACGAGCATTCACGTCCGGCACGCCACGCGCTGCCGATGGACAACATGGATGGCGGCGCGCTGGTGCAGTGTGACTTCACCGCAATGATCGACTGAGGGAGTTTCGCGTATGCCGACCTATCTGCCGTTCGATCCGAACCCGCGCCGCCCGGTCAAGGCGCCACCGCCCAAAACCGTCGACAGCCAGTTTCACGTGCTGGGCCCCATCGACAAATATCCGGAGCGTCCTGGTGCTGCCTATCGGATGCCGACCGCGACCTGGGAAGCGGCGCTGCGCGTGCACAAGACGCTCGGCATCGAGCGCGGCATCATCGTGCAGACCACCACCTATGGCGCCGATCATGCCGTCGTGCTCGACGGTCTCGCCGCGATGGGCCCGAACTATCGCGGCTGCGCCAACGCGCTGGTGTTCGCCGAGGCGAACGATGCTTATCTCGCCAAGCTGCATGATGCGGGTGTCCGCGGCGCGCGCTTCAGCTTCCGCCAGGAGCTCGGCGCCGTGCTGTCGGATGCTGATTTCGCCCGCGCGATTGCGCGTATCCGCGAGCTCGGCTGGTACGTCAAGATCCAGCCCGAGAAGGACGGCATCATGTCGAGCGTCGCCAAATACGAGAACCTCGACGTCCCCGTGCTGATCGACCACATGGCCCGGCCCGATCCGGAAGCCGGCAGAAACGATCCGAACCTGCGCAAGATGCTGGAGCTGCTCGCCAAGGGCAATTTCTGGGTGATGCTGTCGCTCGGCGAAAAGACCTCGAAGCGCGGTGCTCCTTACGACGACGTCATCCCGATCGCGCGGGCCTATATCGAGGCCGCGGTCGACCGCTGCGTCTGGGCCAGCGACTGGCCGCACCCGGTCTCGGTGAAGCAGCCGCCCAACGACGCCGATCTGCTGGAGTTGATGTACCGCTACGCGCCCGACCAGGCGGAGCTGGAGAAGATATTGGTGCACAATCCGGCAAAGCTGTTCGGCTTTCCGGATTAGGGCGACCCGTCATTGCGAGGAGCGGAGCGACGAAGCAATCCAGACTTGCTTCCGCAGAAGCACTCTGGATTGCTTCTCTGCGCTCGCAATGACGAACGCGCCATTGCCAAGTCGGCCGCGCCAGACTCTGCGCTCACCCCGCCAGCCGATCCCTTACCCCGGCTGCGATCTCGAACGAGCGCAGCCGTGCGGCGTGGTCGTAGATCTGGCCCGTGGTCATCAGTTCGTCCGCGCCGGTCTCGGCGATCAGCGCCTTCAGCTTCGCTTCGACCATGTCAGGCGTGCCGACCGCCGAGCACGACAGCGACTGACCGACCATCGCCTTTTCGGCCGGCGACCACAGCGCGTCCATGTCGTCGACCGGCGGCGGCAGCGGACCCGGCGTGCCGCGGCGCAGATTGATGAACTGCTGCTGCAGCGAGGAGAACATGCGCTGCGCGTCCGCGTCGCTGTCGGCGGCGAACACGTTGACCCCGACCATCGCGTAGGGCTTGTCGAGCTGGGCCGACCGCTCGAAGCGCGCGCGATACTCGCGCAGCGCCGGCATCATCATCTGCGGCGCGAAATGCGAGGCGAACGCGAACGGCAGGCCGAGCATGCCTGCGAGCTGCGCGCCAAAGGTGCTGGAGCCCAGGATCCACAGCGGCACCTTCGTCCCCATGCCCGGCACGGCGCGGATGGCCTGGTTCGGCTGCACGTCGCCGAGCAGCGCCTGCAACTCCAGCACGTCCTGCGGAAAATTCTCGGAACTGGTGGCGAGATCGCGCCGCAGCGCCCGCGCGGTGAACTGGTCGGTGCCCGGCGCCCGCCCTAGCCCGAGATCGATCCGCCCGGGATAGAGCGAGGCCAGCGTGCCGAACTGCTCGGCGATGACCAGCGGCGAATGGTTCGGCAGCATGATTCCGCCGGAACCGACCCGGATGGTTTTAGTGCCGCCCGCGATATGCCCGATCACCACCGACGTCGCCGCACTCGCGATGCCCGTCATGTTGTGATGCTCGGCCAGCCAGAAGCGTTTGTAGCCCCAGGCTTCGGCATGCTGCGCCAGATCGAGCGAGTTACGGAAGGCCTGCGCGGCGTCGCCGCCTTGGCGGATGGGCGCGAGGTCGAGCACGGAGAAGGGGATCATGGGCAGGTCCGGACGGCGCGTGCGATGGGAACGTGGACTCGACATGTAGGGGCCGGCCGCAGGAATACCAGCCGAAACGATCATTGTGCTGCGCCGCCTCCCTTACGCGGAGGCGAAGTCCTTGCTGCTGATGCATGCGGCAAATCCGCCTGCATGGAAACCGCGAGCTGCATTGCGGCGTTGCCGGCCGGTTTGATCAACGGCGACGATTTTCATTTCGGGGGCTTTCTTGGACAGATTCAATATCGGCGTTCATGTCGTTGCGCTGGCTGCGGCCTTCGCGCTGGCGGTTCCGATCGGGTGGGACCGCGAGAAGCGGGCGCGCAGCGCGGGCTTGCGCACTTTTCCGCTGGTCGCAATGGCAAGTTGCGGCTTCGTGCAGGCCAGCGAAAGCCTGCTCGTGCATTCGCCTGACGGGATGGCAAAGGTGATCGAGGGCCTCATCACCGGCATCGGCTTTATCGGCGGTGGCGCTATCCTCAAGCAGGGGAATTCGGTGCAGGGCACCGCGACGGCCGCGAGCCTCTGGGCCACCGGCGCCATCGGCGTCTCCGTCGGGCTCGGCGCTTACGATGTCGCGGTGACGGTCGCCGTATTCACGTTCCTGACGCTTCGCTTGTTGACGCTGGTGAAGGAAGAAGACGATCATTGATGGCGTGTGCGAGCGGCCTGCACCCCCGTTCACAACACCGTCATCGCGCCCCGTTCCACCCCTCGTCTCAACTGGGCGTCTCGCCCCTGTTGTTGTACCATTGCCGGAGCTACTGCTCCGTTGCAGGAGGAACCGACATGACCACGGTTCTACTCAATCGCCGCAACCTCCTTGTCGCTGGCGGCTCCGCCCTGGCCACCGGCATGTTGGCAACCAGCGTTCCCGGGCTGATATTGCCGGCACGCGCGGACGGCCTCGCGCCGACCGAGACGATGTCGGGCGGGGCGAACAACTACCGCAAGGGCGCGGCGATCGTGGAGCGGATCGGCAAGGGCGGCTTCTGGATGAGTGGCACCGTGCGCCGCGCCGGCGACGGGGCGCCGCTCGCAGACCAGCGCATCCAGATCTGGGCGCACACCACCGAAGGACAGGAGCACGAGCCGCAGAGCCATGGCGCCACGCTCACTGACAAGGACGGCAAGTTCCGGCTCGAGATGCCGCAGATCATTCCCATCTTCGGCCAGCCGCATGGCCACCTCGCCTATGACAGCGGTGAGTTCAAAACCGTTTTCCTGCGACCGGTGATGCGGAGCGCCAAGGAAACCAGCCTGGAAGCGCATTTCGTGCTGCAGCCGGCCTGACCGCATTGCAAATGAAAGGCTGGAGATCGGCCCGGGCGTCCCTGATCTGGGTTGCCCTTGCTTTGGCCATCGGCGTGCCGATCGCGCTCGCTGCCGGAAGCGAGCAGCTCGCATGGCGCGGCCCGGTCTACATCCTCGCCGGCTTCGCCGGGATTATCGCGCTCGGTCTCGTGCTCGTTCAGCCCCTGCTGATCGGCGGATATCTGCCGGGTCTGTCGGCCTATCGCGGCCGGCGCGCCCATCACTGGATCGGCGGCGCGCTCACTCTGGCAGTCGTGATCCATGTCGCCGGCCTCTGGATCACCAGCCCGCCCGATATGATCGACGCCCTGACCTATACATCGCCGACGCCGTTCTCCCCCTTCGGCGTGACCGCCATGTGGGCCCTCTTCACGGTCGCGCTTCTGGCGCTGCTACGCCGACGATTGGGACTGCGGCTGCGCACCTGGCGCATCGTCCATATTCCCCTCGCGATCGTCATCGTCGCAGGAAGCGTGGCCCATTGCCTGCTGATCGAGGGGACGATGGAGACGATCTCGAAGGCAGCGCTGTGCGCAGCTGTGCTTGCGGCGACCGTCAAGGTGATGGTTGACCTCTGGCGAAAGCGGACGCTCCGCGGCGAGAGTGTTGCGCGGCAGTAAGAGTAGGGTGGGCAAAGGCGCGTAGCGCCGTGCCCACCATCTATCTATCAATAGTTGTTGGTGGGCACGCTTCGCTTTGCTCATCTACGAGCTACGAAATTTTCGCTGACCGCCTTGTTCCAACACGTTGAGCATCGTCAGCGCCGATGTCTCCTCTGCTTGCCGCGGAAGGCCGTGAAGATTATCCTCCCGCGATGGCCGTCAGTGTCCCCGACGTGAAAGCGTTCCTGCTCGCCACACCGTTCTTCGGCGGTATCCCGGATCAAAGTCTCGACCTCCTGATGTCGATGCTGGTCGAGTGCCGATTTGATACCGGAGCAACCGTCGTGACGGAGGGCGAACCCGGACGCTCGCTGTTCATCGTCAAATCCGGCCGGCTGGCGGTGAGTAAGCGAGCGAATGCGGGCAACGTCATCCCGATTTCCGTTCTGGAGCCCGGCGATTTCTTCGGCGAGATGACGCTGATCGAAATGCAGAATCGATCCGCCACGGTGATCGCGGAAAGTCCGACGGTGCTCTACGAGTTGACCGCCCAGAAGCTCTATGCCTGCTACAAGGCCGATATCCACGCCTATGTGATCGTCCTGCAGAACATCAATCGCGAGCTCTGCCGACGGCTGCGCCGGTCCGACGATCGCTTTGCGGGGCATCAGGTGGGTGGCGACAAGTGATAATGCGTAGGATGGGTAGAGCACTTGCGAAACCCATCATGTTTCGTCACCGCCGCAAGGCTGCGATGGTTGGCGGTGGCCATCCGCATGTCGACGACACGAGCGACCCAGCTGCTCGTCAAGATCGAATCGGCTGCCCGATTCCCAGCAGGTTACCTTCGCTGTCGCGGAACCACGCGCCCCGCTCACCGATACCCTTGCTGCGGTAATTCCCGGTAATCGCGGCAATTCCATCAACGGTCTTCAAGCCGGGTAGGTCATATTCCTCGAACTCGACTCCCCGCACGCGAAGCTCGCGCACCGTTGCCTCGATATCCTCGACTTCCCAGCCCATCTGTGTGTGCGTGCCGAATGGCAGTCCGGCCGAAATGAATATCGCAAACTCGCCATTCGCACAGACGTAACGGAGTCCACCCTCGCGCTGTTCGACCGGCTCAAGCCCGAGCTTTTCCGAATAGAACGCTCGCGCCCGATCCAGGTCTTTGGCTGGAAGCCGGGTTGCCACCTTCGCGTTCCCAAGCATGCCTCTCTCCTTCTTAGTCTTAAGCTCGCGTAGGATGGGCAGAGCACTTGCGAAACCCGTCATGCATGCTTGGCCACCGAACAAGGTCTTAGCTGCGCCAGGACTGTCGCGGGATTGCCTCTTGGATTCGCCGATTATGTCAAAAGCAGCACGCGTGGCCAAGGGCGACCCGTCGGGCAAAACACCCGCCTCCCCCCAAGGTCCGTCAACCCTCCCTCACAAAAATATTCCACTTTACCGAAATTCGGAATCGCAGTATCTAACCGCCATCCCGGTCCAGGGAGAGGGGCGATCGTCCGTCGTAACGAACGTGGATCGGGGTGTGGTGGACGCGGCAGCGTCGGGCACGAAGACGGGACCAGGGCGAGATGAACCTCGTGAGGTCTTGTCTAGCGTGCGGACGACCGGCGCCAACGCCCTGCGAAGCCCTTTTGGGCAAAGCAGGACGTGTCCGGCGAAGCCTCTTGGCGAAGCCGGATCGCTGCGTACGGCAAAATCGTGTGGTCCTGGCCGTCGTTGCTACGGTCAAGCCTTGCGGAGATGGATCGAGGCTCAACCGGGTCTTTGGCCATCGCCAATTCGCAAGGCGACGGTGACAAAAAGGAACTCGTCGCCGGGGAGAGCGCGGCATAAGCCGTCAACCCACTGCGCAGGGAAGGCCGAGTGTTCGGCGTCACCTGTATGCTGCTGTGCGGTCTCTTTGCGCTACATCTTTGCGCAGCGGACCGCGGGTGCCAGCCGGCACCCGGTCTTCCCTGCGCCCTCTTCACAGAGGAGGGCTACGGAAAAAGCAAAACTCGGGCGTTTGATGCCGCGAGAATGCTGATCTGTATGTGATTTGACCGGGGGAACGGTGCTGCCAGACAGGATTGAACTGTGATACCAATCCCGGCGACTTTTGATTTTGTTGTACTTTTCAGTCCGCCGATCAATTTCTATGTGCACCCTCAAGGTGCACCACGAAGTATCATTTACCACACCCGGGCGAGAAGGAAATGCCGTTAGCTGCGGGGAGCTGACGGATCTGACCCTTCGAACGCTATCAGCCTACGATCTTGGGCCCACCTTTGGAACCAACCCTAACCCATGTCGTTGGGTAAGGTTTTGTTATCCGGCAATCGAGCGAGACATTTGAGCGTCTAATCTCAAAAGGCGGCCGCTATGGGGGGAAGGATGTCGAGCAGGGCTGACCGACCGGTTTCCGTCTTGAAACCAAAATCCGCTCGCGACCTGGCAGTAGAGCCCGGAGCGGTCGTGCTTTCCGCAATCCTTGCCGGCTCGCCCGACGCGATATGGTGCTGGCGCACCGACGGCATCATCACGCAGTGGAATCCCGCGGCACAACG
This sequence comes from Bradyrhizobium sp. WSM4873, assembly GCF_055811355.1. Taxonomy (NCBI): domain Bacteria; kingdom Pseudomonadati; phylum Pseudomonadota; class Alphaproteobacteria; order Hyphomicrobiales; family Nitrobacteraceae; genus Bradyrhizobium; species Bradyrhizobium sp. WSM4873. The sequence goes on along the minus strand of NZ_JBVVPS010000021.1, from coordinate 37,812 downwards.
GCTGTTGGGGTTCGACGCTTCGGAGATCGCCGGTCACACGCTGCTGGATCTGGTCCCCCAAGCGGAGCGCTCAGCCGCCGAGAACATGATCGAGCGCGTGGGCGCCGGCGAATCCTATGGTCCCTTCGAAACCGACCGGGTGGGCAAGGATGGCAGAGCCCTCGCCGTGGAGCTTACGGTCGTCCCCCTGCGCGACGACAAGGGCTCGATCGTAGGCGGAGCGACTTTTTGCCGGGACATCAGCGAACGCAAGAGCGCGGCTGAATCGCTTTCGCGGTCCGTTCGCGAGCTTGGAACGCTCTTTCACCTCACCGAGCGCTTGCAGGCTGCCAGATCCGCCCAAGAGGTCTATGAGGCCGCGCTCGATGCGATTACCGAAGCGCTCGAGTGCGACCGCGCGTCTATCCTGCTGTTCGATTCGGCTTCCGACATGCGCTTCGTCGCTTGGAGAGGCATCAGCGAGCAGTATCGCAAAGCCGTCGACGGTCACTCGCCATGGACGCCCGACACGACTGACGAGCCCCCTATCTTCCTGGCCGACATTCGGGAAACGAACGAACCCGAGGGCCTGAAGAAGGTGATCGAGGACGAAGGGATTCGTGGACTCGCGTTCATTCCCCTCGTCCGCAACGGGCGCGTGTTCGGCAAGTTCATGGCCTACTATAGGTGCCCGCATCGCTTCAGCGAGGGAGAGACCCGTCTAGCCAGCACCATTGCACGCCAGTTGAGCTTGTCGCTCGACAGAATCATGACGGAAGCGCAGTTGAGGGAATCCGAGCTTCGTTTCCGGCTCATGTCGGAGCACGCTCCGGTCATGATCTGGATAAGTGACTCCTCGGGAAAATGCCTCCACCTCAATCGGCTGCTACGTGACTTCTGGGGAGTGGAGGAAGCCGCCATTCCCGACTTCGACTGGTCGTCGACGATACATCCCGACGACGCCTCTGCCATCCACGAACAGGTGGGGGGCGCAATTGCGAAACGGGCTCCGGTGGAGCTGAAGGGACGATACCGCAGCGCCTCGGGAGCATACCGGGTTCTGGAAACCGTCGCGCATCCTCGCATCGGCGCTTCCGGTGACTTCCTCGGCATGATTGGCGTCAACGTCGACATCACCCGGAGAGAGGAAGCAGAGGCAGAACGTCGCTGTGCCGAAGAGGAATTGCAGGCGATGAATGTTGCCCTGCGAGAGAACGAAGAACGTTTGCGCTTGGCTACCGCCAACGCGGACGTCGGCTTCTGGGATGTGGATGAGGTCAATCAGGTCCTGCATTGGCCGCCGGTGGTCAAGGCGATGTTCGGTATCTCGCCGGACAGACCCGTGTCGATGGCGGACTTCTTCTCAGGCCTTCACCCGGAGGACCGAGAGTTCGTCGGCGCAGCTTATGCAGCGGCGGCAGATCCCAAGAAGCGCGCTCTCTACGATGTCGAGTATCGAACCGTCGGTAAAGAGGACGGTCGCGTCCGCTGGGTCGCTGCGAAGGGACGAGGCGTGTTCGATGATGACGGCCGCTGCGTGCGAGTGACCGGCACCGCCATCGACATCACTGCTCGCAAGGCAAATGAAGCAAAGCTCAAGGAGCTGAACGAGACATTGGAGCGCCGAATCTCCGAGGTGTTGGCTGAACGCAAGGTTTTGGCCGACATCGTCGAAGGGACGGATGCGTTCGTGCAGGTCGTCGACCTGGAATACCGTTGGCTCGCCATCAACAAGGCCGCGGCGGACGAATTCGCGAAGATCTTCGGAGTTCGTCCGCAAGCCGGGCAGTGCATGCTTGACCTGTTGACGCATCTGCCCGCCGAGCGAGAAGCCGTGCGCGCGGTTTGGGCCCGCGCACTATCCGGGGAGGAATTCACGGAGATTGCGACGTTCGGCGATCGCGAGCGTCGCCACTACGAAATGAAGTACAACACCCTCCGGAACAGCAAGGGAGAGCGGATCGGCGCCTATCAATTCGTCTACGATGTGACGGAACGTATCCGCGAGCAGGAGCGGCTCGCGAGGGCGGAGGAGCAGCTACGTCAGGGACAGAAAATGGAGGCCATGGGGCAGCTGACGGGCGGGGTAGCGCACGACTTCAACAACCTGTTGACGCCGATCGTCGGGGCCCTCGATGCCTTGCAGCGCCGAGGCGTAGGCGGCGAACGCGAACAGCGGTTGATCACCGGAGCGATACAATCCGCAGATAGGGCCAAGACGCTTGTGCAGCGCTTGCTCGCATTCGCTCGTCGGCAGCCACTCCAAACCAGAGCGACCCAGGTGGGGGACCTCATCCGCGGGATGGGGGATTTGATCGCGAGTACGTCCGGTCCGCAGGTCAAGGTCTCCGTCGAACTCGAGCAGGACCTGCCGGCCGCAAAGGTCGATGAAAATCAGCTCGAGATGGCTCTCCTCAATCTCGCGGTCAATGCGCGTGACGCCATGCCTGACGGCGGAACGTTGCGCATCACCGCTGATGCCCAGGACATCGAGTTTGGACATCGCGCCAATCTGAAGCCTGGCCGCTATGTCAGGCTATCGGTTGCGGACAGCGGCGTCGGCATGGACGACTCAGTGAAGGCCCGCGCGATCGAGCCATTCTTCTCAACCAAGGGCATCGGAAAGGGCACGGGTCTCGGCCTATCGATGGCTCACGGCTTGGCGTCGCAACTAGGCGGCGCACTGACCATTCAAAGCCGCCCGGGGCTGGGCACGAATATAGATATCTGGCTTCCTTCGACCGCTGAGCCCGTGAAGGCGGAGAGCCAAGAACAAGTCTCGACGCCCAGCGGGGGCCCGCTTGGAACGGCGCTTCTCGTAGACGACGAGCCCCTTGTGCGTGCGGCAGCCGCCGACATGCTAACGGATATCGGATACGCCGTTCTGGAAGCTGCTTCAGCCGAAGAGGCCATCCGCCTGATCGAGGGCGGTCTCAAGCCCCAACTGCTTGTTACGGACCATCTGATGACAGGAATGAACGGCACGGATCTGGCCCGGCGCGTTCGGTCGGAAATGCCCGGCACGCAGGTGCTGTTGGTGTCGGGCTATGCCGAAAGCGAAGGTGTTGCGCCCGATCTTCCGCGAATGGTCAAGCCGTTCAGCGGCAACGAACTCGCTGCCAAACTAGCCAGCCTGTCGAGCAGCTGATGAGCAGATGTCCTTCTTGAGGAGGTTGTAAATTGGCCCGCAACCCGCTGCAGATGCTTCATCCTGCCGCGGGGCATCGATCGGGCTTTGCAAAGAGAAGGACGGCGTAGGCGCGGAAGTAATCAAATGCATCTGACATAGTGTGTAAACGCCGGCCGGCACCTATGGTTTGGTCACTATCGTCGCCCCGCACCGCGGGAGATGGTCGACGAGCTATCGAAGGTCCTCGCGCAGCCTCTTGAAGAACGGGGGAGGACCTTTCCTGATCAACAAGCTTGGTGGGGACGCGACAACGAAGTTGAGGAACGGCAGAACGGGCGCGCTTGTCCATGCGTATTTTTAGTGAAACCATTGGTCTGTGTGGCACTCAGGACCGAATTATTAATAAAATCAATGCATCCAAAGGGATGGCTGGTGCTGCCAGACAGGATTGAACTGTCGACCTCTCCATTACCAATGGAGTGCTCTACCACTGAGCTACGGCAGCATGTGCTGGGGTAAGAATCGGCCGCCACGAGGGGCCTACCAAGCGGGCCGATATCTGCCACAAGCCCCCCTCCTGTGCAAGCTTGCTAGCTCCGCCAAAGCGATAAAATCGGGTCGATATCGGGGCCAAAATGCCTGTTTTGGCTCGAAACGGCCGACTTTCCGCGGATTCGGTTCCGATATGCCCACCCAACTGGCCAGTTGCCCGACGCGCCGGATTCGATCCATTTCGATTTTCGCACGATCGGATCGCGCGGGCCTCTTGAGCTGCCTTATTCCTCGGGCATGTTATCGCCGATCGCTGTAATGGACCTCGATGGCAGACGAGAACGACAAGAGCACGAAGCAGGACTCCAGACACGACCGGGCGTCTCGCGACGACCGGCTGAAATCGGCGCTGCGCGAAAACCTGAAACGGCGAAAGATGCAGGCGCGCGAACGGGCCGCAAGTGGCGGCCCCTCGCGGAACGAAGATGATTCCCTAGATGAGGGGACCGCCGGCAAGACAGCCGACAAGACTGGCGATTAGAATTTTTGGAGTGCATGGACGTGGCAATGGGGCAGGACGAATCGCAACGACCCGACGGTGACGCGCAGATGTCGCGGTTCACCCGCCCTGAACAGACCTTTCCGACGCTGACATCAGCCGAGATCGAGCGGATGAGACATTTCGGGGAGGTCCGCAACTATGCCGATGGGGAATTCCTGTTCGAAACCGGGAAGCCCGGGCCGGGCATGTTCGTCGTGCTGAAGGGCCACGTCGCCATCACCCAGCGCGATGGCCTTGGTCATGTCACGCCGTTGATCGACCAGGGGCCGGGGCAATTTTTGGCCGAGCTGAGCCAGCTCTCCGGACGGCCGGCGCTGGTGGACGGCCGCGCCGAAGGCGATGTCGAGACGCTGCTGTTGCCGCCGGAGCGGCTGCGCGCGCTGCTGGTCGCCGAGGCCGAGCTCGGCGAGCGCATCATGCGCGCGCTGATCCTGCGCCGGGTCAATCTGCTGCAGGGCGGCGTCGGCGGCGTCGTGCTGATCGGTCCGTCGCATTCGGCAGGCGTGGTGCGGCTGCAGGGCTTCCTCACACGCAACGGCCAGCCGCATCATCTGCTCGATCCGGCGCGCGATCGCGACGCCGCCGACGTCATCGCGCGTTATTCGCCCAAGCCGGACGACTGGCCGCTGGTCGTCACACCCGATGGCGCGGTGCTGCGCAATCCCGGCGAAACCGAGCTTGCGCGCGCGATCGGCATGATCGGTGGCCCCCGCAACGACCGCATCTACGACGTCGCGATCGTCGGCTCCGGACCGGCCGGGCTCGCCACCGCCGTGTATGCCGCGTCCGAAGGCCTCTCGGTCGCCGTGCTCGACACCCGCGCCTTCGGCGGCCAGGCCGGCGCCAGCGCGCGCATCGAAAACTATCTGGGTTTTCCGACCGGCATTTCCGGCCAGGCCCTGACCGCGCGCGCCTTCAACCAGGCGCAAAAGTTTGGCGCGGAGATCATGATCCCGGTGACGGTGAAGTCGCTCGACTGCACGCGCAAGGACGGCGCGTTTTCGGTGGCGCTTGATGGCTGCGATCCGCTGCATTCGCGCGCGGTGGTGGTCGCGAGCGGCGCGCGCTATCGCCGGCCCGAGATCGAGAACCTCGACAAGTTCGAAGGCCGCGGCGTCTGGTATTGGGCCTCGCCGGTCGAGGCGAAGCTGTGCGCCGGCGAGGACGTGGCGCTGGTCGGTGCCGGCAACTCGGCGGGGCAGGCTGCTGTTTTCCTCTCGGGGCACGCCAAAAAAGTGCTGATGATCATCCGCGGCGGCGGCCTTGGCGCCAGCATGTCGCGCTATCTCATCGAGCGCATCGAAGCCACGCCGAATATCGAACTGATGTTTAACACCGAGATCACGGCGCTCGAAGGCGACGAGGCTTCGCTGCTGCGGCGCATCCGCTGGAAGAGCCGGCTCTCGAGCGACGAGGATTTCGCCGACATCCGCAATCTCTTCCTGTTCGTCGGCGCCGATCCCGCCACCAACTGGCTCGACGGCTGCGGCGTGACGCTCGATCGCGGCGGCTTCGTCGTGACGGGTGCGCAGTCCGAGCAGAACCAGGGCCGACTGGTCGCACCGCTGGAGACCTCGGTGCCCGGCGTCTACGCCGTCGGCGACGTCCGCTCCGGCTCGGTCAAGCGCGTCGGCGGCGCCATCGGCGAGGGCGCCCAGGTCGTGGCCTCCCTGCACGGCTTCCTCGGCGACGCCGCAAAACCGGCGCTTTAGAGCACGATCCGGAAAGCGTGCAGCGGTTCCGAAAAGATCGTGCTCAAACAATGAGTCAAGGAGAAGACAAGCAGATGGCAAGTCGATTGAGGCTTGCCATCCTGCGGTGTGATGCGGGACTATCTCCTCATCCTGAGGAGCGCGCATCGCGCGCGTCTCGAAGGACGAAGGCCCGGATGCAACAGCCGGGCCTGCATGGTTCGCGCGGCGATGCGCAAGTATCGTCCGCAGGGGCGCTCGCGCGCCTCCTCACCATGAGGATCGACAAAGAAAACGCTTAACGGGAGGACTAAATGGCTGAAATCGTCGTGCTGTATAAAACGCCCACGGATGCTGCGGCCTTCGACAAATACTATGCCGAGACCCACATTCCGCTCGCGAAGAAACTTCCAGGCCTGAAGAAGTACGCCATCAGCAAGGGGCCGGTCGGCTCCCCCGCTGGACCTTCCGGAATCCATCTCGTTGCCATTCTCACCTTCGACAGCACGGCCGACATCCAGGCGGCATTCGCTAGCCCGGAAGGTAAGGCGACCGGCGCTGACGTGCCGAAATTCGCCAGTGGCGGCGCCGACCTGTTGATCTTCGACACCAAGGAAGTGTGAGCCGCGATTCGACTTTCGTCGACTCGTAGCCCGGATGGAGCGAAGCGCAATCCGGGGACACTGCATTTGCATGCGAAAATCCCGGATTACGCTATCGCTCCATCCGGGCTACGCACCACAAACTGCCGTCGTTTGTGACAGCGTTGCAAAAAACTCAGCCATGCGTTTGTCGATTCGCACGATGACGCATGGCTGCGCACGCATGTGTGACACCAGCGCGTGTGGCAATCCGATGAGGACCGTAATATCAATCCCGAACTCGACGCAGAGAGTAGGAGAGATGTCATGGTTCTTGGGTTGAGCTTGCCCGCCTTCACGCTGGTTCATGTTATCATCAGCCTGATCGGCATCGCAGCCGGCCTTGTCGTGATGTTCGGCCTGCTCGGCTCGAAGCCGATGCCGGGCCTGACCGCGATTTTCCTGCTGTTCACGATCCTCACCAGCGCCACCGGCTTCCTGTTTCCGTTCAAGGAGCTGCTGCCGTCGCATATCATCGGCATCATCTCGCTGGTGCTGCTCGCGATTGCCTGCATCGCGCTCTACGGCATGAAGCTCGCTGGCGTCTGGCGCCCGGTCTACATCGTGACCGCGATGATCTCGCTGTATTTCAATGTCTTCGTGCTGGTGATCCAGTCGTTCCTGAAGGTGCCGGCGCTCGCCGCGCTCGCGCCCGCCGTGGCGCCGGCGCCGCCCGGAGGTCCCGTGTTCGCCGTGGTGCAGGGCCTCGTGCTGGTGTTCTTCGTGGTGCTCACCGTCGGTGCCTGGCGCCGCTTCAAGCCGATGGCGTTCGCCTGATCATTCAAGGAGCCTGACAATGCCTACCATCACCGCCAAGGACGGCGTCGAGATATTCTACAAGGACTGGGGAAGTGGCCAGCCAATCGTGTTCAGCCACGGATGGCCGCTGTCGGCCGACGATTGGGACGCGCAGATGATGTTCTTCGTCACCCGCGGCTATCGCGTCATCGCGCATGACCGTCGCGGCCATGGCCGCTCGTCGCAGGTCGCCGACGGCCACGACATGGATCATTATGCCGACGATCTCGCGGCCGTGACCGCGCATCTCGACCTGAAGAAAGCGATCCATGTCGGCCACTCCACCGGCGGCGGCGAAGTCGTGCATTACATCGCGCGCCACGGCGAGAGCCGGGTGGCGAAGGCCGCGATCCTCTCCGCGGTGCCGCCGCTTATGCTGAAGACGGAGGCCAATCCCGGCGGCCTGCCGAAGAGCGTGTTCGACGATTTCCAGGTGCAGCTCGCTGCCGGCCGCGCCAGCTTCTACCGCGACATCGCGGCCGGCCCCTTCTATGGCTACAATCGTCCCGGTGCAAAGCCGTCGGAAGCGGTGATCCAGAACTGGTGGCGCCAGGGCATGATGGGCGGCGCGAAGGCCCATTACGACGGCATCGTCGCGTTTTCGCAGACCGACTTCACCGAGGATTTGAAGAAGATCACGGTGCCGGTGCTGGTGATGCACGGCGACGACGACCAGATCGTGCCCTACGCCGATTCCGCGCCGCTGTCGGCCAAGCTCTTGAAGAACGGCACGCTGAAGACCTACAAGGGTTTCCCGCACGGCATGCCGACGACGCACGCCGAGACCATCAATGCGGACCTGCTGGCGTTCTTCAGGGAGTGAGCGGCCTTACGCCAATATCGCCCTGATCGCGTCGAAGGTGCGCTTGACGAAGGCTTCCGGCTTCTCCCGCGCTCCTCCGCCGATCCAGCTCTCGCCGCCGACGCGCATCGCGCCGGTGGCGATCATGGCGACGAGGCGTGCCTTCAACTGGTCCGATTTGTTTCTGGCGCGCTGCGCGAGCCCTTCGGCCAGCGCCCGCTCGAGCTTCTCGTATTTGAGCTGATCGCGGGCCCGAAGCGCGGGATTGTCGCGCTTGAGCCGCGACATCGCCGCAGCCTCGGCCGGATCGATCCGCTTGAGCGCTGCCGCGATCGCGTTCTCCGCCGCGGTCAGCATGGTTTCGCCCGCCGGTCGCGCCACGACCTCCGCGACCAGCGCGGCGGCGGCGCCTTCCTGCCAGGCCGCGACCACGTCCTCTTTGGAGGCGAAATAATGGAAGAAGCTGCGTCGCGAGACGTCCGCCGCGGCAGCTATATCGTCGATGGTCGTGGCTTCGAAGCCGCGCTCCAGGAAGAGTGCCATCGCGGCGCGGGTCAACCGCTCGCGGGTCGCTTGCAATTTACGCTGGCGCAGGCCGGGGCCATCGGCGGATTTTGCTCCTGCCGGCAATGGCTTGGTGCGCCTGTTGACCGATTTCCCGGCGAGCTTCGAAAGCTTCAAATCATTTCACCACTTGCAAAGTTGCACCCAGTGCACATTTAGACCCGTCGCGGGCCTTTTCCCAGCCCCGACGGAGCTATGGCATGACCGACTGGACCACGGCAGACATCCCCTCCCTCAGCGGCAAGACTGCCGTCGTGACCGGAGCGACGGGCGGCCTCGGCTACGAAACCGCGATGGCGCTGGCGGGCGCCGGTGCCATCGTCATACTCACGGGGCGCAACGACGCAAAGGGCATGCGCGCGATCGAGGGCATTTGCGAGCGCTTTCCCAATGCGCTGATCGCCTACGAGCATCTCGACCTCGCCAGCCTGGCCTCCGTCGCCGATTTTACCAGGCGCTTCGCCGCCGGCAACGAGCAGCTCGACCTGCTCGTCAACAATGCCGGCGTGATGGCGCTGCCGAAGCGGCAGCAGACGGCGGACGGTTTCGAGATGCAGCTCGGCACCAATTATCTCAGTCACTACGCGCTGACGGCGCAGCTGTTGCCGCATCTTCGCCGGGCGAAGGCGGCTCGGGTCGTGAACCTCTCGAGCCTTGCGCACCGCTCCGGGACGATCAATTTCGACGATCTGCAGGCTAGGCATTCCTATCGTCCGTGGCGGGCTTATTGCCAGTCCAAACTGGCGATGCTGATGTTTTCGCTGGAGTTGCAGCGCCGCAGCCTCGCCTCAGGATGGGGTCTGACGAGCCTTGCCGCACATCCCGGCTACGCGCGGACCGATCTGATTTCGAACGGGCCGGGCACCAGCAGTTTGCAGTCGCGTGTGAGCCGGTGGCTGCAGCCCTTCATCAGCCAGTCTGCCGCGCAAGGTGCGCTGCCGACTTTGTTTGCGGCGACCTCGCCGTCGGCGGAGCCCGGCGGCTATTACGGTCCGAACGGGTTCTACGAATTGAAAGGGCCGCCGCGGCCGGCGAAGATCATGCCGCAGGCGAAGGATTTCGCCTCGGCAGCCATGCTGTGGGATGTCTCGGCGACGTTGACCGGTATATCCTTCGACGAGATCGCGGCCGCCGCATGAGCCGCGAGCCTGTCGGGGAGCTCCCGATGCAGATCATCATTTTCGGCGCGACCGGCATGGTCGGGCAGGGCGTCTTTCGCGAATGCCTGATCGATGCCGGCATCGACCGCGTGGTTGCGATCGGCCGCAGCCCGACCGGCGTGCGCAACGCCAAGCTCACGGAGATCACGCACGGCGATTTCACGGACTATTCGGCGATCGAAGCGCAGCTCACCGGCTTCGACGCCTGCTTCTTCTGCCTCGGCGTCTCCTCGATCGGCATCAGCGAGGAGCGCTACCGTCGTCTCACCTATGACCTCACGCTCGCAGCGGCGACCGCGCTGGCACGGCTCAATCCGCAGATGACATTCGTCTATGTCACGGGCGCCGGCACCGATTCCACCGAGCAGGGTGCGCGGATGTGGGCGCGGATCAAGGGCAAGACCGAGAACGATCTGCTCAAGCTACCGTTTAGGGCGGCCTACATGTTCCGGCCCGGTGCGATCCAACCGCTCCACGGTGCCCGCTCCAAGACCGCGTGGGTGCAGGCCGTATATGCCGCAACCTGGCCACTGTGGTCGGTGCTGCGCCGGTTCTCGCCGCGGCTCGTCACCTCGACCGAGCAGATCGGCCGCGCCATGATCCGGGTTGCGCGGGAGGGGTATCCGCGAAAGGTGCTGGAGATGGAGGATATCAATAGCCTCTAGACCAGTGGGGCGTTAGTTCTAGGGAAATTTCGCCGCCGGCGCGCGTTGAGCCCCGTCCGCCCGAAGCAGAAAGCGCCGTCGATGTCTCCCCAGCTCAAACTGATCGCACTCGACGCCGACGACCTCTCCGTGATCTCGGCCCACGTCCAGGACGCCCGCGTGCAGCCCTCGGACATCATCTGGCGGCAGAGCGAAAAGCGGCTGGTCGTCGGCATGAGCCGGTTGGACTGGGAGCAGACGCTGGACGGCGAGGCCGAGCCGCGCAGGCTGGTGGCCGCCCTCCGTTTCGACCGCGTGCTCGCCTGCAAGTCGCGCAACATCGACCTCGACGCGCCGGACACCGTCCTGGACCTTATCGGCATCGAATTCCACGGCCAGGACGCCCCCGGCGGGAGCGCGCTGCTCCTGTTTGCCCAAGGCGGCGCCATCCGCCTCGACGTCGAATGCCTGGAATGCGAGCTGACTGATCTGGGAGCGGATCAGCTAGGAACGGGGTTGGAGGCTGAAGGCGAGGGGTGAGTGGCATGCCAAGGCCACGCATTCCGCTTTCGCCAGGACAACGCCGAAGGGGAACGGCCCGGCCCAAGGGTTGACGCAGCTTCCCCGCCGCGCCATTGAGCAGGGGCCTGGTGAGCCAAACCGCGCCCCCAAAAACCAGTTAGAAGCCAAGATGCCCGTTCGTCTCGACCGCAGTAGCGCCGATTTTGACCAGCGATTCGGGGCCTTCCTCGCCGCCAAGCGCGAGGCCTCGGCCGACGTCGAGGCGGCCGCGCGTGCCATCGTCGACGACGTGGCGAAGCGGGGCGATGCCGCCCTGCTCGAGGCCACGGCAAAGTTCGACCGGTTGACGCTGGATGCCTCCGGCCTGCGCGTCACCGCCACCGAGATCGAGGCCGCGGTGCAAGCCTGCGATGCGGCGACGCTGGATGCGCTCAAGCTCGCGCGCGATCGCATCGAGACCTATCACAGCCGCCAACTGCCGAAGGACGAGCGTTTCACCGATCAGCTCGGCGTCGAGCTCGGCTGGCGCTACACCGCGATCGAATCCGCCGGCCTCTACGTGCCCGGCGGCACCGCGGCCTATCCGTCATCGGTGCTGATGAATGCGGTGCCGGCAAAGGTCGCCGGCGTGACGCGTCTCGTGATGGTGGTGCCCTCGCCCGACGGCAAGCTCAACCCGCTGGTGCTGGCGGCGGCAAAGCTTGGCGGCGTCACCGAGATCTATCGCGTCGGCGGCGCGCAGGCGGTTGCCGCGCTAGCCCATGGCACCGCGACGATCGCGCCCGTCGCCAAGATCGTCGGACCCGGCAATGCGTATGTCGCCGCGGCAAAGCGGCTGGTGTTCGGCAAGGTCGGCATCGACATGATCGCCGGTCCCTCCGAGGTGCTCGTCATCGCCGATGACACCGGCAATGCCGACTGGATTGCCGCCGACCTGCTGGCCCAGGCCGAGCACGATGCCAGCGCGCAGTCGATCCTGATTACCGATTCCGCGCGCCTTGCCGCCGATGTCGAAAAGGCCGTCGAGGCGCAGTTGAAGACGCTGCCGCGCGCCGCGATCGCCAGTGCATCGTGGGCCGATTTCGGCGCCATCATCATGGTGAAACGCCTCAACGACGCCATTCCGCTCGCGGATGCGATTGCCGCCGAGCATCTTGAGATCATGACGCAGGATCCCGACGCGCTCGCCGCAAAGATCCGTAACGCCGGCGCCGTGTTCCTTGGGCCGCATACGCCGGAGGCGATCGGCGACTATGTCGGCGGCTCCAACCACGTGCTGCCGACGGCGCGCTCGGCACGATTCTCGTCGGGGCTCTCGGTGCACGATTTCCTCAAGCGCACCTCGATCCTGAAATGCGGCCCGGATCAGCTGCGTGCGCTGGGTCCGGCCGCGATGATTCTCGGCAAGGCGGAGGGGCTAGATGCCCATTCGCGCTCGATTGGATTGCGCCTCAATTTGTCATGACCCAGCCGCCCGAACAGGACGACTCGACCAATCGCATCGTCGGCGTCACGCTCGACGAGGACTCGATCGGCCGTTCCGGGCCCGACATCGAGCATGAGCGCGCGATCGCGATCTACGATTTGATCGAGCAGAATCTGTTCGCGCCGGAGGGCGCCGACGGGAAGGGGCCGTTCACGCTGCATATCGGCATCACCGGCAGCCGGCTGATGTTCGACATCCGCCGCGAGGACGGCACGCCCGTGGTCGCGCATCTGTTGTCGCTGACGCCGTTCCGGCGGATCGTGAAGGACTATTTCATGATCTGCGACAGCTACTACCAGGCGATCCGCACGGCGACGCCGGACAAGATCGAGGCCATCGACATGGGCCGCCGCGGCATCCACGACGAGGGCTCGCGCACGCTGCAGGAGCGGCTGAAGGGCAAGGTGCGGGTCGATTTCGAGACCTCGCGCCGGCTGTTCACGCTCATTACCGTCCTGCACTGGAAGGGTTAAGCGCGATGGCGGGTCCGCCACGCGCACGCGATCCGCAATCGGTGCTGTTCGCTTGCGCCATGAACAGCGTGCGCTCGCCGATGGCCGAGAGCCTGCTGCGTCACATGTTTCCGCAAGGCCTCTACGTGAAGTCGGCCGGCGCCAGGCGCGGCGAGCTCGATCCGTTCGCGGTCGCCGTGATGGCCGAGCTCGGCCAGGACATCTCCACCCACAAGCCGCAGACCTTCGAGGAACTGGAGGATTGGGAGGGGCTGAATTTCGACCTGATCATCACGCTGTCGCCGGAGGCGCACCATAAGGCGCTGGAGCTGACCCGCACGCTTGCGGCCGAGGTCGAGTATTGGCCGACGCTTGATCCCACCACCATGGAAGGCAGCCGCGACCAGAAGTTGGCGGCTTACCGCGACGTCTGCGACCAACTCCTGATGCGCATCCGCCGGCGATTTTCGAAGGTGGGCGCGGCGAACGGGTAGCATTCGACGCCCGTAACACCCGCGTCACAGACTGCAGGCACACGCTTCCCGTGCCCGTCGAATCGGTAAAGTCCGGGTTCCCGGGTTGTGAAATCAGCCCCCGTCCGATAGGTTCCGCGCGCAATTCACCCCCTGCTTCATTCCCCAAATCACCTGATGCTCGGCCGCCCCAAATTCGTTCTCGCCTCCGGTTCGCCGCGGCGCCTGTCGCTGCTCAACCAAGCCGGCATCGAGCCGGACGCGCTCCGGCCCGCCGACGTCGATGAGACGCCGAAGCGGGGCGAGCTGCCTCGCGCCTGCGCCAACCGGCTCGCGCGCGCCAAGGCGGATGCGGCGCTCAAATCGGTGCAGCTCGACGACGAGCTGCGCGGCGCCTTCATCCTCTCCGCCGACACGGTGGTGGCGGTCGGCCGCCGCATCCTGCCCAAGGCCAACCTCGTCGACGAGGCCGCGCAGTGCCTGCGGCTGCTGTCGGGCCGCAACCACCGCGTCTACACCGCGATCACCCTGGTGACGCCGCGCGAGGCCTTCCGCCAGCGCCTGGTCGAGACCCGCGTCCGATTCAAGCGCCTCTCGGAAGACGACATCCAGGCCTATATCGGCTCCGGCGAATGGCGCGGCAAAGCCGGCGGCTACGCCGTGCAGGGCATCGCCGGCTCATTCGTGGTCAAGATGGTGGGGTCCTACACCAACGTGGTCGGCCTGCCGCTCTACGAGACCACCACGCTGCTCGGCGGCGAAGGTTTCCCGATCCGCTTCGGCTGGCTCAACGCCACCGCGGTGTGAGCCGAACAGCCGCTCCTGCAAAAATCGCGAAAACAACCCCATGCACAGTAGAATTGCCCCGCGGGAACCTGGCCGGGACGCCTGCGCTTCCGCCGGAGGAACCCCTTTGGCGACAGGCTCTTGAACTCTCTCACCTCGTGCAAGCCGAGCACCCTATGGACGACCAGGTGAAAAAGCCCCCAAGCCCGCTCAAAACCTGCCCGATCTGCGGCAAGCCGCAGTCCGGGGCCACCCGCCCGTTCTGCTCCTCGCGCTGCCGCGACGTTGATCTGAACCGCTGGCTGAAAGGCTCCTATGTCATTCCCGGCCGGGATGACGAGGCCGATGGAGAGGAATAAGCCTATCGTATCAATTATTTAAGTTCTCGATGCGCCGTCGCGCGCCGTTCCCTCCGAGCCCCGTCCCGCCTTGTGCACAGCCGGGCCGCGGCCCGCGAAGCCATCGGCGAAGCGTGGGTGGACAGGCAGCCTTCAGCCCACTATAAACCGCCCGCTCGATGGGCTTTGGCCCCTCTTTGGAGCACGCCCAGGTAGCTCAGTTGGTAGAGCATGCGACTGAAAATCGCAGTGTCGGTGGTTCGATTCCGCCCCTGGGCACCAAATCCACGATTTTGTGCGCTGGGGCACAATTCGTACGGCTACATTCACCAGATGATCGGCGCGAAGGCCCTCGCAGATCTATCTCTCTAGCGCTCGCTAAGTGTACGTACGATCAAGTCCAGCCCGCCGCGCTCTGGGGCCCGCTGCATCGACCCGACATCGAGACGCCTAGAAATACGACCGGGCCGATTGCTCGATCAAGCCGGATCGTTGCACCATCTGCTCAACTACGGTGAGCCAGATCTCGTAGTAGTCCCAGCTTGGGTCGGTCTCGTCGTGGGTGGCCTCCCAAGCGGCGATGCTTGATATCATTTCCGAGCGGAAATCCTCCCATTCGAACAAGCCTTGTTTGGAGAGAGCAAGCGCCAGGCCGAATGCCTGACGCTCCCAAGGCGCGCCGAAGCAAAGGCTTCCGTTATCCTTGGGTGGCATGTCGGTCTTCCCCAACATGCTTCCCAGGGCGAAATGCTCGAAATTTGTTTGCATCGCTTCAGGTGCTCGGCGGCTTGACGATCGCGACGCCCATCATCGACTCGGGTGTGACAAGAGCTGCCAACTGCTCTTCGCTGAAGGTATCGGTGCCCGCCGGTCGTTCCGGGACAACGAACCAGCGGATCTGGGCGCTGCTGTCCCAGGTCCTGATTTCCTTTTCCGGCCCAATGTTCAGACCAAATTCGCTCAGCACTTTGCGGGGCTCGCGTGCAGCTCGCGCGCGGAACGAAGGATCCTTGTACCAATAGGGCGGCAGGCCCAGAATCGGCCAAGGATAGCAGGAACAGAGGGTGCAGATGATGAGATTGTGCACCTCCGGCGTGTTGATCGCCGCTCGCATATGCTCGCCTTCGGCGCCGGCTCCCCCGGTCACGAACTTCATCTGTTCGACCGCAGCCATGGTGTCTTCGGCCAGAATCTTCTTGAATGCCGGATCGACCCACGCTTTCGCAACAAGCTTGGCGCCATTGAACGGGCCCATTTCAGTCGCGAAGATTGCCATGATCTTGTCGACAGTCTCGCGCGTGATGACTCCCTTCTCGATGAGCAGAGCCTCCAGCGCGCGGACGCGCGCCGCGTTCACCGTTTCTCGATCCGTGGAATACTCGAAACGTTGCATCATGTGGCTCCTCAGGATGCGATGGCCGGTTCGAGATAGGCCTCGAACAGGTCTGCGTAAAAAGTAAAATTCTGCTCGGTATTTCCTGGCCACAGAGTTTCGGGATCGAATTTGACGCAGTAGACGGGCATTGCTTTGCCGATCCCGTCCGGCCCGATCTCGCAAAGATAAGTGTAAGCGTCAGGATACACGCTATCGATAATGCCCGCCTTGTTCCGAAGATGCCCTGGCAAGCGAGTGTGATCGACCGATTTCGGATCGGCGACGCAAACCGCCTCGCCGGCCGCGAAGCGCGGTTGGGTCGAGCGCTCCCGTTTCGGATCGTCGCCGATCAGCAGATATTTCCGCACGCGAGCGTCCACAGCCGCGTCTCCGCCTTTCGGCATGACTGGGGCTGACGTCAAGAAGGTTTCGGTTCGCGCGTCGAGTTCGATCTGAGTGATGTAACCCTTCGCGACGAAATACGCAGAGATTCCGCCCAGCCACTTCTCATAGTAGCGGAATTTGAAGTAATCGAACGGATTCATCGACTCTGCGCCCTTGCGCAGGTCGGCCCAGGTCCATTCGGTGTTGAATGTACTCGGTGTTGCTTCGAGATCGAGTTGCGAACTCAGTGCCATCATCGCCGTGTGGATGCCGAAGATCCTCTCCTCCCAAGCTTCCACGAACACCCGCGTTTCAAGCGAGATCGGATCGAGACCTTCGAGGCCTCCTAGATAGTGTTGCAACTTCATTGTTACAGCGCCCCTCTTCTGGCTTTGATCACGTGACCAGGCCGGTATCCGACGAGGTCAGATCCGAAATTTCATTTCGAATTCGCGTTGCGTCGAGCCCTCTTCCGATGAAGACGATCGCGCTGGCGCGGTGCTCATTCGAGGCCCAGGCCCTGCCTGGTCGACCTTCGAGCGTCATATGGACTCCATGGAAAACCCAACGCCGGGCCTCGCCTGCCAGCGACAGGACACCCTTGCAGCGTAGAAGGGTCTCACCATTCTCCAGGACGAACACATTGAGCCACCGGAAGAATCGAGGCCCGTCGAGGGCGCGTTCTGCGCGTACTTCGACGCTGACCACCGAGAGATCATGCTCGTGCTCGAGCTCAGAGAGCAGCAGCGGTTCAATCGACAAGCAGTTTTTCAGATCGAAGGCCTTGACGTCGACGATTGAGGCGGCGTCAATCCGGCTGTCGATCGCTCGGACCATCGGAGCCATGGGATTTATGGTCCGAATAGTCGCCTCGCATCTGGCGCGTGCGTCTTGGTCGACAAGATCCAGCTTGCTTATCACCAGGACGTCGGCGAAGGCGATCTGTTCGGCCGCGACGTTTTCGCCGGAGCCCTGATCGGCGAGCCACCGGTCTATATTGATGGCGTCGACCACGGTCACGACTGCATCGAGCGCCGTGACTTCAGAAAGCACCTCGTCGACAATAAAGCTTTGAATGATGGGGGCTGGATCGGCCAACCCTGTGGTCTCGATGAGGATGCGGCGGATGGGCCTTGTTCCTGAGAGAAGATTGGTGATCGTCGAAACAAGATCCGAGCGGACCGTACAGCAGATGCAGCCGTTGTTGATCTGCAGAATCTCCTCGTCAACGCCGACGACCAGCTCGGCGTCGATGCTGATGGCTCCGAACTCATTCACGATGACCGCTGACTCGGCCATCAAGTCGCTTTCGAGCAATTGATTCAGCAGCGTCGTCTTGCCGGATCCGAGGAAGCCCGTGAGGATAGTGACCGGAATTTTTTGTGATATTGTCATTGTTGCCGCCAGATTGTTCCAACGCCTGTCGCATGTCTGATGCAGTGGAATGCGCCGCTCGAGTGGCGCATCCCAACGAAGACCTGCGACGGCGAAACTCGGCGCCGCAGGTATGCGATCGCGCTATTGCCCTCGGATATCGCGACCACGGGTTTCCGGCAGAAAGAGTGCTCCGATGATCGCGGTCAAACCGGCAAACGCGATCGTGTACCAAAGCCCGCCGAAGATGTCGCCGCTCGCGATGACGACCGTCGTTGCGACGAATGGAGCAAAACCGCCGATCCAGCCGTTACCGAGCTGCAGTGCGACGGACACGCCGCTGTAGCGGATATGGACAGGAAAGAGCTCGACCAGAAGAGCGCCCAGCGGCCCGTAAACCATGGTCGCCAGGAAGACCAAAGCGAACAAGATGGCGATCACCATCGGACCGTTGGGTTGAGCCGGCGCCTTCGCCGATGGGAGGCCTCGTTCGGTCAGCTCCTTTAGAAGCTTGGCTCCATCGAAGGCGGTCGCCGGATCGTCGTTGATCTGGACGCTAAGGGAAGCAGTATCGGCCTTCACGACGTATGGAACGGCATTCGCAGTCAGGAATGCCTTCACGCGCGTACATTCCTTCGTCGCTAGCGGGCGGAATAGCTGGCCAATCCAGGACTGATCCTCGCTGCAGTCGTTGCCGTGCACGACCACAGAAGTCTTGGCGCGGAATTCTGCAAGCGCAGGGTTGCCGTAAGTCGCCAGACTCTGGAATAACGGCATGATCAGCAGGGCTGATAGCGCGCATCCCGTGACGACGATCCACTTGCGCCCCACCTTGTCGGAGAGCCAGCCGAAGAACAGGAAGAACGGTGTGCCGAGAATGAGTGCGACCAGAAGGTAGAAATTGGCCTGATCCTGGCTCATCTTCAGTGCGGTGGTCATGAAATAAAGGCTGTAGAAATGCCCCGTGTACCAAATCACCGCCTGCCCCGCTACGACTCCAAAGATGGCCACGAGCACCAAACGCAGATTGCGCCTGTCACCAAATGTGTCAGCGATAGGATTTTTCGAGCCTTTGCCCTCGGCCTTCATCTGCTGGAACACCGGCGACTCGTGCAGCTTCAGCCGGATGTACAAAGAGAGGATCAGAAGCGCGATCGATCCGATGAATGGAATTCGCCAGCCCCAGCTCGAGAAGCTCTCCGCCGACATCGAAGAACGGCAAAGAATGATCACCGCCAGCGAGAGAAACAGCCCAAGCGTCGCCGTGATCTGGATCCAGCTTGTCGTGAAGCCTCGCTTGTCCGGATCGGAGTGCTCGGCAACGTAGGTCACCGCACCCCCGAACTCGCCGCCAACGGCGAGCCCTTGCAGCAGGCGCAATCCGACCAAGATGGTCGGCGCCCACCAGCCGAAAGTCTCGAATGAGGGCAGCAGGCCGACCGCCGCGGTAGCGAGGCCCATCACCAGCATGGTTACGAGGAATGTCTTTTTGCGGCCTACGAGATCGCCGAGGCGTCCGAACACGATGGCGCCGAGCGGGCGAAGAACGAACCCCGCGCCGAAGGTCGCCAATGCTGCGAGCAATGCCGCGGTGTCATTTCCTTTCGGAAAAAACAGCGTGCTGAAAAACGCTGCCAACGAGCCGTAGACAAAAAAATCGTACCACTCGAAAACGGTGCCCAGGGCGGCCGCGAAGACAATGCGCTTGGTATCGCGATCGAGGCCGTTGGACGCGAGGATGGTTTCTGATTCGATAGCTTGAATGGACATTCGATCCTCCAGCATCAAACGGCTTGGTGTGTGTAAGACGACGCGTCTTCGGTCGGGCGTGGCGGCACGTCCTGCTGCGCCAGAAATTCGTTCAGCAAGCGATTGAAAGTATCCGGTTGCTCAAGCATCGGGAAATGGCCCGCCGATGGTATGATGTGAAGGCGACTATTCGGAATGCCGTCCGCCAAGGTTTGCGATTCTTTCGGTGGGGTGATGACGTCCTCCTCGCCGACGAGGACCAGCGTTGGCACGCAGATCTCTCCAAGCTTTGCGCGGCTATCCGAGGCGTTGAGCGAGGCAATCGCCTGGCGCGCGACAAAGGCCGGAGTCTGCGTGACCTCGTTCCTGGCAAAGTCGATGAGCTCGGCGCTCGCGGCGGAGCCGAAGGATCGTTCGATCACCTTTTGGCTCGCCGTCGCCGCACCCAGTTCCTCAATGGCTTTGCGCACGTTGTCGACATTGACGTCTGCGCCCAATCCATGAGGCGTGGCTCCCACCAGCACCAACGCCCGCACGTACTTCGGGTGGGCGAGCGTGAGGCTCTGGGCCACAGTTCCGCCCATCGAAAGGCCGACGAGAATGGCCGACTCGATGGACAATGCGCGGTACACTCCGAGCACGTCCTCGACGAAGGCGGCGATCGTATATTTTCGATCTACAGGGCGTGGTGAGCGACCGTGACCGGGCAGGTTGATGCGAATCATCTGGTAACCGGTCGAGAACGGCTCGACCTGCTCACGCCAGAATTCCGCTGTTGTCGTAAAGCCGTGCACGAACACCATCGGCATTCCGGCTCCGGACACCTGCACGACGGTATCGCCGACTGCGATGGTTCTTATGGTCGTCATTTCGCTCCCTCCCGAGGTCGATTCCATCACAGTAAGATCGCAAGCGCCGTGCCATGTCGGCGCCCCGCTGCACGGGGGCACCTAGTGAATTGTTCTCGTTGCCAAAACGCGTGTGGCGGGGAGCGGCCCTTCCGGTTTGACGCTTTCCGAACGTGACGCTAGTGTCGCGTTTATGAGACAGTATGTCGCCCAAGTGTAACGCTTGCTGATCTGAGGTTTCCGTAAAATGGTTCTGTCCCAGTGGATCGCCGGCTCGTCCGAGGAAGCGAGCTTCCTGAAGCTTGTCCTCGATCATGTCTCGGACTGCTTGGTCGCGGTTGATACGTCAGGCACAATCGTATTGATCAACCAGCCGTATTGCAGATTGCTAGAAGGCCAGGCGGAGGACTTCATCGGGCGACATATTACCGATGTCGTTGGTCCACAAACCAAGCTCCATCTCGTGGCGCGCGGCGAAGGCAGCCATATCGGTTATCCCCTGAAAGTGCGTGGACACCAACTCATTACGCGACAGGTCCCAGTGCTTCAGGATGGCCGCATTATTGGCGCGGTCGGTCTGGCCCTGTTCTCGAATCTCGGTGCTTTGAAGAGGACGTTTCGCCGGGTCGCGCAAGCCGAACTGGCACTGCCGCAGGCGAACAAGCAATGGCGCTCCCGCTTCAGCATGCGCGACATCGTTGGCCAAGGCGGGCTCATGGACGCGTACCGGCACTCGCTCGAGATCGTCGCCGGCCACGACCTTCCCGTGTCGATCTCGGGAGAGACCGGTTCCGGCAAGGAACTGGCCGCCCACGCGATTCACACGAATTCGAGCCGATCCGAGGGCCCCTTTGTCTGGATTAATTGTGCTTCAATCCCGGGCGAACTGATTGAAGCTGAATTGTTTGGCTATGAAGGGGGCGCGTTCACGGGCGCCCGAAGCCGGGGAAAGCCCGGGAAGTTCGAGCTAGCCTCCGGGGGCACCCTGTTCTTGGACGAAATCGGAGATATGCCGCTGCATCTGCAGGGCAGTTTGCTGCGGGTGCTTCAGACGAATGAGATGGTGCGGGTAGGCGGCACAACTCCGGTTGGGGTCAATGTCCGAATTGTTTGCGCAACCAATCAATCACTTCCGGAACTGGCCCAGGCCGGCCGCTTTCGGCAGGATCTCTATTACCGCCTGAGCGTGTTGCCGATCAACGTGCCATCGCTCCGTGAGCGGGACGATATCGAATTTCTCGCCCGACAATTGCTCACCCGGATTGGAGAGCGGTTGGGCAGCGAGACCAGGGACCTATCGCGAAAACAGTTAGCGTCGCTGGGTGCGCATGGGTGGCCTGGAAATGTGCGGGAGCTGGAAAACGTGCTCACTCGCTTCATCGTGACCGGTCAATTGTCGGTGCTCACCGCACATGCTTTGCCAACGCCGGAAGCGGAGAAGGTGTCCGGATTGTTGAAGGAACGCATCCGGTCTCAAACCGCGGCGGAAATTCGAGCCGCGTTGGAGAGATCCGGCGGTAACAAGCGACAAGCAGCAGGGCTGCTCGGCATCAGTCGCGGGCATTTGTATCGGCTTATGAAAGAGCAAGCCTCTGATTCCAATCAAGCGCGGGACTAACGCGGTGGCGGATTGGCGATGAAGCGAATCTAGGCCACCGCTGCCAGGCACTCCCGCCACCATATTGAGGACAAACAGCAATTCGTCCCGTCGGTGGTTGCGTATGATACCCTCCCTGGGCACCATTCCGGTGTTTGCCTTTGCTCTCCGGCATCCGCTGACAACCAATTTCTCCGGCCGATCCCACGAACACAACGCATCACGACCGATCGTGAACCGCCGATTCGGCGGACGGAATCGTTTGCCGAACCGTGTCATCGCTGACGCGCACATCGCCCAAATTGTGCTGGCGCCAGCAAAAACTTCGTGCAATCTTGGCGGGATATTTTCGATGACGTCGTGATTTTCGTGTGGAGCCCAGCCGGGCTTCGATCCGGCAGAGACTCCCGCTGGCGGGATTTTTTGGCCATGCCGCAACCTGTTGTCGCGGACCCTATCAATTCCGTTGTCGCGGATGTAGTCGATAATGGCGACGTGTTGCTGGGCGAGTTGCAGGCGATTGAGCAACGACGTGCGTTGCTGGCGGATGCAGCGCGCCACCTGCAGCCGATCCCCGCGCCGCCGCGCGATCCAAGAGCTTTGCCAGAAAAGCTGGAGGAGTTCGTCACCAGGGCCGGGGACCTCAACCTGTCGGCCTTGTGCTTGTCCGGCGGCGGTATTCGCAGCGCCGCGTTCGCGCTCGGGGTGGTGCAGGGCCTCGCCGCGCGAAAGATCCTGAGCACGTTCGATTATCTCTCGACGGTGTCCGGCGGCGGCTATACCGGTGCGATGCTGACCGCCTGGGTGCAGCGTGCCGGCTACGACAACGTCGAGAAGGCGCTCGTCGACGGCCCGCTGAGCAATGCGACGATCTCACCGCTTCAGCACCTGCGACGGTACAGCAGTTACCTGTCGCCGACCGCAGGGCTGCTCTCGACCGACATGCTGGCGCTCGTTGCGCTCTATATCCGCAATCTGCTGCTGAACTGGTTCGTGCTGATTCCCATTTTGTTGCTGACGATCATTGCGTTGAAAGCGATCACGCTATGGGCCTGGACGTCCCAGGCCAGTCCCACGGCGGTCGCGATGCTCGGTCTTCTGGCCGTAGCTCTTGCCGGCATGTCGATGGTCGATTCCCTCCAGCAGCGGCCGGGCTGGGGCGATGAATCCTCCAGTCGTTCGCGCTTCATTGCGCTTGAATTGTTGCCGACGCTGCTTGCGGGGGTGCTGATCAGCGTTGCTGCCCTGAAGATCTATCAGCAGTTCGCGGCCGAAACGAACCTCAAGGGCAACGGGCAGCTACAGCTCCTGTCATTGCTGAAAGGGATCAAATGGTACTGGAGCATCGCGGTGGTAGCCGCCGGCACCTATTTCGTTGCCGCAGTGCTCGCTCTGTCCTTTTCACCACCACGCGCCGACAAGGACGACGACAAGTCCACGTCGGAGAATATCCGCTCGGGAGATCTGCATAAGGGCGCCCTGCACAGAGGCATGCTGATCGTTTTGAAGCTGACCGCCTCCGGCGCCGTGGTCGGTCTGGTGCTTGCCAAGATCATTGATGCCATCGGTATGTCGCAGGCAGAGACGGTCACGGCGCTCACACCGGTCAGGGTGTTCCTGTTGTTGTGCCTCGGCCCCCCGGTGTTCATGACGGCGGTGTTTCTCGCCGAACTGCTTTACTGCGCGCTGACCGGCAAGGTCTCCTGGGCCGACGCCGAGCGGGAGTGGCTGGGCAGGGCCGCCGGGTATCACGCGCGTGCGGCGGTGTTCTGGTCGCTGGCCTTTGCCGTGGTCTATCTTGGTTCGTACGGCGTCAACTATCTCTACAACTGGTCCTTTTCCTCGTTCAGCGGCTTGATCGCAACCGGCGGTCTCGCCGGCGTGGCCGCGAGCCTGGTCGGCAAGTCGTCTTCGACCATGGCGGTTTTCAAGAAGGGCTACGCGACCCTTGCGAGCCGGTCACTCAATTTCGTCCTCGCGGTGGCTGCGACCCTGTTCATCGTCGTCTTGACGAGCGTGCTTTCCGCGGTGGTCGACTGGCTTGTCCTGCCGGTACGCAAGGCGCTCTGGTTCGATCAAAACTACCATGTGTTCTATTCACTCGGCAAAGTGTTCCTCTGGACGTTGCTCGTCGGGGCTATCGCGTCATGGTTCGTCAATACCAACCGCTTCTCGCTTCACGGCGTCTATCGCAACCGGCTGATCAGGACCTTTCTCGGCGCCTCGAAGCAAAAGCGCAAACCGAACGCGTTCACGGACTTCTACCAGCAGGACAACCTCAATCTGAGCGATCTCTGGCCCAATGTCACGCCGGACGAAGGACGGATTCCGCCGCAGTATCTGGTGCAGAACATTGCGATGAATATCGTCGCGACGCGCGAGCTGGCCTGGCAGGAGCGCAAGGCGATGTCCTTCGTCGTCACGCCATGGTGGTGCGGCTGCGGGGATCAGAACCGCGAATCGGAGGTCTTACGCGCCGATCTTTCCGGAGCCTCGGGTTGCTATAGGCCTTCGCAAAACTACGGCGGAGGCATCAGCGTCGGAACTTCGATGGCAATCTCCGGCGCGGCCGCAAGTCCCAACATGGGCTATCACTCCTCGCCCGCCCTCAGTCTGTTGCTGACTTTCTTCAACGTCCGTCTCGGAGCCTGGCTTGGCAATCCCAACTCTGCCGGAAAGCGTACTTGGCGACAGGCAGGACCCAGGATTGCCGGCCGGCCGATGATCGAGGAAGCGCTGGGATTGACCGACGGGACGAGGGGCTACGTCTATCTTTCCGACGGCGGGCACTTCGACAATCTCGGCCTCTACGAGATGATCCGGCGCCGCTGCCGGCTGATCATCATCAGCGACGCAGGTTGCGATCCGGACTTCGGGTTCGAGGATCTCGGCAATGCATGCAGGAAAATTTCCATCGATCAGGACGTCGATATCGAGTTCGAGGCGCTGAAGATGGTGGCCCGCAAGACGCCGCCCGCTGAAGGGCCCTATTTTGCGGTTGCCCGGATCAAGTACCGTGACCTCGGCGGCAAGGAGGGAATCCTTGTCTACATCAAGCCGAACTTCCAGGGCATCGAGCCAATTTCAGTCCGCAGTTATGCCCTCAAGGCAACGGTTTTCCCGCACGAAAGCACGGCGGACCAGTTCTTCGGCGAGTCGCAATTCGAAGCCTATCGCGCGCTCGGCCGCTTCGCGGTCGATCATATCGATGGCGCAGCGGGCAAGCCTTATTCGGGCGTAGACGCATTCGTGGCCGCGATTCGAGCACACTCAGCGCAGCCGACTGCATCGGCCGCCGGGACGGCGGCTGCACAGCCCGCGGCCGTCGCTGCCACAGTGACTGTTCCCTGGGGAGGATGATGTGATGCGTATGAAACTCGTCGTCGCCGTGCTTCTCTTGCTGGCCTCTGTAGGATCTGTCGTCGCGCAGAATTTCGACGAGCAGGCGATCTGCGCCGCGATCAACAAGCCGGGGCTGTTCTATGCCCGCAGTCAGCCGCCATACCAGCACACGCCGGTGAACGGCGCGCCGCTGTCCTATGACAGGGATGCGCGCTTCGTCCTGATCACGGCGCCGGTGCCGCCACGGCAGGAGCGCGACTTCGAGGGCGTGTGGCATGTCCGGACCCAGACGGTTGCCGAGCAGAGCAGGCGGGCGAACAAGGCCTATGTCTATCGCCCGCCCGTCAAGACGCGCTGCTCCCGGGACGTGCTTCCGGCCTTGGAGGGCGGCGACCGGCTGGTGACGTTGACGGCGTATCTTGATCATCATCTGTCGGATCCGGACCACCCGCGCCAGAAGGTCTACCGCCTGACCAGGCGGTTCCACATGCCGATCCAGGATGTCGCGGCAAATGATTGCGTCTGGACCGACAACGACAAGGCTTTCGACCTCAGCGGCACATATGGCTTCACCGACGTGAACCGGCGTGACCTGGATTCCGCGTTCGAAGTCGCCACGACTCTGGTGCCGCGTGCCTACGCGTCATCGTCGAGTTATCAGGGACTGAGCTCCGAGTTCGCTTATCGCGACACGCCCAACGGCGTCTGCGTCTCCTTTGCGTCACCGATTCCGACCGGGCCGGTACAGCGCGGCGGTTGGTTCAGCAACGCCTATGACGACGCCATGCAGGCGGCGGCCGGCTGGAGGCCGAGATCGACGCTGCTCGTCATCAAGCGGCTCGAGGGAAGGCGGGTGATTCCGTTGACATCGAAGACGATCACTTGGGCGGACCGATGAGCCTGGACGCAGGAAGCGCGATGCAAGCGGCGCCAAAGTCCGGCTGGCGGCGCCTGCTGGAACGGCGCTTGCTGCCGATCAACAAGCTGCTCCGGACCCAGTGGATGCAGCAGCTCTTCCCGAAGCTGCTGTGGCTGGTCGTCCCGCTTCAATACTATTACGCGCAGCAATTGCCGGCCGGTTTCAACCTCGAGAGCTATTTGCCGTCGGCGGCCCTCGTCATCGTTCTGGTGGCGTCGATGGTCTGCGTTGCCGGGGTGATTGCGATCTTCTATCCGCGCTCGGAGTATTACTACGACGCCGCCCGCTCCCTGGTCTCGTCGATGCTCGGCACATGGGCGTTTGCGCTGGCTCTGGTCTGCCTTTCGTCCAGCCTTACAGCAGGGCGCTCATCGCGTCCGCGAGACGTGGTTCAAGGCCTTCTGTGCCAGTCCGAACCCGGTCCCTGGATAAGAGTCGTCTGCGACTCGGATCTGGCGCAATCCATGCTCGTCTACGTCGCTTATGCGCTGATCGGCGTGGTGCTGCTGACGATGCTCATTCATGGTTGTGCCCGCGTCAGAGCGGAACGCAACAAGGATTACCGTCCGCTCCAGGAACCAAACATTTTGGTCGTAGCCATCGCAGTCGCTGCCGTGATGACGTTCTTCGAGTTCTTGATCACTGCCACGACCTCCTGAGCCGCCGCGCGCGCGTCCGTCGCTACCGTCGGTCCCGCATCCTACACCGGGAGCGTCAGCGATTTCGCGCCCTGACCAGATCGACCTGGCGCCTGCAGCCCGTCTTTTCGAAGACGTGAATGAGGTGGCTCTTCACGGTGCTGACGGAAACGCCGAGCAAGGCCGAGATCGCGTCTCGTGTGTGTCCCTCGCAGATGAACTCGATGATGCGAATCTCGGCCGGCGTCAGGTCATAGAGTTGGTTGAGCGCATCGTGAGGCAATCGCGGCGGCCCGGAGGGCGACGTCACGAACATGGCGGCGGCGCTCTGGATCAGGCCTGATCGCGTGTGGCTGCGTCGCAACGGCAGAATGTGGATGACGAGAGGGACCCAACACAAATGCTTGGGTGGCTTGTTGGCGACCGGGGCGAGTTTCGCGCTCCTGCCTTGCTGCCGCGTGTCTGTCATGCTCGATGCCTGCTCAAAACTGCGGCAGGTGCGATGCGGAGCGCGTCGACAGGCCGTGTCAAGTTGCATGGTTCCTCTCCATGCAACCTGGATCAGGGCGTGATATCCTGGCCCTCGGGACGGAATTGACCGGCCCCGCATCTGGATGGACATGGCCATGACGTTGTCATCATGCTTCGTTACGCGTCCCGCTGTCGCCATCTCATCGGTTGCACTGCTCCTGTGCGCCCTCGGCGGCACCGCGATGTCGCAACCGACGCCGACCACGACCGCCGCCGACACCCAGCTTCCCGGCGTCATGGTTGATGCGCCGAAGCATGTGGCGCGGCCACACCGGCCAGCGCATCACGCGACAGCTCGCGGGACCGGATCGCGCACGTCAGCCGCTTCGACGGCGTCACTGGCGCCGACCTCGGACGCCACGAAGCTTGCCAAGCTCGCCGCCGCCACGGGCAGCTGCGTCGGCGGTTGTCAATCGAGCTTCAAGGCGGGCGACAAGCCCTGGGTCGGTTGCAACGTTTCGGGTGGCGTCTATTCGTTCACGTGCCGCAACGTCGGCAACTACAAGACCTACGACGAGTGCAAGGAAGCGGGACGCGTCACCGGTTGGCGGTCCGGCGAAACCTCGGCATATTGCAGCAGCCTTGCATTGAAGTAGCAGCGCGGATGGCCTCTCCTCCGATTGCACGAGGCAAGTCGCAAGCGCGTCGACAATCAGCCCGTAATTGACGACACATATCATTCCAGCCGGTCAGTGTAGCCTGTTATCAGGTGGCTCGCTCATGGATCGTCTGCGCGTGGCGCCTATGTCCATTCGCGATTGTGAGGCTTGAGAACGAGCCACGCCCGCACTCTCGTGCTATTGCTGCCTCCGCAATGACGCGAGGACACCCATGCTCCCCCTTCCAGCCGATATCTTCACCGAGCCCGAGGATGTCTCGCCCGACGGCCTTGCCAATCTCGGCCCGCTCCGCCGTCTCGCAGGCAGCTGGCAGGCCGACAAGGGTATCGACATCAATCCGAAGGCGCAGGGGCCGGAGCGGCGGACGTTCATCGAGCGCATCCGGATGGACCCGATCGATCCGCAGGCCAACGGGCCGCAGCTGCTCTACGGGCTGCGCTATCACATCCACATCAACACGCCCGAGGAAGACATCACCTTCCACGACCAGGTCGGCTACTGGTTGTGGGAGCCCGCGACCGGGTTGATCATGCAGACGCTGGCGATCCCGCGCGGGCAGGTGCTGCTGGCGTCGGGCAAGGCCGGGCCGGACGACAAAGCGATCTCCGTCACCGCCAAGCGTGGGGATACCGCTTACGGGATCTGCTCGACTGATTTTCTGGAACAAGCGTTCCGCACCGACGCTTACCGCTGCGACATCACCTTCAACGACGACGGCAGTTGGACCTATCTGATCCAGACCGAGTTGTTCGTGCGCGGCGCGCCGTTCAACCATCGCGACACCAACACGCTGAAACTCGTCGCGCCGCCAAAGCTCAATCCCCTCGCGGTGATCGTGAACGATCGCGCCACGGGGAATGAGAAGGGCAATGAGCCGGCCGCCTGAGCGCGGCCCGGAGATACGCATGAAGCCTTACGTCATCTGTCTGATGCATTCGAGTCTGGACGGCCGCACCCATCCGAGCCGCTGGCGCCCGAAGGGGGCAGGGACGGACTGGTTCGAGAAGATCCACGACGAGCTCGGCGGTGATGCCTGGGCGATCGGCCGCGTCACCGGCTCGGAGTTCGCCAAGGGCGAGCCCTATCCCACGACGGCGGACGCGAAATTTCCGCGCGAAAACTGGTTCGCGCGACGTGATGCGAAAACCTATGGCGTCGTCCTGGATGCGAAAGGCAAGATCGGCTGGGGCCGCTCCGATATCGGCGGCGATCCGATCGTCGTCGTGCTGACCGAGAGTGTCCCCGATTCGCATCTCGCGGGGCTCCGCGGCGAGGGCGTGTCCTATATCTTTGCCGGCAAGTCCGAGATCGACCTCGCGCTGACGCTGGACATTCTCAATCGCGAACTCGGCGTGAAGCGCCTGCTGGTCGAGGGCGGCGGCGTCGCCAACGGCGCGTTCCTGCGTGCCGGCCTGATCGACGAGTTCAACCTGATCCTCAGCCCCGCGATCGACGGCGCCAGGGGCGCGCCCTTCGTGTTCGATTCCACGGACTCCGACGGCGACCGGCGTGCACCGCTGAGCGCGATGAGGCTGGAGAGCACGCGGGATCTCGGCGGCGGCGTCCTGCTGCTGCGCTATCTGATCCAGAACGATCCGCAGGCCGTGGGCAAGTAGCAGCACCGAGATGTCGGCAACATCAGAGCATATCGTCGTCGCCGGTGCCGGCGCGGCCGGCCTGATGGCGGCGCGCGAGCTGGCGCGCGCGGGCAGGACCGTGACGATCCTGGAGGCGCGCGAGCGCTGCGGCGGCCGCATCCATCCGCTGCCTGCTTCGGAGTTCGGCTACCGCGCCGACGGCGGCGCCGAATTCGTGCACGGCGAGGCGCCGGTCACGCGCGCGTTGCTGCGTGAGGCCGGGCTGTCCCTTCAGGAGATCGAGGGCGAGCGATGGGGCTTCGACGGCGCTGACATCGTGCGCGAGGATCGCCACGATCCGCATGAGGCTGAGCTGCACGCCGTGGTTCGGGAATTGAACGACGACCTCACGGTCGCCGATTTCCTGCGCCGGCATTTTGCCGGGGATGAGCACGCGCGGCTGCGCCATGCGATCGAGCGAATGGTCGAGGGCTACGATGCGGCCGATCCCGAGCGCGCCTCGACGCTGGCGCTGCGCGAGGAATGGATGGCCGGCGGGCACTCTCCGCAGGCGCGCATCAAGGGCGGCTATGGTGCGATGATCGACTTCCTGGCAGCCGAGTGCCGCAAGCTTGGCGTGATTATTCGCTTCGGTTGCGTGGTGTCGGCGATCGAGGAGGAGGGCGGCGCGATCGCCGTTCGCTGTGTCGGCGGCGCCGTGCATGGCTGCGATCGCGTGATGCTCACCGTTCCGCTGCCGTTGCTGCGCGAGATCGGGCTGCCGAGCGGCGCGCGCGCGAAGGCGGCGGCGGCCGACGATATCGGCTTCGGTAACGTGATAAAAATCCTGCTGCGCTTCAGGCGGCCATGGTGGCGCGAGCGCAAGGAAGAGCTCGCGGACATGAGCTTCCTTTTGTCCGACCAGGCCATTCCCGTATGGTGGACGCAATATCCGAACCGGCATCTCGTGCTGACCGGATGGTTCGGCGGCCCGCGCACGGCAGCGCTGTCGCACCTCGACCCGCAAGGGCTGATCGATGCCGGGCTCGATTCGCTTGCGACCGTCTTCGGCCTGTCGCGTGAGGACCTCGCGCGCGAGCTCGTCGCGGCCGTTGCGACAAACTGGGCGCACGATCCCTACGCCCGCGGCGCCTATTCCTGGGCAACGCCGCGAACGCGCGAGGCGCAGACGATCCTCGCACGCGCCGATGGTCCGGTGCTTTTCTCCGGCGAGGCGCTCTATCGCGGAGCCGATATGGGCACGGTCGAGGCGGCGCTGGCGAGCGGTCAGCAGACGGCGGGGATGATCTTGCGAGGATAGGCTGGCGCGCAAAGAAAGGCCCGCATTTCGCGAGCCTTTCGCGTTGCTGCCTTTCGTCTTACCAGCGGCTGCCGCCGAAGCCGAACGTCACGCTCGGACCGCCGCCGCCATAATATCCGTACGGTCCGCCGCCGTAATAGCCGTGGTGCCGCGGATAGTAGCCGTAGCTCCGGTAGTGCGGACGATGAAATCCGTAATGGTGGTGAGGACGCCAGTGATGGCGATGTCCGTGATGGTGGTGCCTGTGCTGCGCGCTGATGTCGGTTGACTGGGCGGCTGGCGCGTTGTGTTTCGCGCTTGAATGATTGGCCGCGTTCGCCGCCGATCCGCCGGCAAGCGCCGCAGCACCGACGGCCATCGCGACAATGAGATACTTCATGTCATCACTCCAGTTGAATGTCGTGTGACAACACCTGGTCATCCGGCACGTTCCGGCCAGTGCGGGCGTCGAAACGACGCAGTTTCATGGGCGTCCGGTTCGCGCGGCTACGTGCGTCTCGTGAGATTTATTGTCGCATCACGGGCGTGGCCGTAACTCCGCCATCACTCTGCCGCGAATGATGCAATCACGTCATCGGTGGTGACGATGCGCGCGAATTCGCCGTTGAGGTTCGACAGCGTCATCGCATGGATCTCCTCCGCAGAATGCCTGTCGCCATCCGGCCCGACCCGCTCGAACGTCCAGGTCGCGTCGCGCACCAGCCGTGCGTCGAAGCCGAGATTGCCGGCCATCCGCGTCGTCGACTCGACGCAATGATTGGTGGTGGCGCCGCAAATGACGAGAGTGCCGATGTTGCCCGCGCGCAGGCGCCTTTCCAGATCGGTGCCGATGAAGGCGCTGTTGACGTGCTTGACGATCACGATCTCGCCCGGCCGCTCGCATGCCTCGTCCCTGACGGCATATCCGGAGCTCGTTGGCAGAAATGAGGAGGACGGCTTGGTGCCCTCATGACGAATGTGAAAGATTGGCGCGCCGCTGGTTCTGAACGCCGTCAGGAGATCGGCAATACGTGCCACTGCATCCGGGTTATTGCGCCGCTTGCCCGCCGCCTCCCATTCGTCGAACGCACGCTGGACGTCGACGACGATGAGGGCGGGAAGCGCGAGTGACATGAGGGGCGGCTTTCAGACTTACTTGCAGACTTACCTGCAGCGCCGACTATGCGAGGCGACAGTGACGACACGCAATGTCAATTTTCCCTCGTTTCGCGACGTGATTGCAGGCTACGCGCTCTCCCCCTCACGGATGCGGATCGGGAAAGCCGTGGCGTTCGGAGAGCGCGGCCAGGATGGCGTCCTTGTCAGCAATGAACGCGCGGCCCTGATAGCTGCCGGTCTGGTGCGGCGAGGTCGCTCCAACCGCCAGCACGAGCAGCGGCAACGACTAGTTCTCCTCGCCGGCCAGCGCGATCACGGCTTGCCGCGGGCGTGGCCACGGGATGCGTTCGATGTCGAGCTTGCCGGCGAGCTGCGGAAGCGAGACCAGCACGCCCTCGATCAGCGCGCAATGCCAGCAATAGAAGCGGCGTCCAGGAAAAGTCGGGTCCTCGAACCCGGGACGCAGCAGAAACAGGCGGTCGCGCGTCATGGGTCGCTCCGAGGTATGGTGACCATCATATGCGATGGTTGACGTCTGGCGGCAGAAGGCCTCGACTCACGATCGCGCGGCGGCCAGCGGCAGGCTGATATGAAAGACGGCGCCTCCGGTCGGCGCGTTCTCGGCCCAGATCCGCCCGCCGTGTGCCTCGACGATCGTGCGCGTGATCGAGAGGCCGATTCCCATGCCCTGCGTCTTGGTTGTGAAAAACGGCTTGAAGATTTCGGTTATCTTTTCTGTGCAGATGCCGTCGCCGGCATCTGCGATCGAGATCATGGCCTGATTGCCCGCTAGGCTGGTTCGACCGACGATGCGTCGCCGATCCTCCGGCAGATCGGCCACCGCTTCGATGGCATTCATGACCAGGTTCAGAATAGCCTGCTGGAGCTGCACTTTGTCGGCAGTTACGTGAATATCCGAGGCCGATCGGTCCGTCGCGAGCGCAACGTCGTAGGTCAGGGCCTGAACGGAGAGGAACCTAAACACGTCGCCGACCGCCGCGTTGAGGTCGAGCTCGCTCCGCTCTGTGCGGGCCCTCTTCAGAAATGAGCGCACCTGAACGACGATCTCGTTGGCGCGCTTATCGTCTCGGCGAATGTCACCCAGTATATCCCTGATCACGCCAAGGTCAGGTGCCGGTATCTGCAACAGTTGCTCGGCGGTCTCTGCATTGATCAGAATGGCGGCGAGCGGCTGGCTCAGCTCATGCGCGATTGTGACAGACATCTCGCCCGCGGTGGCAAGGCGATTCATGTGGGCAAGCTCCGACATGCGTTGGCGCGCTTCGACCTCCGCCAGGAATCGCAGCCTGCGCTCGCGCAGGAGGATGACGATCATCGTCGCCTGCACCAGCACCAAGCCGACACTGATCATGACGCGCCAGTAATACTGCTCCCAGAAGCTCGGTTCTCGGAAACGCACCTCGCTGCCCGGAGGCAGATGAGCTTCGTCCACATTCCAGAGCTTGAGCTGTCTCCAGTCGAAGATCGGCTTCACGTTGTCCCCGGCAACGGGCGGGATGCTCGACGGCGATTCGCCGCCGAGAATCCGCATTGCCAATTGGCCGGCTTCCCGTCCGATGGTTCCGGGCAGCAGCAGGAAGCCGCCAACTCCCGTCCGCCCGAGAAATGTATCGGAGGTGATGATGATCGGGCGGTTCGCGTGCTCGGCGACACGCGCAAGCGCCGCAGCCGGCAAATAGTGGGTGCCTTCGCCGTCGGAATACATTGCCGAGGTCAGGATTGCAGAGCCAGGGGGCAAGGAGCCGACCCGTTCGCGCACTTCCCGCAGCACCATCCCGGACAGATCGACAATCTCGAGATCCGGCATCGCGGCCGCGAATTCCTGCTTCCAGTGGCCGTATGTCAGCGGATTTTTCCATGCATCGCCAACAAGGACGACACCAGTCAGGTCGGGAACGACCGCGCGTGCCGCAGTCAGTAACTGCGCCGGAGACACCTTGGCAAAGATTGCGGTCGTGTCGGGTAGGAACAGCGCGCGCGTCTCGGGCAGATCGGGCACGAAGCCGTAAACCACGGGTGCAGCGGGCCAGATGTCGTGCTTGCGCCCCTGAAGGAATTTCGCCGACGCGACGCCGATGGAGACGATGACGTCGATCGACCGGTGCGCGTATTTGGTCTTGAGATGACCGACCAGACTCTCCTCGTAGTCCGGTCCCGGGAAACGGGCGAGATCGAGGCTTTCGCCGTAGATCACGGTATGGATCTGTCCATTTTCCTTCGCAGCCGTGCGGATACCGGCAAAAATCTCCGAATAGAACGGCGAACGAAAGTCGGCGTCTTCCAGCACCAGGATCGAGCGCTGCCCCGGACTGTCGGCCGCGGGGCATTCATGTGCCAGGGTTGCGAACAGGCAGACGATCAGGAGCCGCTTGATCGCCTTGACCATCCGCATTGCTGGACTCTGTGCCTGCCTGTGTTTGCAACGGGCGCCTCCTCGATGAGGACGCATCCGAGCATACCTGCCGGTTCCGAAGTTTCAATGAAAGGATTTGATCCGGCTGTGCCGCGCAGGCGGCGGTTCACCTCGCCCGCATGCGGAGCGAACAAGGTCCGCTATTTGAACGGATCCTGGATCGACGGAGCCGACTGCCTGATACGACGCACGCTCACGGGCGTGCCGTCGGAAACGAACAGCAGTTCGTAGCGGCGGCCCTCGCTGTCGGTGGCGGAGCAGGTGACGTCAGTCACCTTTCTGGCGGCGAAATTGCCGGTCTGGCGGCAGAGGCCTGTGGAGGTCTGCTCGGCCGGCACCGGCAACCCGTCGACCTTGGGGCGGTCCTTGGAATTGAGCAGCATACGGTCGATCGGCAGCTCATAGGAATTGTCGTCGGCGCGCTTGCCGTTCTCGCCGGAGAACGACACGACGTGATTCTCGTCGGCGGGATCGTCCACCGCGACCGCGAAATTGACCCGGCCCTTGTCACCATGGGCATAGGCGACCGTCTTGCAGGCAAAGGTGCGGCCCGCGACCTTCAGCGTCTTGCAGTGGCCGGACATCAGCGCCAGCAGGTCGACGAAGGCGTTTGCGGCCTGAGGGTTATTCACGGGAATCGACAAGGAAGACTCGGCAAAACAAGGGCTTGCCAAGGCGATGAGGGCGGCGGTGAGGACTGGTCGGCAGAGGCGCATCGGAAGGTTCACATGCCAGGGAACCACGGGAAAGTTCCGTCCGACAACCGTCGAACCGTAAATTGGTTGCGATCCCGTTTGTTCTGCCTGATTCGTCTGAAATACCACCGCGCCACCCCAACGGCGATTCGCCCATATCGCCCAACCCGTTCCCGGCCGGCACTTGCCGCCCGGCCGGTGTTTTTTTCGTGGCGGAGCTAGCCCATCGTCGCCTTCCAGCGCGTATCGCGCAGGGAGGGACGGCGGTGCAGGCGGGCATCGAGTAACGCGCGGGCGCGGGGCAGGTCGCCGCTGCGCATGAGGGCGACGACAAAAGTGTCCTCGATCAGTTCGCGTTGGGCGTGACTGCCGCCGAGACGCACGACCTCGCCGAGGACCGGCGCGAGCATTTGCACGCATGCCGCGTAATCCTCGTCCGCAAAGGTTGCCAGCGCGCGGCAGACCGCCGGCACCACGGGACCGGCCGGGAGCTTGCCGTCGGCGAGCCGCTGCTCGATCACGGCAAGACGCGCGGCGAGCGCCTCGCGATTTTGCGTCGCGGCCGCGAACAGCGCCATGTGGACGTCGGCGAAGGGCAGGCTCGATTTCGGAAACAGTTTTTGCGCGGCGGCATCGCCTTCGACCCAGAGCGCTTTCGGCACGGCGTGGCCGTAAGCCGACAGGCGCCAGAGCAGTGACGCGCCGTCGGTGACGACATTGAGCGGCGGCGCCTGTGTCGCCTTTGGCTGCAGCACATCGGCATAGATCGCAAGCGCCCGCGCGGCATCGCCATGCTCCAGTGCGCCGAGCGCCTGATGCCAGCGGATATGGCCGTACAAGATCCCGGCGCGGTCGTAAGAGGGGATCCAGTCGTCGACGAGCCGGTCGGCCGCTTCGATCGAACCGTCCTCGAACATCGCATGCAGCACGGCGTGCGCGGCATGGGCATTCTGCCGGCGCAGATCGAAGCCGCGCTCGGTGACGCCGCGGCCGCGACTGACATTGCCGTTCTCGGTCATCGCCCAGCCGTACATGGTGAGGAACCACCAATCCTCGCCATAGCGATGCGCGACGCGCTCGCACAGCTGCTGCCGCGCACGGTCGTGATCGGCCATACCGGAGAACGCGAACAGGCCGAACGCGCCGAGCGGCAGCGACAGCACTAATGCGTCGCGCGGCCACGCCTCGACGTGCTTCATAGTCGCCGCGATTGCCTCGGGCAGCCGGCCCTCGATTGCGAGCACCAACGTCTCGACATGCGAACGCTCGCGTTCCGTGCCGCGGTTCGCCACGAGCTCGCGCGCGCGGGCTGCCTTCTGCCGTGCCAGATCGCCTTGCTGATAGAAGCCATGCAGGCGGGCGCGGGCGATATGGGCCAGCGCAAAATCCTGATCGGCCGCAATCGCGCGCTCCAGAGTCTCCGCCGTGCCGGTCCAGCCGGCGAGCATGAGGTCGACGCCCTCGCGATAGGCGGATGCCGCCTCGGGCGAAGAGGTGGAGATCGACAGGCCATAGCGATCTTCGAAGGCCATTCTTGTCTCCGGCTCAGGCGGTCCGCGCGCGACGTCCTTCAATCGGATAGGCCGGGTCGTTGTAGCCCGGCGTCGAGGGATGACCTGGCACGACCAGTCTGTCTATCAGCGCCTCGTCTTCCATAGTGAAGCGATAGTCGAGCGCGCCGGTGTAGCCGTCCCATTGCTCTTCGGTGCGCGGACCGGCAACGATCGAGGAGACAAAGGCGGAGTTCAGCACCCAGGCGACCGCGAACTGGCCTGCGGTGATGCCCTTTTTCTCGGCGTGGGTCTTGATCTCCTGCGCGAGCTGGAGCGATTCCGGCCGCCATTCGGTCTGCATCATGCGCGTGTCATTGCGGCCTGCGCGCGTCTCCTTGTCGGGAGCCGCGTCGAGCTTGTATTTGCCGGTCAGCACGCCGCGCGCCAGCGGGCTGTAGGGCACGATGCCGAGGCCGTAGTAGGAGCAGGCCGGAAAGTGCTCGACTTCAGGCATGCGATTCATGGCGTTGTAATAGGGTTGGCTCACCGCGGGCCGGTCGATTCCGAGCCGGTCGCAGATGTTGCAGATTTCGGCGACGCGCCAGGCGCGGTAGTTCGAGACGCCGAAATAGCGCACCTTGCCGGCGCGGATCAGGTCGCCCATCGCGCGCACCGTCTCCTCCAGCGGCGTCGCATGGTCTTCCTTGTGCAGATAATAGATGTCGATGTGATCGGTGCCGAGCCGCTTCAGGCTCTCATCCGCCGCCTCCAATACCCAGCGCCGCGACAGGCCGACACGGTTGGGATCCTCGCCCATGGGGTTCGCAAGTTTCGTCGCGAGCACCCAGGCGTGACGGTTGTTGCCGATGGCGCGTCCCACGACTTCTTCAGATGCACCCTTCGAATAGGCGTCGGCGGTGTCGATGAAGTTGATGCCGGCCTCGTGCGCCTTCGC
This sequence comes from Bradyrhizobium sp. WSM4873, assembly GCF_055811355.1. NCBI lineage: Bacteria > Pseudomonadati > Pseudomonadota > Alphaproteobacteria > Hyphomicrobiales > Nitrobacteraceae > Bradyrhizobium > Bradyrhizobium sp. WSM4873. The sequence continues at coordinate 342 of NZ_JBVVPS010000021.1, read as the reverse complement.
GATGATGCGCTTTGAGGTGGCCTCATCGGTCGGCCCGCCGAACATCATCGTGCCCAAGCAGATCGGCGACACTTTCAGGCCGCTGCGGCCGAGTTGGCGATATTGCATGGGTCATTTCCTCAACGCTTGTTGACGCGCCAGCATAGCCGTCTCACTCCGTCATTGCGAGCGCAGCGAAGCAATCCCTGAGCGTGGGGGGGGGGGGGGGGGGGGGGGGGGGAGAGAGAGGGGGGGGGGGGGGGGGGGGGGGGCGGGGCCGGCGGCCGCCCGGCGGGCGGCGGCGGGCGGGGGGGGGGGGGGGGGGGGGGGGGGCGGGGGGGGCGCGGGGCGGGGGGGGGCGGG